>CAZCZK010000001.1:0-62944 GCA_964503195.1 uncultured Methanoregula sp.
CATTCGGAAAAGTTCATACAATCCTCCAGGATTTCATGGTTTTTTCTGCTCACGGTGCAGCAGGCTGCTGGCTGCCATTCTTCTTCCCTTCATTCTCAAGGCCGACAAGATCGCGGAACTTCTTCAGGACCGGCTCGATCACGATCTCCAGCAGCCGGGCCTTGTCCTCCACTTTCCCGAAATAGTGGAGCGGGAGGTTGGCGGCTGCCATGTTCGGGTGGCCGCCGGCATCACCCATGTCCCCAAACGCTTCGGACAGGGCGTTGCCGATATGCAGGCGGATGTCGCGGTTGCGGGCGGAGATCACGATCGCATTGTCGGTGATACCGTACACGAGCGCCGTGTTCACGCCTTCGAGCGTGATGAGAAGGTCAGCTGCCTGCGGGAGGGCGTCGCGGTTCATCACGTACCCGACATTTGCAAAGAGGTACCCGCTCTGGATCTTCCGTTTGCAGATAGCAGCGCCTATCACGTCGAGGGTCTCCTGCGACATGGACGGGGACATGATCTTGTCGAGCAGGTCGGCATCGGTCAGCGGCAGCAGGAAGCCGGCATAACTCAGGTCCTGCGGCGTGACATTGCGCTTGAACTCCTTCGTGTCCGTGCGGATGCCGTAGAGGAGTGCGGTCGCGACCCGCTTGTCAACCGGTATGTCGAGCTCCTGCAGGTACTGGGTCATGATGCTTGCCGTGGCCCCGGCACCGGGACGGATATCAACGAAATTGCTCTGGCCGGCCGCGTGCTTTCCCTCGCGGTGGTGGTCGATGATGATGTTGATCTTCGTTAAGGGAGGGACATCGTTGTTGGCACCCGGCCCTTCGCAGTCGACCATGGCAAGGTAGGTGCACTTCGCGAGGGCATCGGGGGTCAGGTGCTCCATCTTGATATCGAGCAGGTTGACGAACGTGCGGTTCTCCTGGTGGCCGATATTGCCGTCGTACAGGATACGGGTGGTCAGTGTTTTTGTATTGGCCTGTTTCGCTATCTCAGCAAGTGCCATGGCAGAGGAGATCGCGTCCGGATCCGGGTTCTTGTGGGTGATGATCCCGAGCGTTCCCTCCCAGCCGGCCAGAAGGGTGAAGAGTCGCTGCGAGATCCGGCTCGCGTGCTGTTTTTTTACCTGGAGGACTGCCTGCCGTGCAACCACTTCCTGCGGGTAGAAGACAAAATCTGCCCCTGCTGCGGTCAGGTTCTGGCCATTCACCGGGTCGGTCGAGCGGGCAACGACCTGCACGCCGGGATACCGTTTTTTGATAGTGCGGACTGCCGCGAGGTTCACATCGCCGTCTCCGGTCATGACGAACGCGATCTCGAACAGGGGGAGTCCCGTGAGGAGGTCCGATGAGGTCAGGTCCCGCTGGTATGCGTCGAACTTCTGGTCCCGGAGGTTGCGGACACGGGTCTCATCCTTATCTGCCACGATCACGCGCTCGTGCTCTTTTGCCAGCTCGAGAATGATGTTGTACCCGTTCGTCCCGCACCCGAAAATGCAGTATTTTACCGGTCCCTGCTGCTCAAACGGGGCTTCCTGCGGCATGATACAGAAGATGTAGCACTCCACGGTATTAAGGGATTCCAACAGACGGACATGAAGCAGTCACTCCTTTTTCAGCACGTATCCCCTACGGCAGCATGACTTTCCTGCCCGTCCCATCCAAAACCTTTATTCGGCATCATCGACCACATTATCAGGCAACAGGCATGGGTCTGTAGCTTAGTTCGGCATAGCGGCGGACTCTTAATCCGCAGGTCAAGGGTTCAAATCCCTTCAGGCCCGTTCTCTCTTTTCATTCTTATTTCTGCGAACGCTGTTCCGGTATCGTGAAGGTCTGATTCAACCGGACGGGAATTCCCTGCGTCACGGCAGGCTGGCGATGATGATGGGATTCTTTCCAGCGAGTCAGACAGAATGTTGTCATTGCCTCCCGCGACAACGGCGTGGGGATTTCCGCGGAGGATCGGCAGAACCTTTTTGTGGCAAAGGACCTGTGATGAGAGAAATACCCCGCACCGTACGGCAACTCCAGTACCATCCAGGTATTTCCGGACCACGGCCGAGTATTGACCGGGGGATATTTATCTTCCATGGAAACAGAACACTCCGGGAGTATTACCATGAAGTTCCAGGGAAGCAGGACAGAAAAGAACCTCCTCGCCGCGTTCGCCGGCGAGTCGCAGGCACGGAACCGGTACAGTTTCTTTGCAAGCGTGGCACGGAAGGAAGGCTACGAACAGATCGCTGCGGTCTTCGAGGGTACTGCGGCGGACGAGCGTGAGCACGCGAAACTGTTCTTCAGGCAGCTCAAGGGCGGGGATGCCGAGATCACTGCGTCTTACCCCGCGGGTGTGATCGGGACCACAAAGGAGAACCTGGCAGCCGCAGCTGCGGGCGAGCAGATGGAGTGGGGCACGCTCTACCCGGCATTTACCGCAACCGCGAAAAAAGAGGGGTTCACGGAGATCGCACGCCTCTTTGAGAAGATTGCAGAAGTGGAGGCACACCATGAGTCCCGGTACAGGAAACTGCACGAGAACCTCCTGAATAAAACCGTCTTCAAATCCGAGATGCCGGTAAAATGGCACTGCCGGAACTGCGGGTATATCCACGAGGGTAAGGTTGCCCCCGGAAAGTGTCCTGCCTGCGATCACCCGCAGGCATTCTTCGAGATTCTGGCGGAGAATTACTGAATTTTTTAATTTTCACCCATTCATCCGATATTCGGGAGCGCATTGAAAATCCATGGCTGATGCGGGTTCTGGATCGAAGAATTCGTTCACCATCACATCAGGCAGAAACGTTCCGCGATAGCGGTCACATCATTGCAGCCAGCGCCGTGTTCGCGGGCTTTTCCCCGTATTGCCGGATGGCCATGATCAATAATACGGGAAGCGGCAAGGAAGGTAAGGGGATCCGGATCGAGTCGAAAAAACTACGGGAAGATCACCGGATCCATCCCATCCGCAACCACCGCTCGTACTCTTCCGTGCGGAATTCCCTGTTCTCGATCACAAGGTCCTTGAAAAATTCCCGGTTGCCGGCGATCTCCTCCTCCTGCTCCGGGTCGGAAAAGCCCCCGGCAATCGCATCAGCGAGTTGCCGGCCCAGCGCCCGTGCCTCTGAATCGCGCGCATCCACCGCTCCCACGTCCCCACCGGATGCAACACTGATACCGCCCACAGAGATGATGCCAAGGTAATTCAGGACATGGTTCTGATACGCGACAACCCCGTCCCCGCCGGAGGTATGCGTGGTCGCGACCGAGCAGCCGTACTTGCCCGCCAGTAACTGGTAGTGTATTGCATCGGCGAGCCGGTCGAAGAAGATTTTCATCTGGCCGGAGATGGTATCGATGTATACCGGTGATCCGAACACGATCCCGTCCGCTTCCTTCATCCGCTCAACGAGTGGCATGAGGTCGTCCTCAAAGACGCAGATTCCGGTGAAGGAACAGCCCTCGCAGGCACTGCAGGGGGTAATGCGGAGATCACAGAGGTCGATTATCTCGGTCTCTGCGCCACTCTCTGCTGCTCCATCGAGTACGAACCGGGCGAGCCTTCGCGTCGTACTCCGGACCGTGCGGGGGCTCCCGTGGATGGCAAGAATTTTCATGGACGCGTCAGCACCCCATCTGGATTAGGATGGCGGAGGATATCATCGTAAAGGCCGGCCGGCAATCTCCCTAAAAAATGATTGGGCTCCAGGGAGCCTGCATGCCGGTAAAGGGATTTATTTCCTGAAGCCCCGTTCGAGCCAGTCACCGGCAAAAGCACCCAGGATGAAGATGACGAGAAAGATAAAAATCTCGATAAAGAAGCCGGGCACACCGAAATCACCGATGCCAAGACTTGTACCGCCGGGTACAAGGAACCGCGCAGCGAGCACGAAGATGATCCCGAGGACAAGACCGACAACAACACCGTTCTTCAGGAGGGAGTAATAGTCTTCCTTTCCCTTGTGAAAAAAGCCAAAGGCAATACCGAGGATAAGATTCAGCAGTTCAAACCACATACGAATGCTCTAAGGTTAGGAGGTATTGCGCCCCCTTTTAAAAAAAGGTTTCCAGACGTATCCTTTCGGGGGGTTGTAACCTAAAAGGACATCCCCTTCACCGGGGCACGTGAATCCATCGCCATCACGGGAGCGTGACAAACACCTGCAGCCATTTTTTATTCCCGAGAACCCGTGTCCGGTGCCCCTGCCCGGTCAGATCTTCGGCAAGCAGGACATCCCCCTTACTAAATATTCGTTTCTCACCACTCCCGACCTCAATCGCCGCTTTCCCGTCAATCGTGATAACGTATTCCCGGCAGACAACATTGTGCCACGCGTACTCCCAGGTGGGCGGGATCTCACGGAAGAATACCGACTTGGCCGGCTCCGGTATCGTGAAGAGACCGAAGTCCCCCCGCGACTCGAACGGCACTTCAATATCCTCAAAATAAGACCGGTTATCCGATCCGGTGGAGAGCCTCGTTACTTTCATGGGTGTTCTTCCTCAAGGCAGATGTGTGCCTCAAAAAGGGAAAAATGAATGCTTTTTCTCAGGGGGGCGGGAAGGCGTTGCCCGGCACCGCCACCACCCATGCATGGTCCTTCATGTTCTCCGAAAAGGTGCGGGCATCGAACCACATGGCATCGAACTCCCCGTAGTTGAAGTATGTGACGCCGTCTGCCCGGTCATCGTGGCAGTCGGCCGGGTCGGCAAAGAGGATCACATCATCCCTCACCGTTTCTGTTCCCCGGGTATCATAACCGGACACCACGACCCAGTGGCCGCCCCAGTCCATCCATTCTACTATCGTGGGGATACCTGACTCCAGGTTCCTGCGCAGCAGATCCCGGCTGCCGCCCGTTCCCCACGTGGCGTTCCAGCCATTGCGCCGGAACCATTGCGCGATCTGGGCCGGGGTTATACCGGCCTTTTCGGAGACGCCGGGGTACATCTCGTGGGCGATCCGGACCTCGTCACCATCCGTGTTGTTGACCGCGATGCCATAGTACGACATCACGGTCATGGCGGCAACAGCGCCGCTGGAGTAGTTCGTGACCTGCTGCCGGAAACTTTTCAGGGGAATAACGGTCCGGTTGTTGTCGGACTTCAGGGTGAAAAAATCAATGCCGGTATAGTACTGTGGCGGGGGCAGATGGGTATCCATCCCGTATTTCACGTCGATATCCTGTGCACCTGACACGGAAACCGGTACCAGGGCCGGGCTGGTGAGGATTATGGCTGCGGCAAGGACTGCGATGGTACCGAAGATTGCAACAATGATGAAGAGGTAGAACGAACGCATGGTCAGGTAACCATATCTCCGGTTGTCAGTCAGAGGTATTCAAGGATTTTGGGGGGTGTTGTTTATAGGGAACTGCAGGTTTGAGAAGAACTCGTTGGACCCTTCGACATTCAAGCCGTTGCGTCGCCTGCGGGATCTTCCCTCACCAGTTCCTTTTCCCGTCCATGATCTTGGCAATGCCTTTCCTTTGGATCGCCCGGATATTCATTTTATCTGCATCCATGAAGACCGCTTGAAAGGGTGTCCCGTTTCCGGCACGCTTCTGCATCGCCGCATTCCCGGCGGGTGCACCTTTTTCCTGGCAGTATCCCGGGAGGAATTTTCTTGGTTGTCGTAAGAAAAGATATTTTTTTAAAAATTTACAGGAATGGTTACTTCAAGTCATACAGCTAACTGGTATATGGTAACCTGTTCCCTGAATACCGGTCGTGGTATCCTGGAACTTGGTAATCCAATCAAGAGGTAAAACTGTGGAAGCTATATCCTTTGAAGTCCCGCAGGCCTTTGTGCCTGACCCTATCCATATCCACATTCTCCAGGCAGTATCCGACAAGCAGGGTTGCCATATCGGTCATGTGGTTCAGCAACTGCTCCCCACTCACGGGGAGAGCGGTGTCAGATCCAGTATCCGTGTCTTACTCTCCAAGCAGTTTCTTGACGGGGGAAAATCCTCGAGCGAGATTATGCTCCGGCTGACCTCGAAGGGCCGGGTCCTTCTTCAGAAATCATCAGCAGACTAATCGGCCCAAACCCTTCCGGGGACCTGCGGGAGTTCAGGCCTTCTGACGCGGTGTGCTTTCCATTGCCGGGGGTTTGCAGCGCGGTATTGCAGTCCCCGGTTTTTTGGATGCGGAAACCTTTTTTCAACTCAGGCAAAAAGGACAGTAGTCTCGAGCCCGGGCATCCTGCCAATCAAATCCCTTATGCCATGCCGGGCCGGATACTTATGGCATGGGGCAGTATGTGAAAGGCGATGTCCTCCTTGTTTCGGTTGCTCTGGATGGCCGGGGCCAGCGGAAAACCCGGCCGTCCGTCGTGATTGGAACAGAAGAGCCCGACAGGATTCATGCCTGTCCGGTCAGCAGCAAACCGCCATCCGATGCTCCCTCGTTACCCATCTCCATCGACGAATTTTCCCAGGGCGGGCTTGATCTCTTCGGGGAGAGTTATGTGATGACCTCACGGGTGCTCACCCTCCAGAGCGCGGACGTGATCGGTAAAAAAGGCAGGCTCACCCCCGAAGCACTCGCGGAAATTGCGGGCCGGGTCCCGGCTGCCATGTACTCGGGACCTGCCCCGGCAAAAAAAGACCGGTACACGCGGAAGGAACGTTAGCCCGAAGGTATGGCCCTGCCTTGGCAGAGACAGGGGTGCGGGTGTGGTGATTTCCCCTGGCCCGGCAGGTTCTGTCTGAAACAGCAGGGTCAGTCACGCCGTGCAGAGATTTCCAGAAAAAAAGGATTTATCAGAATCCTTATCGAGAATGTCGTCCCTTCTGACCGGACTATGCTGACATGCCGGCATGTGCCGGAGGCGACCGGGTCACCTCCGGATGAGGAGATCCGGACTGAAACGGGCAGGGACATGCAGGTTCGTCGATCCCATACAACCCTGTCTGGTTTCCGTCAATCTGACTACAGAGAGTAGGTCAGGAGGGCGAACAGGAGACCGGCGCCAATACAGTAATAGGCAAAGATGATGAAACGGTTCTCCTTCAGCAGTCTCATCAGCAACTCGATACTGGCATAGCCGGTAATAAATGCGGTAACCGTTGCGACAGCCAGCGGCAATGCTGAAACCGTGATGGCCGGCTCCTCCAGAAAGGTCAGTACCGATGCAATACTCATTGCGGGAATCCCAATAAGGAAGGAAAATATGGCAGCGTCCTCCGCTTTGATCCCAAGAAGGAGCGCGGTGCCAATAGTACTGCCGGACCGGGAAATGCCCGGGGCAACGGCAATTCCCTGTGCTATGCCGATAAGAAATGATCTTTTGGCGGTCATCTCACCATCGAAGGGTTTTGCTCTGGATGCGATGAACAAAAAGATACCGGTAACGATAAGCAGGCAGCTGACAAGAAACGGCTGATAAAACAATGCCTTAAAAAACGTTTTTCCGGAAAAACCGATCAGTGCTGTCCCGATACCTGCGATCACGATAAAGGAACAATAGCGCAGCGAGTTCCGGTCTCCCGCACAGATCCCGCCGAAGAGCGAGAGGAGGGTCTGCCGGAAATAGAGGATGAGTGCAACAATGGTACCAGCCATGATAACGATATCAAATGCGGCGGGAACAGAGATCCCGAGCAGCGACTGGACGATCACAAGATGTCCGGAACTGGATATCGGCAGCCATTCGGTGAATCCCTGGATGCATCCCAATAAAATCGCGTCCATGATGGATAGATCAGACATGGGTGGTAAGTATTAATCAAAAACAGTAATAAGCCCTTTGAGAATGTAGTGGAGATTCACGGTCATCTGTGGTATTTGGATACCAGATCAAGCGAAGCTGCAATTTTTCTCCGGGAATTCCTCGATCCTCCAAAATGAGGGAAATTTCCAGTTGCCAAGCATCAGCACAATGTATATAGGGCTTGTTTCTATAGGATCGTACGCATGAGAGTTCGTTTTTCAAAACAGGGTTATTTCATTGGGGTGTAATAACAAGGCTTTGCTTTTTATTAACAGAAATTTTTTTTAATTGCTAGCGGATTGGTGCAAGGCGCCAGTAGAATATTTTATATATATGTTTGAACAATTAACTATTCGTACCATCACGATTACAGTTCAGGAATCCGTATGGAAAAGTATGATCAGGAACTCGACCAGATAAAAAAGCTGCTGAGAGGATCTGCAAAGGGACTCACCGTCACCGAGATAGCCCGGCATATCCACATGAACCGGAATTCTGCGGCAAAATACCTGGATATCCTCCTTACCTCCGGGCTGGTTGAGATGAAAACAGCGGGTTCCGCAAAAATATACTCATTGTCAAAGCGGGTACCGGTCAGCGCGATTCTCAGCCTCTCATCAGATTACATCTTTGTTATTGATAACGATTCGATCATTACCTATGTCAACGATAATGTTCTCAATTTTGAAAAGAAAACCGCAGAGGAGATCATCGGGAAACCGGTTGATATCCTGCCCCTTGCTTTTTTTTCCGTCCCGGGTATCCATTCACTGATAACGGAGGGTATCAGCGGGCAGGAAATACTTCGGGAATTTGAAGTCAGAAAGGATACCAAACCATTCTTTTTCCGGGCGAAGTTCGTTCCGAGTCTCCTTGAAAATCGTAAAAAAGGACTTCTTCTCTTCCTTGAGGATATCACTGAGATCAAAAAATATCAGAAACAACTGGAAAAAACCGTTGCTGAGCAGGATAAGGAGCTGACAACATCATACCAGAAACTCACCAGTGAACAGGAGATCAGCAAGGAGGTCAAAGGCGCATATGAAGAGAGCGAGAGACGGTACCACAATCTGATCGAGCTTGCCCAGGAAGGGGTTCTGACCATTGACCCGGACGGGATAATAACATTTTCGAACCTGAAATCATCCGAGATCCTGGGGGAACCCGCAGAAGAAATCAAGGGCCGATCGATATTTTCGTTTATCGATCAGACGAATGCAGCCGGATTAAAAAAGAGTATCACCCGCCTGAAGTCGGGACACCCGCAGTGTTTTGATTTGACGTTCAATAAAAAGGACGGGACTCCTGCCTACACCCGGCTGACCGCATCTTCCGGGCTTGATGAGAATGGAACATTTTCCTACGGATTGTTCCTCATTTCTGATATCAGTGAACTGAAAAAAGCTGATGAAGCGGTGCAGAAGAGTGATCTTCATTACCGCACTCTTATCGAGACCATGCCAAACGGGGTCATCACCATGAATATGGAGGGCATAATAAAAACCGCCAATATTCATGCCGCAAAAATGCTGGGGTATATCACAATTGAGGACGCGATAGGAAAAAACCTGTTTGACTACATTGCACCGACGGATCTCGAGAAATGCACCAGTGCACTGAAACGTGCCACAGATAACGGTATTTACAAAAATACGGAGTGCACCCTCATATCCGAGGACAGTACCGGCTTCTGTGTAGAACTCAACATATCAGCTATACAGACAGAGTTCACGCAACCGGCCCTTAAAAACCAGGATACCCCGCCTGCCGTTTTCGTCTGCATCATTACTGATATCACGGAACGGAGGAAGGCAGAGTACCTGGTCAGGAAATCTGAAGAGAAACACCGGGCCCTTGTTGAGGGCATAAGCAATATCATTTTCACCACGGATACCAAAGGTAAGCTGACCTATGTAAGCCCGGTCATCCAACAAAATTTTGGCTATGATCCCCGGGAGTTGGCCGGGAAGCACTTTTACATGCTTACTCCTCCTGATGAACGGTATAAAATCGGGTTGATGCTCAAGAACGCCCTTTCGGAAAAAACCAGCCCGGAAGAGTTCAGGATGGTGGATAAGACCGGGCATCTGCACAACGTGCGGATCATTGCGCAGCCATTCAAGGAGAAAGACAAGCCCGCGGGTATCAATGGTCTCATCGAAGACATTACCAACATGAAAAAAGCGGAGATCAAGTTAAAAAAAATTGAACTCCAGTACAAGGCAGTTGTGGAAGACCAATCGGACCTGATCTGCCGGTTCCGCCCGGATTTTTCCATCACGTTTGTCAACCCTGCGTTCTCGCGGTATTATCAGACACCGAAGGACATGATCCTCGAGAAGGACCTGTTTACCCTTCTTTCTTCGGAGGAGCAGAAGAAGATCCGGGAGATCATCGGCAACCTGACCATTGAACGACCGGTCAACACCTTTGAGCATGAGAGTGTCTCAGGCAAAGGAAGCAGGCATTCGTACTATACAACAATCCGTTCCATCTATGATGTAAACGGCGAGGCAACAGAGTTCCAGATGAGCTCCCGTGACATCACCGAACTCCAGGAATACTATGAAAAGTCCCAGCGCCTTCTCGAGGAACTCCAGACCCGTCAGAAAGAGCTGGAGGCCCAGAATGACGAGCTCAGGATCCTGCGCCAGCAGGCAGAGCACTCGGAACGGGAATATCTCGACCTGTATGACAGTGCCCCTGCCGGGTATTTTACCCTTGCACCCAACGGGAAAATTATCCAGGTAAATCAGACAGGGGCAACCCTTCTTGGAAAAACCCGTGAAGAGATCCGGGATAGTTCGCTCCAGGATTATATTTCTCCCGAAAAACGTGATACCTTCCTCACCTTCTGCAAGCAGGTCTTCGGGTCAATAGGAAAACAGAAATGCGAGATCCCCCTTTACCGGGCGGACACTGGAGAGCACCTGGTGATCCAGGCTGACGGCAAGAGAATCGAAGAGGAACCAGGAGCAGAGAACCGGTGCCGGATTATCATGGCGGATATCACTGACCGCGTCATGGCGGAGACTGCCCTGCGTGAGAGAGAAGACCAGTTAAAGAAGATGATCGAAGGATCCTCGGTGCCGATCTTCGTGATCGACAGGAACCACCAGGTTCTCTACTGGAATAAAGCGATGAGCGCCTGTACCGGCGTCAAAACGGGAGAAATGGTTGGCACCAGTCAGCACTGGAAAGGATTCTACACTTCCGACAGACCCTGTCTTGCAGATCTCCTCATCGATGGGGCAATCGATGAGATCCCACGGTTGTACCCGGATATTGCATCTCGTTCCCACCTGATTGAAGGTGCCTACGAGGCGATCGATTTCTTCCCTTCAATGGGAGAAAATGGGAAATGGCTCCATTTCACAGCCGCACCCATCTACGATACGGAGCAGAATATCATTGCTGCCCTCGAGACGATCATAGACATCACGGATCTGAAACTTGCTGAAGAGACCGTGAAGAGTGCAAATGTTAAACTTAATACTTTGACCAAGGTTACCCGCCATGACGTTATCAACCAGCTCACGATCCTGCTGGGTTATATCGAAGTCCTTGAACAGGCTCTGCCGGGGAATACCAGCATAAAAAAACATGCAGAGAAGATAAAAAATGCAGCACAAACAATCCAGAATCTTGTTGTGTTCACGCGGGAGTACCAGAACCTCGGAATGGAACTGGCACGCTGGTACTCCCTGGATAAACTCATCCATAATGCAATAGAAAAGGCCAATGCCCGCTCGCTGAAGATTACTCTTGATCCAAGACCTGTTTCAATCTACACGGATCCCCTCATAGAAAGGGTATTTGAAAATCTCGTTGACAACGCAACCCGGTACGGGAAGACTGTTTCCGAGATCCGGGTATCCTTTGATGATGCTAATCATACCGGGAAGATTATTTTTGAGGACAACGGGACTGGAATTCCGGCTGAACTGAAAAACAAGATCTTCACCAAGGATGCAGGAAAAACAACGGCTTTCGGCCTTTTTATATCAAAGGAGATCCTGGGGTACCATGGCATCTCAATACAAGAGACCGGAGAGCCGGGAAAAGGGGCCCGGTTTGAGATTGGCGTGCCAACGGCACGGTATAAAATCGGTAAAGAACAGGGTTAGGGATACTGCCTTTTAGGATCTGAGGTATGCTGGCGGTTCGGGTTTTGGCCGTTACCGTATAAAAAAATGAGTTTTGATGAACCGGATAAAACGGTGAACCTGTTTTTTCCCCTTATTGCAGCATTTTCTGGGCACGGTCCCGGTTCTCCTGAGCTTCGGTAAACTCGGGTGCTATCTGGAGTGCCCGATCAAAGGAGTCGCGTGCGGCCGAATAATTACCAACAGCCATCAACGCTTTCCCCCGGTTGTTCCAGACATAAGGGACAAGAGTATTTCGTTCAAGTACCACATCATAAACCGCTATCGCTTCCGCAGAACGGTTCAGTTCCAGGAGAACATTCCCCTTATCTATCCACGCCCGGTTATACCCCGGATCCGCCGCTATCGCCTGATCGTAGAGATCAAGGGCCGCAGTGTAGTTTCCCGTGCTGTATGCAGCAAATCCCTGTTTATGAAGGTCGAGTGCTGCTGGAACCGCTGTCGTTGGCAGAGGTGTTGGGGAGGAGGTTGTTCCCGTAGTTTCCGTTTTATTTCCCAAACACCCCAGACTGAGCACGGTCACCAGCAGGAGGGCGATTAATCCCAGGACGATTCCTTTTCTGCGCATGGTTTTTTAGTGGAACCTGAAAATGGATAAATGTAACTGGTTTACAGGAGAGAAATGAACGCCAGTCTTTTGGGTATACTCTGATACTCAAGAGGGATGCGTTCACTATCCCCGATCTGAAAAGGGTCAGATCCCTTATAACGGAAACGACCCATTCAGAAACGAAAAGAAAAAAGATTATTGTGGATAGGTATCAGGTTATTCTTTCTTTGTCCTGACATATTCCACTGCGCCTGCTAACCCAATCAGCATTGCGACCGGGAGAGCAAGAGTCGGGAACTCAGGAGAGGGAATGTTATGTTCCGGGATATAAACCCTGATAGCTATTGGCTGGGCTACCCAGTCATTCGCATCCTTCGTCAAGAGGGCAACGTAGTACTGGCCTTCTCCGGGAACAAAGGAACCAGCTGCAGCTGACTGGACAGCAGTCCAGTACGCCTGGAACTTCGCGTTATCATAGGTTTTGATGTATGCATTGTCAGTGTACGGACCCGGTGAACTCTTTCCACCATCGAGCTTCCATAAGGCTGCCTGGGTTATCTTCCAGTCATCTGCAGAAGCGGTAAATCCATACTTGCTGCCATCAAATACATTGTTGGCGATCCAGTTGACTCTGTTCCATTCAATGGTACCCATGTAGTCAGGGTATGAGTTTGCGATTCTGGTATCCCATGTGGTCCATTCAGTACCATACCATTTCCCAAAAATCTTCCAACCCATACACATGGCATCTTGAGAGCCGGCCGGAAGTTCTGTGTCACCATTCTGGGTTACTATCTTGAAATAACTGTTTGGTGAATTGGGGCCAGTGATGTCGGCGTTCTTAATGGTCAGTGTAGCAGGTAACGCTGATGCTACAGATACAAAGGCAAGCGCCGCAATCAACATCAGTATTACAAATTTCATCTTTCTCATAATCACTCCTCCTGGAGATGATGTATACTATTTCACCGGTATGTTATTAATAGATGCTTGGCACCAATGCAAGGCAACCCCTGTGTTTATATTTAACTCACGCTTGTTTGCAGGAATAGGTTGGCGAAACCGTGGAGAGGGTTCGGGACGATGGGGTACAATAGTAATCGGTTCAGTTGAGAGATAGTATGGTGCTTTTTTATCTCACCGTGATAGCCATGGTCGATAAGGGTGTCTTCACCTGCTCCCGTATGAATAAAACAACCTTGCAGTACCGTTACAGAGATTTTCCGTTCGTCAGTTTGGGGTGAAAACGGATAATATCCGTTTTGCAAGATTTACGAAAAATGTTGCTACATCATTGCTGTCTCCTGATACAGATGGCGTCTCACGGGTTTCAGGGGGCTTTTGTTGTGCGATGCTACCGGCTCGTTTTTCAATCTTACTGCTATCAACATGCTGTTGGAATATGTCACCCTGAAGGTCCGGTTCCCCCTGGATTCGATAATCGAGTGAGGCATTTCCCTTGTTTGCTGATACGGAGTCAGTCTTCTTCGACAGGGTGATCCAGGGATTGTTTTGATACTTCAGGTACGATCCGCCAAGAAGGGTTACCTCTGCGTTATCAGCACCCTGGCGGATAAAAGCCGTATCAGCATCGGTCGAGAATCCGGCAAATGAGGAGGTTCCTTTTCCGGTGTAGATGTAATCATCAGACGATGCTGAACTCACCTTTACCGCATGTCCTGTCCCGGTTACAGGGATTTCGGTTGCAGATTTGGGGACTTCATCAGCGTAACTGGAGAGGAGGGCGGTGACCCGGTATTCCGAGGTGGTAGCCGGGGTCCTGAAGTACACAACCGGTGAATACACTTCTGACTCTGCAGAATATCCCCCGATTCTGCCGGTATTCTTTTCAATCAGGATTTCTGAGGAGGGCGCCGAGAATAAATTGAGCTGGACATCTTTTCCGTAGGGATTTTTGGTAGTCCAGGTGAGGGAATTCGTTGTAACGCCGGTAGGTGTTTCGGTTTTTGGCGACAACGGCAGCCAGGTATAGGACGTTGATCCGATGACAAGGTTTCCATTGACATGCCCGATTTCTCCGGTATACTTGCCGTCTTTATTTGCATCAACTGTCGGGGTGACCATAAGGCTGGTTGGTCGGAAGATAGTGCGGTAAACCCAGGGCTGCGAACCTTCAAACCGGTCTACCACAACGAAATAGTCGGTGTCCGGGTATACAATCGTGCGTTCGTACTGGACGGGGCTTGAAAGAGTCTGGGAAACACCATATCCTCCTGCATTCACTTTTGTGATGGAACCCGTGCTCTGCAGGAGCTGCATCCAGGGCACCTGGATGAGGGTGTTGACCGTCGCCGTCGTTGTAAGAACACCGCTCGATCCCTTAAAAATACCCGCTGATGTGCTGCCGGACATTGGTGTGAGCGCAAACGGGGTTCTCGGATCTTCAAGTGCTATGGTATTGTGATGGATAGCATACTCGCCATACGAACCTGTGTGCTTGGGTTCCCCGGCATCAGCGAGGAGCAGGTCCCCGCGGCTGTAGTATTCAAACGCCAGCTGGTCATGATGCATCATGTCCCGGTTGCTTACGTCTGCTTTGTTCCAGGTAATCAGGGATAGCCAGTCCGCGTCGTCATTCCAGTTTTCACGGAATACCTGGTATATACTCTCGGGATCCAGATGGCTGATAGTAGCCGGAAAGGTACGGGGGATTGATGCATACTTTCCATAAACGCAATAGAGAAGTGCGCCGGAAGGGTTGCCCCCCATTGCTGAACTGTAGGGTAAAATCTTCGATGATTCTACCCGGTCGAGGTGGTTGAGTACCTGGCCTTTTTCACTATCCGACAGGAGGCTGATAAACCCTTTTTGATACGTCCATCTGGTGTTCCCGTTGGTGATGAAATTATTGCTGTAACCGTTTGGCAGGGATTCCCAGAGTTCGGAGGTGAAGGCTTTTTTTACTGCAGGGTATTTTTCCAACAGGTTTTCGCCGTAGGTATGGTTAGCAACCTGGAGCCATGTCGCGTACTCCGCGGTATAATAGGATTTATAGGCACCGATATAGTTTTTCCCGGTGGTTTCCTCAAACCCGTAACTGAAAAGCGATCGGCCCGAAGAATGGAGCTTATCATCCTCAAAAAGATATACCGTTCCGACTTTATTCCAGTCCGCCGGGGTTGACGATAGCGGCAGGTTATGGGGGTTGGTATAATCTGATAGTGCTGCACCGGCAACTCCCACCATCGGGTATGCCTGACCATGGTAATCGGCAAATGTCACGTACTTCAGGTTTTTTCCATTGTCGTTGAGATCTTTATAGACAGTATCAGCTAGCGTAGCTAATTTATCCCGGATAGTTGCATCCGTTGCTGGATCGAGCGACGGCTGGATGAAATCATAGGCGAGCGAATAGGATCCTAACGCCAGAGCCCGGTCTGTTTTTCCGGATACCGTACCTACATCCAGATTCAGGAGGGCTTCACGGCCTTTCTGCGCATATTGGGGTTTTTTTGTTATCTGATAGGCAAGACCAAGATATTCGGCAAATCCTCCACGATACAATACCCGGTCATAGCTGCCCAGCGAACCGGTAAAATCGCGGGAAAGTGACTGGTCTGCACCTGACAGGATACCCGATTCCCAGCTCTTCCAGGGTGCTATGGTGCGATACTGGTAACCCGGTGTTTCTCCGATGTTGTTAAATAATAATGCAGGATGGACAATCGGTGCTGCTGAAGTCATGACCGGAAACAGGATGAGGATGAGGAAAAATGCCCCAAACCCATGGGATATTTTCATCTGCAAAACGCCTTCTCCTATAATAATCATTATTATCGGATTAAAAGCAGTTGGCAATGTACCAATGATCCAAAGGGGAGGCATGGATTCTTTTTGGGGGATCCTGCAAGGGCACTGGAGGAATAAAAGGATTTAACAATTTATCTTGGAATAACTAATACAGACAGATAGTGAGGTTGTATTCACTATCATGACACGGGTTTACTGAAGATGCAAGGAAGAAGAAGCTGGCTGCACAAAATTCAACATTTTGTTGAAGCTTTTCGAACGAAAAATGCATGGAACAGATACTCGGTAATCTTATCTGTTTTTTTGCTGGCAGTTATTCTTATTTCCTTTGTTATACCGGTAATAACCTTTGGACGTTTTCTTGGAACTGACGATTATACCCATCTGTTCCATACCAAAATGATGATTTCATCCAACGGGATGGAGGATTTTTATAATAAGATGGGGGATTACGTGTACAATCCCGCCAGTAGTGATAATGATTATAACTACCCGTTTGGATTATGGCTCGTGGGAGCGACAATTGCAAAAATAACAGGGATGTCACTCACGAGTGCGGAATTGATGTTTGTTATTCTCTTTCTCCTGATTATTTTCGGCTCTTTTTATATATATTCCGGTACATTTCTGGAATTAAAAGAGCAGAAAATACTGGCCGTACTCTTTCTCCTCTCAATGCCTTCAACAACCCTTCAAATTTTATCGTACCGTTCTTCTGTTTTTATCCTGCCGTTCCTGTATATTCTCCTGTACATTATGTTCAAGGAACCAGTTCAATGGCAGTTATTCCCGATTGTCTGGTTGTTCCTGTTTGTCATCACCATCAGTCATACGGGAACATTTATATTTCTTATTAGTTTTTTAATTGTGTTTTTCCTCTTGTATTGCTTATTGTGGGGGAACATTTCCTATCCGGTCTATATTACGATCCTCAGTTCGTTTGTCATTTATGTTT
Source organism: uncultured Methanoregula sp. (assembly GCA_964503195.1). GTDB lineage: Archaea > Halobacteriota > Methanomicrobia > Methanomicrobiales > Methanospirillaceae > Methanoregula. The sequence continues at coordinate 17,153 of CAZCZK010000001.1, forward strand.
TCTCACTCGCATGGTTCCCTCACATTGCAAGTCAATACGCAATTAAATCCACAATTTTTTTATCCCCGGGAAATCTCATTGAATCGAAACTGAATATTTCCCTGCTCTCGGAACTTGGACACCTTTTTTACCAGAATGCGCTCGTCAATCAGGAGGTAATTTATTTCATCATAATCGGGGCGTTCATATTCACGGTCGGGAAATTATTGGTGTACATTCACCAGAAGGTTACTGAAAAATACTCGCAAACGGCACGTGCTTATCCGGCTTCCATCCTGTCACTCGACATATCACATTCCGTAATTGCAGCACCATTCTGGCTTGGCCCGGTTCACGTGATTTTTTCATTTTTCGGTTTTTTCCATATTAACCCGAAAGGGAAATGTATGCTCATCTCAGCATTACTTATCACCCTCTTACCTGAAGTTATGCTGAGTGCACAGGGAATCAACGCGGCAACAGGATCGCTCAGGGAGATCAGTTATCTCACCATTATTATTCCCATCACCGCCGTTCTCGGTCTATGGGCGGTTATTTCGGCTCTTGGTTCCACCAGGCTCACGTATAAAAATCTGCTGGTATTCCTGGTATGGCTTCTTGTGTTACTGACCGTCATAATCACCCCGATACTGGCAACCACCTATTACTCTCCGAAAATTGCTGGTGAGGATTATATCAATGACGGAATGAAATGGCTTGGCGATACGGGAGATTTAAACGCCAAAGTCAGCGGATATGGCTACCGGACGGTTCCCATTTACACAAATATGTCCGATGCCAGTTATGGACTGGCATCCGGAGGAGAGACAAGGACATATGTACGATTACTTAAAGAAATTTACTTTTCTTCTGTCGGAAACGGTGTGAATGATCTGAAGAATCTTTTCGGGGTGAAATATATCCTTGTATCCGATAAACTGATCACAAATTTCGGGGAAAATACCAGTTCTCTCAAGATTGACAACAACCCTGAATTGAATAAGATCTTCTCCAGTAAGGATTTTGGCGTCTACGAGGAGATTGCCACTTCAGAAGACCTGAAAGAAGCCAGGTTGTTGGCAGATAACGTTTCTTTCCAGCAGACCGGGTCTTCCCTCGAGATCGTAACTGACGTTTACAAGGTCGTTTTGAATGCAAATAATCCAATCATAGAACAGTTTGGATCGCCCCGGGACAATTATCTTGGTGGCGGGGTTTTCTCGGATACTATTCAGCTCTCGGGACTACGGCGAATTCAAGTCGATATGTTTGGTACTGCTGAGGAATATTCAGAAGATCAGAAATCAATGGTAGATCGCTACAATTTGAATAGCCTGAACATTCCGTACGAGTTAAAAGATAATCAGATCATCTACACGACCATCTTAAAAGATCAAAATGGTGATGATCAGGCATCATTACTTGTCCGGTATACGTTTTATCCAACCTGTGTCAAACGGGAATTCCTCATATCGAATGACTGGGTAACAGCAACTTCTCCAGTAACACAAAATATGAAGGTGATTTTCGGAACACGGTTGTTTTCACCTCTCAATGATTTTATCATCAAAAACAATCAGAGCCGGTTAAAAAGACACATGTATCCCAATCTGGACAGTGTGGATTTGAACACAAAAATCCAGGGGTTGTATCTGTATAACGGGGACCAGGGTATTTATATAAAGAATGAGCCGACATCGACGTATCCCACTGAAATATATTATGCGGGATCCACCCTGTATAATTTAAGCAGCCTGAGTTTTTCGCAAGCTGCCTCGCTCACGCCGGGGGCCAGCCTGGATATCACCCAGTTCCTTGCACCAGGAGATGAGATCTCCGCAGAAGAGAATGTCCTGACCCGGGAGGGGATTAGTCTCGTGAATTATCCTGACGGGATGATCCCAATCATGTTGTCCGGCTATCGTACCCTGAATTCAAATAGCAGTGCAGATGGTCCTCTGGAGAGGGGATATCAGGTGTTACTGGAGGAGAATATTCCCTACTCCGAAGTGGTGGCTCCTTATGAGATCCAGGGTAATGCAGCTGATGTCCAAAACATGACAAAAGTTGATTTGAGAAAGATTACCAATAAAAATTCCAAGATTATCACCAGGGGAAGCGTTATAGATCCAGCGAGTATTTTTGAAGGATCACGGCGTTTTGGTAATTTCAGTACCCAGGAAGGATCCATTGCATCCATGATCGATTATGCAGACAGTTATAACGCACCTTTGATCGGGTATATGCCAGCCTCGATGGATTATAATCTGGATACCCTAAAAATTGTTTCCGACAACAACATCCCCCTGATCATTTCAAGAGGCGTGACTCCACCCTATCTGGGACTCTTCGGCATGCAAAATAAGTATCCTCAGATGGCATCGTATCAGAATTCACCAACCGAAGTAGCGTTAATGCCTGTCTCCTCTCCCATGAGCAATTCACTTTCTACCCGGAACGTGTCAGGTACAAATAATGCCCAGATATTTTCCTCATGGACCGCCTCCATCGATGAAGCAGCAATGACCAAGACAATGCTCTTCATGATCCTTCGATCCGAAGAGATCGGTAATCCGGATTTTACGGATAAATTTAAAGCGCTGTTTGCATATGCAAAAGACCACGGTCTGACATTTACCACACCGGATATCATTGCAGATCATCTGAAAAAAATGCAGAATATCCAGTGTTCCGGTTCGATTGATAATGACATAGCAACGATTAATCTGACAAATAATAATGATGCCCCGGTTCAGCAGGTTGCTGTCAGAATTGTGCTGCCCTCCCTGAAAAACGGTAATTATGTCGCGGACGGAGGGAATATCGTGAAAATGGAAGCGGATAACAAGAGCACGATTCTTTACGTGAGCACGGACATTTCCGCACATGCTGCCAGGGATATTACCATCGTACCGGATACCCGTCGTGAGAAGATCGTTGTGACCATCCCCCGGCAACCAATAGCCGGGGGGATAACCATTTCTCTGGAAGATAAAAACGGGAAACCATTAACGGACGCATATGCAATTATTGATTCAAAATATTATCAACCGGATGAAAAAGGGGATGTGAATGTTGATTTACAGCGGGGTATCCATTCGTTAGAGATCCGGTGTCCGGGATATGAGGTGTATACTTCAACCCTGAACGTGAAAGGCAGAATATATTTGCTTGAGCAGTTTTTCAGGAATGCCTCATGATGTCCCGGGTGCAGGGCGGATGATGCGAGGGGTGAGAATGGTTTGTTTTAACTCCAATAAAAACTGACAGGTTCGATAAAGAGTAAGAAAAAATTCATAACCGGGTATCCACAATGCAAAAAAATCTCTCATTTTATACCTTTTTTTATTTGGGGGGGCTGATCATGATGAGAGTGTGCGGGATACTTGCAAAGATCCTGTTAGCCCGCTCAATCACCCCCTATGAATACGGTCTGATCACATTACTCGTTATTGCGCTGCCCGGGACCTTGCAGGTCATTACCAATTTTTGTTTTTTTGATATTATGGGTCATTCTGTGGAAGGAAAAAGATATTTTAGTTTTTCCCTTATGTACGGAATGATCACCTCCCTGATTATTTTAATCGTCTTCCTCGTATTTCCGGAAGCGATTTTTCAGTTTCTTAACCTGCCTTTGCAATCCTGGCTTCTCTGGAGCGGTATCTTATTTGGAGTCCTCCTTTCCGTTACCCTCGGGGGGGTAATCACCGGCATGTTACGAGGGCAAAGGTCCCATTCACTTTCTTCTGCATTTTCTGCAGCGCCCAGCATTTTAAGAATTGTTTTTATCGTAGCGGCAGTATATCTGTTCGGGATTACTGACTTTTATCAGATTCTGGTGATATTTGCCCTTCCCCCGGTCGTCGCATTAATACCCGTGATTATGTACAAAAGAAAAGCGATATATGAGTCCTTCCACGCTATCACTGTACCCGACCGGGATATCCTCCTGTTTGGCTTCTCCTTTTTTATTTTAAATGCGTGGGTATCATTGGGTCAGCATATCAACTCTATCGTGATAAGTCATGATCTCGGTATCGTTTGGCAGGGATATTTCGATGTGTCCCTGAGCCTCGTTGCAGTCATTTCCTTTTTCTCCGGGGCAATTTACTTGATCTCAGCACCCGAAACCTCTGCAAATCCCAATAGTTCTGAAATACTCAGGAAACGCGGGGGTTTTGCAGATATCAGCCGCCTGTTTCTTTCAGCGTGCCTGCTCTGCGTTCTGATATTTTATTTCTACTCCCACCAGCTTATCGGGATTTTGTTCTCCTCGGATTATGCCCCTGCGGGAGATTATCTTATCATACTTGCGATAGGATACATGGTCTTATTCGTGCAGCAGTATTGCGCTTATTTATCGATTTCAAGTGAGAAAGAAGGAGTTTCGCGATTGACAATCCTCACAGTTGCCAGTATCGCAGTTTTTCCCGTGTTTACCCATCTCATGATCCAGCAATTCCAGTTCATGGGAGCCTACCTTGCTATGACCAGTCTGATAGTTATCTATACCATCATAACCCTGCTTTTAATCAAGGATAATACACCGTTTAAGCTGTTACTCTCCCGGCCCGACCGGCTGGTTCTTTCTGGTGCCACAACCTTTGTTATTTTGTATGTTTTCCATTTTCCACTCTTTACCGGTCTCGTCGTATCAACCGTGACCTTTTTGATCATGATTATAGTATCCGGATATATTGAGAAAAGTATGGTAACCGATCTGGTATCATCCATAAAATCGAAAATCCATTGATGGATCCATTCCCGGTAACTCTCGACTGAATATAGATAAAAAAAAGCGACTTCACGACGGGAAGAGACCCGACAAGATCCCATTTTATCGAATTCTCGTAAAGGTTCTTTACCTTAAGATATACTGATACCGTGATTCCCGAAATAGCGTTCAAGAGTCCGACCATATTTATCCATTGTTGGGGATTTTGTCCGTGACTCCAGATCAAACCAGTAAATCGAATTTTTTTCACAGTCTCCCTTGATAGGTTCAGGGATACCAAATGAGATCAGAAGACCGGGTTTTTTGTATTTTTTCATTTTTTCATCTATTTCCGAAAAGAGGTCCGTCCTGGGGAGAAACAGGATAGTCCGATTCTGAAAAAGGAAGATCATTTCAAGGTTGTCCCAGGATTTGACCGGGATGATGTTCTCCTGGTAGACATGCATAAAATCCATCAGGATATCTTTTACGATGATATTTTTATCTTCAGGAGTTAAATTTCTGCGTCTTTCAGATGTTTTAGCAATCCCCTTTGCAGGCTGCCCCACCACCACTGTGTCAGGGTTCACATTTTTGGTAACAACGGATCGTGCACCGATCGTTGCATCGTGCCCTATGGTAACACCGGGCAATACAAAGACATTTCCACCTACGTAAGTGCCGTCCTCAATAATAATCGGGCCAAAATCGTAGGGAGCCCCATCGAGAACCGGGTGGAAAACCATGTGGGTATAAAACCAGCCGCCACCCCCAATCCCGATATCATTACCAAGGCTTATGTCCCTTCTCAGATCAAAATGACATTCCTGGTCGATATATACATTTTTTCCTGCGGTGAAATCATGTTGTCCCGATATTCTTGTATTGTTTTTTATCTGTGTACCGGTTCCCAGGGAAAAATTGTTAGAGAAAATATGGACACCGTCTCCTACCGTCACATCGTCGCCAATATGGATTTTTTTAAATTCATACCCCAGGGGGATAATAAAGGAGCCGAGACCAAGCTCTACATTTTTCCCGATTCTTGCTCCCATACACCGATAGAGGAATATTTTCAATTCGGAGGGGAGATAGGAAAATCCTACGAGCGCCATTTTCTCCAGATATTTAACCAACGACAAGAGAATCACCCGGTATTTCTCTAGGTTACCGTATGGGAAGCAATCTATTTATTAGATATCTGATTTGTATGATTCTCACGATCCGTCCTATCTCAAAGCCATTTGGTCAGATTAGGCTGAAAAAGCAAATATCCTTATTATTTAAGAATAAATTCTAGTGTACTTACCTATGTTCCCCCAGGTGGAGTTGACGGACAGTTCAGGACTCATGAAAATCGCGGTGATAATTGCCGTTTTCCTTGGCCTTATAGCAGCAATTTTTTTTATCGTGATTCAGAAGGAATCCTATTCGGCAATTTATTTCGTTCCTGATAGCATTACCCACGATACCGTTGAGAATGCCGTTTTTTTTACCTACGGTATAAAATCATCTGAAACGGGAAAAATGGATTATACCCTTAATACATTTGCAGAAAAGACGCTCCTGAAAACCAGGACTTTTTCTTTAAACCAGGGAGAGATTTTTGAGGAGCGGGTAAAGATAACCATACCCCCCGATATGAACTACCCGTTGAAAATCAGTCTTAAAATGACAACGAACGCGGCAACAGAAGAAATTCATTTCTGGTTACCAGAGGTAAGGCAATAATCCCCGTTAAAAACCTGTTGTGCCTTTTTTCGCTGAAGGATCCCATTGTCATTATCCATTCAGGAGCAGATCGAATGACATTCCCTCTTGAATAAAACACTCGTTATGATACACAATGAATGTGATTTGTTGTGGAGTCATATACGAAAGTACTTTAGCGCCTTATAACATATTTTTTAGCGGACACATGCAAGAAACAATACCTTCCCTTGCCCGGGATATACAAAAAGTTGCGTTAATCTGGACCGCTTTTTGTCTTTTAACTCTGGGCTCATTTATCCTGACCCAGAACTCCAGTTACATGGAAATTGACGCGTTAAGCATGTGGATCCTGTCATGTGTTGCGATTATTTATCTCTCTCAAAAATATAAGGGGCAGACGGTCAGCACTCCAGATTATTTTTTTCTGATTATCGGATTTTTGATGTGTTTACTGAGTTTTTTCTGTATTCCCCTGGGTATTACGAATCCCCCCTTTTCGATTGGAGAATTTTCCCTGTTCCTCTCTGGCATGGGAGTTATGATTTTTGCCCTTCTTGGCTTTCGATGGCTCTTGTTACCGGTATCTATTCCTTTCATAGCCGTCATGGGGTTTAGTGGATACGAAACGTTCCTGAGAAATGAGGACTGGATTACAGCCCCGCTGATTCCCGTTATAACAAATATCACTGTTGCCATGTTGAATTTCCTTGGTCTCAGCACTACTGTCACCAATGGAAACATTATTTCTTTCATGTCCCAAACCGGGAGCCCTATCAATCTATCCATTGTGCCCGATTGTACCGGTATCTGGTCACTGGGCACATTTACCGTGACGGTGATTATTGTACTTTCCAGTTTTCCAGCGAGTTTTACCAAAAAAAGCCTTGTATTAATAGCAATCGGGTATCTCGGAACGGTCGTTGCAAACCTTACCAGAATTGTATTGATTGCACTTGCCGGTTATTTTTTTGGTCCATCCGGGGTAATTGAAAATGTCCATATCCATATCGGCTGGATTGTCTTTTCCGCATGGCTGATCATTTTTTGGTATTATTACTTCACGCGCCAGCTCGGTATCGTATTCTTTAAAAAGAAGAGTGAATCGGCATAAGAAAAGAAATAATTGCTCTGCTGAAACATGGCATGGACGGGAGTTCACACCAGAAGCATGAAAATCTACGGTACGAGGGCTCCCCGCATCAGGGCCCCTCCCTGGCACGGCGATGCAGACTGCCGTTTTTGCAGGTAATGGATCAGCCGCGGGCGTCCCTTTTTGGGGCGGCGGGGTTCATCGTTCCTGAGTAGAATGAATTTGAAAACACCGTAAAATGTTTCACGGTATTCTCGATTTAATATGAAAAACCTCCGGTATTTTCATCCGGTGTGCTCGTGGCCCTTTTCGCATCATGTTTGTTTTTCATGGGAAACCCTCTTTTCAAGTGATGATCGCTCCCCCTCGCGCCAAGCCTGCCCCCATGGGGGGCTCATGGCACACGCGATTGAGATTACCTTAATGGGAATTTCTTCTCCTCAGTCCCGTACAGGAAATACGGCCTAATCGCAACCGGGGGATGCCAGGGCAGCGGGGGCAGAGCCCCAAAGAGCGTCAAAATTACTATCAAATGATGTCTACAGAGCAGAAATAATCATACGTGATAAAAACCGGAAAAATTGTTTTTTCTTCCATCTGAAAAAAGGTAATTGTTTTCACTATTCTAATTTGATGAAGACAGCATTTTGAGAGGAGGTCATTGTATCAATAACGGTAATACGAAGCAGCTTGCTGGTCAGAAGCTTCCCGTCACTGGTAACGAGGGTAATATCATAGGTACCGGCCTGATCATATCCCGGAGTCCACGAGAACCGGTGGGTTGCGGAATCAACGGTTGCCCCCTTTGGCAGATTTTTTGCAGAGTAGGTGATAACATCATGGTTCCAGTCACCGGCAACGATATTCAGCCGTATAATAGCTCCCTCGTTAACCGTTTTTGCTGTGAAGTTCCCCAAGGGGAAATAAGGTGCATAGTTCACTTTTACCGCGGTGAAAGTAACACTTCGGCTGACTGATACCGTTCCATCGGTTACCCTGAAGGTAACTACATAGTTCCCTGTCTGGGTGTATGCCGGCATCCAGGTAAACAGCCGTGTTGCCGGATCGAACGTTGCGCCCGAAGGGAGATTGGAGGCAGAATATGTCAGCGGATCTCCGTCAGGATCAGATGCCGTGACCCTGACATGTACCAGCTCCTTCTGGTTGACCGATGCATCTGCGATAGCTCCGATTACCGGGGCCTTATTGCTGACATTGTTGTTGTTAATCACAATGATATTGAGCAGTGCGCGTGCCTGAAGCTGCCCGTCACTAATAATTAAGGTAATATCATAGGTACCGGCCTGGTCATATCCCGGCGTCCATGAAAATGTATGCGTTTCAGAATCAACGGTTGCCCCCTTTGGCAGGTTCGTTGCAGTATAGGTGATAGTATCTTCGTTCCAGTCAGCGGCTATGATATTCAGCTGTATCGTGGTTCCTGCGTTCACTGTTTTTGTGGTGTAGTTCCCCGATGGGAAGTAGGGCGGATAGTTCACTTTTACCGCCGTGAAGGTAACATTCCGGCTTGTTGTTGCTATTCCATCGGTTACCCTGAACGTGACGGTATAGTTCCCCGTCTGATTGTATGCCGGCGACCAGGTAAACTTCCGGGTTTCCGGAGAGAATTTTGAACCAGATGGGAGGCGGGAGGCAGAGTATGTCAGGGTATCTCCATCCGGATCGGAAGCCGTAACATTAACGGTCAGTGTTTCTTTCTGGCTGACCGATACATCTGCGATAACTCCGAATACGGGTGCGTTGTTGGTGCTCTCACGAACGCTAATCTGTACTGACTGGTTATCCGAGAGCAATCCGTCACTTACCATGAACGTGACATTAAATGATCCTGCCTGACCATCTGCAGGTGTCCATGTGAACGTGTGGTTTGCAGGATGGAATGTTGCATTCTTCGGTAATTCGCCGGAGGAGTAGGTGAGTACATCCCCGTCTGCATCCGTTGCATTTATGGCAAATTGAAGAGTTGAACGAACAATTACGGTCTTGTTTTCAATATCCTCGAACACGGGGGCCCGGTTTAACAGGGGGTCCCGGTTTAATTCTTTCACCGTTATCAGCACACTTCTGCTGTCGCCCTGAAGACCATCAGTCACATTGAACACGACTATGAATTTCCCCGTCTGGTTTGTATCCGGGGTCCAGGAAAAGGTCCTGGTCGCTGGGTCGAATGTTGCATTTCTCGGTAAATCACTGGCTGAATAGGTGAGCACGTCCCCGTCTGCATCCGTTGCATTTATGGCAAATTGATGAGTTGAATGAACGACTACGGTCTTGTTTTCAATATCCTCGAACACGGGGGCCTGGTTTTCTTCTTTTACCGTTATCAGCATGGTACAGCTGTCGCTCATTCGACCGTCAGTTACCAGGAATGTTACCGAATACTTCCCTACCTGGTTCTCATTCGGAGTCCAGGAAAAGGTCCGGGACGTTGCATTAAATGTTGAATATTGAGGGAGGTTTGAGGCACTTGCCTGTAATTTTCCCGTTCCGGTGTAGGTGACGCTCAGCGGGACTGTCAGGTGTTCATCGATATTCACGGTCTGGCGGGAGATAGGATCGATGATCAGATAGTCTTCCGAGGATATTGCAAATTCGTGTTCGGTCAGGGTCGTGGAAATTGTCAGGGTCTTTGCATTTTGATCCGACACCCAGTCATTATAGACAACACCATCCCGTAAAACCCGGGTTCCCACAATATTGTTCAATGTGATGGATCCACTTAAATCGCCCTTGATTCTGAATTTAATTTCATTTCCTTCTCGTTTTAAGGTGAAATAGTCTAACTTTTTGCTAATGCTTACAATCGTTGAGGTATTCTTTTTAAGAGAGGCCCCGTTGATGAAGGTAAATTCATTATTGCTCCCGGCATTCCTGATGAAAGCCGTATCGGCATCGGTCGAATATCCGGCAAATGAGGATGTTCCTTTTCCGGTGTAGATGTAATCATCAGACGATAATGAACTCACCCTGACCGCATGTCCTGTCCCGGTTACGGGGATTTCGGTTGCGGATTTGGGGAGTTCATCAGCGTAACTGGAGAGGAGGGCGGTGACCCGGTATTCAGAGGTGGCAGCCGGGGTCCTGAAGTACACAACCGGTGAATACACTTCTGACTCTGCAGAATATCCCCCGATTCTGCCGGTATTCTTTTCGATCAGGATTTCTGATGAGGGCGCGGAGAACATATTGAGCCGTACATCTTTCCCGTAGGGATTTTTGGTAGTCCAGGTGAGAGAATTCGTTGTAATGCCAGTACGCGTTTCGGTTTTCGGCGATAACGGCAACCAGTTATAGGACGTTGAACCGATGACAAGATTTCCGTTGACATGCCCGATTTCTCCGGTATACTTGCCGTCTTTATTTGCATCAACCGTCGGGGTAACCATAAGACTGGTTGGTCGGAAGATATTGCGGTAAACCCAGGGTTGCGTGCTTTCAAACCGGTCTACAACAAGGAAATAGTCGGTGTCCGGGTATACAATCGTGCGTTCGTACTGGACGGGGTTTGAAAGAGTCTGGGAAACACCATATCCTCCGGCCATAACGGTTTTTACCGATACATTGCTCTGCAGGAGCTGCATCCAGGGCATCTGGATGAGCGTATTCACCGTTGCAGGAGTCGCGAAACTATAATCCGTTCCTTTGAATATGCCAGCGGAGGTACTTCCTGATATTGGGGTGAGTTTGAACGGGGTTCTTGGATCTTCAAGTGCTATGGTATTGTGATGGATATCATACTCCCCATATGAGCTGGTGTACTTGGGTTCCCCGGCATCAGCGAGGAGCAGGTCCCCGCGGCTGTAGTATTCAAACGCCAACTGGTCGTTATGCCTCATGTCCCGGTTGCTATCACCAGGTTTGTTCCAGGTGATAAGGGAAAGCCAGTCCGCATCATCATTCCAGTTTTCACGAAATACCTGGTATATACTCTTGGGATCCAGATGGCTGGTAGCAGCCAAAAAGGTCCGGGGAATTGATGCATAATTTCCATACACGCAATACTGAAGGGCGCCGGAAGGGTTTCCGCCCATGGTAGTACTGTAAGGCAAAATCTTCGATCCTGCTACCCGGTCGAGGTGGTTGAGAATCTGGCCTTTTTCAGTATCCGACAGGAGGCTGATAATTCCTGTATGATACGCCCATTTGGTATTCCCACTCGTGACGAAATTATTGCTGTAACTGTTTGGTAAGGATTCCCAGAGTTCTGAAGTGAAGGCTTTCTTGACTGCAGGGTATTTTTCCAACAGGTTTTCACCGTAGGTATGGTACGCAACCTGGAGCCAAAGTGAATAGTCATCGGTTACATAGGATTTGTAGGCACCTAAAAAGTTTTTCCCGGATGCTTCCTCAAACCCGTAACTGAAGAGCGATCGCCCCGATGTATGGAGTTGATCATTCTCAAAAAGATATACCGTTCCGACTTTGTACCAGTCTGCGGGTGTCGACGAAAGCGGCAGGTTATGAGGATTGGTATAATCTGATAGTGCTGCACCGGCAACTCCCACCATCGGGTATGCCTGACCATGGTAATCGGCAAATGTCACGTACTTCAGGTTTTTTCCATTGTCGTTGAGATCTTTATAGACAGTATCAGCTAGCGTAGCTAATTTATCCCGGATAGTTGCATCCGTTGCTGGATCGAGAGACGGTTGGATAAAATCATAGGCGAGTGAATAGGAACCTAACGCGAGTGCCCGGTCTGTTTTTCCGGATACCGTTCCTACGTCCAGATTCAGGAGGGCTTCACGGGCTTTCTGGGCATACTGGGCTTTTTTGGTTATCTGATAGGCAAGACCAAGGTACTCGGCAAATCCTCCACGATAATTAACCCGGTCATAGCTGCCCAGCGATCCGGAAAAAGTCCTTGTAAGTGACTGGTCTGCACTTGACAGGATACCCGATTCCCAGCTCTTCCAGGGGGTTATGGTGCGATACTGGTAGCCGGGTGCATCGCTGATGTCATGAAATAGCATATATGGATGCCCCGTCTGCGGTCCTGCTGCTCCAATGCCTGGGAGCATCAGGGACACAAGCATGAGCCCCCACAATAGAATTACAGTAAAATTTTTTTTATCGTTCATGTCCCTTCACCTATTAACTCAATTGATTTTTATAATGGCAAAACCCCGCGAGTTCCAACTGATAACCATGAAGATCTAACGAATCGCGTAAAAGTATTCTATTATTGTAAACTATATAATGCTTATCCTCAATGTATTACAATAATGTATAGTGATTAAACAATCCTAAAGGAGTACATAAAAAAACAGTATATTGATATGTATTAATGTAAAAAATATTAAGTATAGTAGCGTGTTTTCCATGCCGGATCAAGAGGATGAGATTACCCGGATTCGCACAATATTGAAGGAAAATCCCAAGGGAATCACTATAGAGGATATCGCAAAAAAACTCCCGTTAAACAGAACGTCCACAGCAAAATACCTCAATACGCTTCAGATATCCGGTCAGGCTGAAATGCGGACATTTGGGCGTGCGAAGGTCTATACCCTCTCCCAACGTGTCCCTTTCTCACAGATGCTGAACCTCTCATCTGATCTGCTCGTGGTGCTTGATCGGAATCTCGTAATAGTGCAGGTTAATGAACCATTCGTCAAAGTCTTTGGGTATTCTGCGGAAAGTCTCATAGGTGCCACGCTGAACAAGTCAGGACCTGTACCTGCATTATCCGAAAAATATTTTTCAGAAATCAGGGAATCCATTGCCGGGAGTGAACACGTTACAACAGATCTCCTCGAGATTAACGGGCAGGAGTATTTTTTTAAGATCAAGCTGACCCCCATCGTTTTTGATCAGGGAGGACAGGGGCTTGCAATAATTCTTGAAGATATCACGGAACTGAAAAAATATCAGCAACACCTTGAGCAGCAGGTATTTGAAAGAACAAAAGAGCTGATTCGGACAAATGAACAATTATTGCAGGAAAGCAAAGAGCGCCAGAAATCCCAGGAGGCGCTTGAACGAAGTGAAAAGAAATACCGCGAACTCGTTGAGAATGCCAACAGTATGATTCTTCGAGTGAACGATCAGGGGATTATTACCTTTTTCAATGAATTCGCGGAAACTTTTTTTGGTATATCTCAACAGGAAATAATAGGGAAGAATATATTTGGATCTATTATTGCGGTAAAAGACCAGTCACAAAAAGAGTTGGAAGAGTTGATCCGGAGATTTCTTAGACCTACGGAATATCTTGCATTCAACGAAATAGAATGTGTACGAAGAAATGGCGAATCCGTCTGGGTTGCCTGGACCAATAAAGCGGTGCTTGATTCACACAGCACAGCAAGCGAGTACCTTATTATCGGTATGGATATTACCGAACGAAAACAGGTTGAAAATGCCCTGTATAGGGTCAATACCAAGTTAAACGTGGTAAGCAGCGTCGCACGTCATGATATTCTGAATAAACTCACGGTCATTTCGGGTACACTATCCCTTCTGAAAGAGAGTATCACTGATCCGAAACTGGCAGCCTTCTTGAAACAATCGGAGGATGCTATTGTTGCAATAACACGTCAGATGGAATTTACCCGGGATTACAAGAATATGGGAATGGAAAAAGCCGACTGGCAGGACGTTCATATGACCATCCACACCGTGCTCGATAATAATTACCGGGATGTTATGCAATGTGATCTCCTGGTGAATGGTCTTGAAATTTTTGCTGATTCCTGGCTGAAAAAGGTCTTTTTCAACATGACGGATGCAATGATGAGGTATGGAATCCAAACAAAGACAATCCGTGTATCATTCAAAGAATCAGAAGCGGGCATTGATCTGTTTTTTGAAGGGGAAGGTAAAGGGATACCTGTTGATCAGAAAGAGAGAATATTCGAACACGGGTATGGGGGTGCGAATGGTTTTGGATTGTTTCTGGCCCGGGAAATACTTGCCATCACCGGTATAACGATCCGGGAAACCGGGGAGCCGGGAAAAAATATTCGGTTTGATATTCAGGTTCCGAAACGGGCGTACCGGTTTAACGAGGAGTTCTCTACCGGGATTTAGTAATAAAACAGGGTACTGTGCTATTTTTACCCCCGCGTTCAAGAAAGAAATACGAGGGGGAAATTCGAGAAATTGCCTGCCAAAAATGGAGAGTGAAAAAGTGCACCTGCCGGTGATTTTTAAAAACGCCGACTCGTTGGGCTTCGCCCCGACACGATGGTGCCCCGGTTGTGGTAGTTCTGTATTAGCTCTACCATGATTTGGAGTAATACAGAGGAATCGCATACGCCATGAGCCCCTAACGGGCAGGGATTGTGCAACGAGTGGCCAATGTGGTTATGAGAGATAGACCTGCGCACTCCCTTTTATTGAAGAAATTTCCTGAATTGTCCCTGTAATGGTTTTACCACCCGGGAATATCCTTTTTCCAATAGACCGGCGCTGCGCGAATATTTTTTTACCGTAGCGTGTGCTTGGAGCACCGGATTAAATTTTGAAACATAATACGAATGCAACCGCTTGTCTCCGGCGGCATTCATCGTTACATAGTACCTGCATCCATGCTCGTGTGCATATCTGACAGATTCCCAGATGAGAAGATCGTTGGGAGATGGGGATATGGGTTTTTTCGGTTTTGGGCTCCCAATCCAGCTAAAATGCGTGTCCCGGTAATGGAAGTCAATGCATCCAGAAATTATTTCGCCTTCAGATTTAGCTACAAAAATCTTCAGGTAATCCCGGAAACTATCATAGAGATCTGAAAAATACTCCCGTGATTCCGTAACGTTTTTTCCTTGCTCGGTATAACGATCGACCATCAGGTCGAAGATCTTTTCACACTCGTGTTTCCCTCCGACTTCGACACTGATGCCTTTTTTTTTGGCCCGGGTTATATTCTGGCGGCCATTTTTGTCGAGAGTCTGAAACAAGGATTCAAGGCCCAAACTGAGATCGATGATATAGTCGTACTGGAGTTCATAGTTATATCCAGACCAGATAAAAGGTCGGGGATCCTTGAGCGCGGGTGAGAGTGAAATGCTGACATACTGTGCTTTTAATTCACGGGAAATAAAATGTTCAACCGAAGCCTGGAAACCGAAATAGTTCTTTTCCCGTTTTTCCTGGTTCAGGGTATCGTATCCTGTCAGTACAGGACCAAGATATAATATCGAGGTGTGCGGGGGGGGAGAGAAAACCATACGGACGATTCCTTTTTCCTGGAAAAATAATGGCAAAATAGCGACTGGGGTGCTGTTCTGCATTCCTATGAGAGGGAACAACCTTGTCCGGGTATGCTTTTCGGTGATTTTCAACCAGTCCCAATGATGGAAGAGCGTGCCATGAGGAGACTCTGAAATAATCCGGTCCCATTCCCTTGCGTCTTCACTATCAGCGATACGGAGTTCAATGGTCATAGTAGTAAATAACAATCATATACAGAGCACTTTGGATTTCCTGCGTCATATTTCCGAAAAAACATTGTGCGTTATTCATGTACCGGAATAGTTAGGCATCCTCTTTCCACACAATGGTTTAAAAATATTTTTATATCCCATCTCAAATATACCGGACATGCATGATGTTTTTTTTACATTATATCTGATGGTTAATTCGGGATCATATTTTGATGCATAATAGGTGTGTAACCGTTCGTTTCCTGCAGCACCCATCGTCACTAAGGATGTATACTTCTGTTCACATCCATATCGGACGATTTCCCATGCCATGAGATCGTTGGGGGACGGTGAAACCGGGACCCGTGGTTTGGGATTTCCAATCCAGCTATAGAGCGTATCCCGATACTGCAGATCGATGAGACCGGTCACAATTTCTCCTTCGGCCCGAGTCACAAAAACGGCAACATTGTCCTTGAAGGTATCATAAATATCTGTCACATATTCCGGAGTGACCGTTACCATTTTTTCCTGTTCTTCATACCGGGTTGTCATGAGGTCCAAAATCAGGTTGATTTCTTTTTGTCCCCCCATTTCTACTGACATCCCCCGTTTTTTCGCTCTGTTTATATCCTGACGTTGTTTTTTATCGAGTGATTGGAACAGATAATCTGCCCCTTTTTTTAACTCGGTTACATAATCAAAGGACGGTCCAGCAGTATACCCGGACCAGATAAAAGGACGCGGATCCTGGATGCCTGGAGGTAATGATATAAATATATAATTTGCATTTAAATCATTTATGATGAAATTTTCAACCAACGCGTGGAAATCCATAGAGATAATTTCCCTTTTTTCTTGAGTTAATCCAGCATTTCGTGCAAAAACTGGTCCAAGATAGAAAAGAGCCGCATGCGGAGGCGGGGAAAAAACCATCCGGGCGGGCCCTTTTTTTAAAAAAAACAAGGGAAATATCCCGATAGAAATCCCATTAAGCATACCGATAAGCGGGTATAGCTTCGTTTGGGTATGTTTTTCGGTGATCTTCAACCATTTCCAATGATGGAAGAGCGTGCCATGAGGAGAATCAGAAAGGATCCGGTCCCATTCTTTTGCGTCAGTGTTTTGAGCTATGCGGAGTTCCATCGTCATGCGATCCCTATGATAATCTCATTACTCTTTTGCTGAGGATGGGTTTTAATGTACATACGATCTCCATCCCTTTTGATTATGTCTGCATTTTCCGAACGGATAGTACCATCAGTACCAGGCGGCAGATGCACGGTGAAATACTGTACCGGAACAGCGCCGGAAGGTGTTATGGAACACAGGGAACTATCGCAAAAGACGGAAAAGGTCTGCCGGTTTCGCAGTGATACCCATTCATAAATATCCCGTGCCCGTGTTATCCATGCCCCTCGCTCCGTGCAGTACTGATTCATTTTTATATATATATCCCGGGCTTCCGGGTATTCCAGCGTGTTAAATACCGGGGGATGCCATAACAGGGTCAGGACACCCTGATATTTTTCTACTCTCTGTGCTAATCTGATACATTCTTCTTCTTTATTTTCACAGGATTCAAGACAGATGTCCATAATGATGAGAGGGATCTCAAGAATGGGGATCACGGATCCATACGATCCCGGGTAAAATGGAAATGAAGTCCCCCACTTAAAACCAATGGCGTCTTTAAATCCAAGAGAAGTATCATAGTGTAATCCGGCAAGAATATGGTATTCCCATGTTTTTGGAATATCAAGATTGAGATTGTGTTGCCGGGTGCCTATCACCTTCTCCTGGAGGATCCCCTCAAGTTCCCGGGTCTGATCCTCTAGAAGCGCTGGATCGAGATAGGAAAAGTAAGAGCCATGAATTGCCACCTCATCCCCGTTAATCTGTAATTTTTTAATAAGTGCAATCATTTCAGGACTTTGTAGACTGCGGTTTCTGCCATAAAGGTACCAGGTTTTTTTTGAAGAAAGAACCAGATTACCGGTTTCTTTGAGGATATAATACGTGGATTTCACACCGAAACCGTGCTCTATGCTGATTATGTCCTCAAAGGTATCATACGGTTCAATTCCCTGAATTTTTTGTATCAACGAATTCATCTGACGTCTGAACCCCTGAAGGTCTCCCTTGAGGAGATACCGGGATGGACGACTTATCCACTGGTAGGTCTTTTTTATTTCATCGACGTCATGGGTCAGGCAGACCGCAAAGGATTTTCCGTCCGGCCAGACCGATTTCTGGACAAGAGGGAGGTGACGTTCGGAACATGCCGTAAGGATTGCCTCAAATAAGATATTTTCAAGGAAATCAACGATGGGGAGGGATGCCAGTTCTCTTCGGGACACTATGTCAAGAGAAGAACGGATATTATCGAGGTGCCCTGATAACAGGTAACCTGTCTCCTTAAAGATATCAATCCCGATTAAAATACCCTGCTTTATCCGGCTTACACAAGGATATCGGACAGTGCCGTTTTCAAAATATGAAATCACCCCGCCTGAAATTCCCGTATCCAGAGGATTTTCGCACAGCGGGATTTGGTCACGGGCTGTACAACATTTTCCGCAGATTGTATTCTGGATATCATTTATGCTGATTTTTATGACGAAATCGCCCGTGGCTTCTGCACCGTACGTGATGACGATCCCGGATTGGGGGGGCAGATTCATGGTAACGGGTATACCAAATTTCTGAATGAAATGATCAATTCCGTACTGGCTATACGGATCTTCCGTCCGGGTATAGAAAGAAATCATTTCTAATCCATGTGGTTATTTTTATATTGAATAAAACTCTCGGGATATCTTTCGATAAAGTCCGTTAACCAGGTTGTGACATCAATAACATCTGACATAAGTTTTTTTCGTTTTTCCTGCCATTGTGCTTTCGATTGGGTATTCTCCAGAATTTCAATTGCTTTTTTTAATGCTAAATCCTGGGTGGGATAAAAATACATCAACTGGTATTTATCTCTCAATTCAAGGTAATTCCCGCTCATCTCGCCGGTTGCCTGGCCCGTGGATGTAGATTCTATGTGAATGGCCGGAGTCCCTAAAACTCCTGCCTCCACGGCCATGGTACCCCCTTCACCAATATACAACTGCGCATAGGAAAGGAGAGAATGAATTTTCTCCGGAGAGACATGCAGGCGATACGATTCAAGCTCGCCATCCAGCGGTTTTTCAGAAGTGATGAAGATTTTTCCGTAACGGGAAAGGGTTTTTATTAAGTTTTTTTCAGCCCCTTTCTGGATGCCGCTCAGGCCCACATCGTGCGATGCACCCCATGAAATGAACCTCATGATGATAAATTTGTCATCCGGTAGAAGACCAAGCTCTTCTAACACATGAGGATCGGGCGAGAAATAATTCGGATGGAGGTAGGCAATTTCCTTGAGCCCGTTGATTTTAATATGCTTTTTTGGGTCAATCCTGTCCCTGAAAAAGCGTGGGGTGATAACCGTCTGCACAAAAGGATACGTCAGGAGACTCGCGACTTTCACATTTTCAGTGTCTGTAAAAATAATTACCGGCTTACGAAGAATCGCACCAACATGTGCAACATAGGGATTATGAACTCCGATGAGGAGATCAGGTTTGAATTCTTTTGCAATGCTCAACAATTTCCAGTCAATTTTAAGCATGCCGAATGCTTTGTTCAGCATCCCGGTATAGATCTCCCCCCGGTCTTCATACTCAAGACCATATGCCTTTAACAAGGCGAGGGTTACTTCTTTGTTGCGGGCAGTGATTTTTACTTCATGCCCATGTTTTTTCAGAGTATATATCGTGTTTTTAAAAAGATGGACATGAGCTGGGTGTCCCATATCAAATAAAACGTTCATCGACCCGTCTCCTATGTTATTATCCACTTGATCACTTCAAATGCTTCGGCATATGTATCCTCTATCTGGGTGCCGCGCGTGAGCGCAAGCCCCCGGATAAAGTCAGGATTTAAATAAGACCTTCCCTTCTGGGTTTCATAACAATTGAGGGCATTGATTTTTTTTTCAACGTGCTCTTCATTCAGGGATATAAATGCAAGGGTATTGAAGGTGATATTGTTCCATGGTTGCTCATACCCGAGTATAGTACATTGTTTAAATGCCCGCATGGTTTCTTCAACAGTAGTTTTATGATCCTGATGAGTATCGTACCGGGAGGGGGTGAACACCATATCGGGCTGTATTTTTTTTCGCAGCCGTATCAGGGCATCAAGTATTTCCTGCCGTAACTTGGGAAATTCGCGTACTTCAAAGCTGAATAATATCGGATCATCAATACCCAGGATTTTTGTGGCTGCTTTTACTTCACGCGAAAGGATATCCCGGGGATATTCAGGGGGTACTGATTTTTCACAGCAGGACAGGGCAGCATAGGTTACCTCTGCGCCTTCTTCAATAAATTTTGCTATGGAACCTCCACACCCCAGTTCACCGTCATCGGTGTGCGGACTTATGACCAGAATCTTTTTTTCCATTAACTCACCTCAATTGATTCTATCAGGGTATAGTAGTCAGGTATTTCATCATTTTTCGCTTCATGGAAATAAGGAGTTGCGTATAGCACGTCTTTTCGGATTTTATTCACAATCCCATCAGATTCTACCATTGCCTTCTCCATTGCCCTTCCCCATTCATGTGCAATCACCGGCCCCTCAAGGGTGGCAAGAAGATCAATAAACGACGGTGTACCCTGAAACAGGTTTTTTGCGGACAGGCAAACATTCACCAGGTTATTTTTGTTGTTCTCCAGATTTTTCAGGGTATTTTTACGTTCATTCCTTTCTTTTGCTTCAAGGATAGAAGTGTCTATTTCTGATAGGCGGGTGGCGATTTTCTTGTTGAATGACCCGTCTGAGATTTCTGAAGATTCCAGTTTAAATGTTTTCATAAGTTCCCGGATACCACGCTGGTGAAATCTGCCAAAATAATAATCCCGGGTGATCCAGGATAATCTCAAGGGACGGTAAAACCCCAGGTCCTGTGAAATGTGGTCGGATAGTACACCATAGGATGATGACCCCCCGGATCCTGCGAGGAAAAGGGATGTTCCCATTCCCTGTGCAAAAACGATATTACGTGAAACCGCAGAAAAATCCATGTGGGCATAGACCGAATCCAGTCGTTCATACGTTTTCCCCACGTCGAGGTGAAATTCTTTCCTGCAGACGGGGCAGACACCGTACCACATGCCGGGTTCAGTGACGGAGAAATTAACTTTTGCTGAGCATTCGCAATGGTACCAAAACGGAACCCGGCCGGGAATCACCGGGCGGAGATCGAGATTTTTATCAAGAATAGTCTGGTTAAAAATCTGGTTAAACTCGGCCTGCCGGAGAAGGACCTCTGTCGATTCTTCCATGAATATTTTTTCATGGCACAGATCCGAAAATGTATAAAAACGGATATTCTCTATTTCCAGAACTTCGTAACAAATCCTTGCAAAAATTGAACTGTTTAACTCTGCGAAATTCTGCGAGTGTTCATAGCAATCCCAAAGTATCGTGATGATGTCATCGATCTTTTGTTTTACCTGAACACCATCCGGGACAGGTGTATCTGCTTTGTACAGGTCCCCGATTTTATCAATCTCTTTTTCCCATCGTTCCCGGGCAGGTTTTTTGATACAACAAAAGGGTAAAAACCGTTCTTTTTCATCGATAGTAAAACCGATTTCCGCCATTCCTTTTTTATTCCAGAAGGGAACATGATTTTTTGTGAGAATTTTTGCTGAAGAGAGGTTTTGATCTGCAAACCCGAAATATGCAATGGCGTTTTTCCCTTTTCTTTCCAGTTGTTTCTGGAACCAGCTCAACAAAAATGCTTTTTTCCATATGCCCGAGTAAGGAAAAAAATTCGGTTGGTGCCCGGATTCCAAAATGATTGTCTGGTCAACGGTGTCTTTTGTGTAATCACCACGAATTTTTATACGCGAAAAAAAAAGTTCTGATATCGTATTAAGTTTTTGAATATTTTGTTGTTGTCTGAGAGTTAATTCGTGATAATCCATGAGATTTAAAACAAATTTTTCAATGGCGATACTATTCATATTATCGCAATATTGCATTCAACATGGCAAATAATTTTCTCTGTAATTGCAAAAGGAACAAGTCCCGAATTTGTGTTCATTTTCCAAATCTTCCATGAAAAAACCATTTATAAGCATCAGGATCCGGAGGATCGGTAGCCAGAAACGGCCTTAAATCAGGGATGAGTGTTCTCTTCGGTGAAAGGGATATTCGGGCAAATTTAACTGATTCCTTATAAAGGAACCATTTCCTTGATACGGGGATTTTGTCGGCCGGAATCAGAAGCGACCATCCTTTTTCGGTATGATATTTTGAAGGAAATGGATCATTCCCTCCTTCAGTTCGGGATCCTGATAAACAATGATAATATAATATACCGCTGTACACACGATGGCAGTGCTGAATACCAGCAGCGATGAAAGAGAGATGAATTTTGCGATGAGGAGTGGTGAAGCAACAATAAGTCCCAGTGCTGAGTACCGGAAGATATCGTACATGGCACCCCGCAAGGGCACCCCCCCCATCCTCAATAGATACATATTCATCCAGGTCCAGGAAATGACGCCGGTGACTGATAATAAAACCATGCAGATTATGGGATCTCCATAGAATCCCCCGATCAGGATTGCAATAATTCTGCTGAAAAGAAGGACAATATTGAATCCCAGGCTCGCACCCTGTTTTTCAAACACATTGAAGATCGAACCGATGGGTGTTGAAATAAACACCACGAAAAACCAGGGTGCGAGAATCTGCGCATATACGCCGGCCGTGATCCACTGCGCACCAAGGATGAACCCGAACAGTTCCGGCCCGATAATCATCAGTATCAGGAATACGAATATTCCAAGGGAGACCAGCCTTGAATGAACGGATTTTACCACATGGTCTATCAGACCGGTACGATTTTTTTCTACACATGCTTTCTGATAAAAAACTGATGCCAGTGAATTTCCCATCAGCTTGAGGGGCAAAGAAATTATGAGGTGGGTCATTGCGTATAATCCCACGACAACAGGCGAGAAGGAAACCGCGAGCATGAGGGCGACTGATTGCGTTGCTGCTACACTTGTTAAAGATGATAGCGAACTGAACTTGGGGAATTTTTTATATCGTATGGCCATTTTACGGATTTGCGTAAATGTCACTTCACGGAACAGAGAAAAATCAGCCATGGTTTTTCTTAATGAAACCGCAATGAGGGTTGCATCATTGATTATCGGGCCGAAGATCAACCCGAACGGGGATGGTGAAAACAGTCCCAACCCGATGGACGCTGCTTTACCCGTGACCGAGCTGGACAGATTAGCCTGGGCAAGCGTGCCAAACGCCTGCCTGCGGGAAAGCCATGAGGCAAGAACATAGGCAATACTCGTTGCGACCACCGCAAAAGGCACAAGGAACAGGTACGATGAAATGCCAGGGGCATTCAGTACGCTTTCAATCGAACGTGAAAAAATGAAAAGAATTACCGCTGAAACACATGCAGTTGCTAGGATGAGGTATGTGCACAGGACAACCACGGAAGCAGCATCTTCATCCTTTTTTGGCAGGTTGATAGCCCCATTGTAGGAAAGGCATGCGACGATGGCAATTAAGTGGACAAGAGAAAAAACCAGTTGATAGATGCCGAAGTCTGCGGGGGAATAGAGACGGGAGAGAACGGGGGAGGCAATAGCTCCGATAATTTGCCCAAGCAAAGTTGCTGAAAATATTGTGAATACATTTGAAACGAACTTCGACATCCGATAACCATATAGGTGCTTCCAGCGGGTAATTAAGTATTCTTCATAAAGCAAAGAAAAAAATGTTTATGATACTCATAATTCCTCTCGAAATCTCCCCTTTTTTAGGGACGGGGAAATTCTCCTCTGTTCCTTAATGGTAAAAGAAATAACCCGACATGATTTTTTTCTGATTTTATGAACGGCATTACGGATTATGCATAATGTTCCCTTCTTTTCCCCGGGTTTTTCCAGTAATAATCAGGATTATCGATCCCGAATGTTTCCCTCAAACCGCCATGAGAGATCTGAAGTCCATCAATACCAGCACCAAGATTTATTTCGATTGCGATGGGTCCCTCCTTTGTTATAGCAATATCCCATGCAAGATGAGTAAAATAAGGTATTTTATTCGCAGATTCCCGGGCAAATTGCAGAACCTCGGCCCAGAGAGGGATATGATAATTTTTAAAAACAAACCCTGTGTCCGGATGACGGGGAAATTTTTCACAGTCATAGGACAACGCAAAATCACCCAATTCTCCACTGCTGAGGTCAATTTTGAGGAAAATCCCCCCGGCAGAGGCATTATCGATCTCACCCGAGCCACGACCTATCCGTAACATTGCGCAGAGAACAGAGGCATCGCCGTTCTTATTTTCTGTGATGATCCTGATGGTATTCACCGATGCCGGAAAAACGGAAGATAGGGCCGGGTGCTGTATGATTCCTTTCTGAACAATATATGGCTTTTTTTGTCCCTCTGCGTTCAGAAATTGTTGATTGAATATTCTGTTATTCAGGGTAAGGAAATCCCCCCCCTCATTTTTATGGAATACATAAAAGCCTAATCCTCTCCCGCTCTCAGCAGGTTTCATAAATATTTTTTTGTTGTTACCGGAGCCTGCATTTTGTTTCAGTTTATCAAAGTCAAGGAGAGTCATATCCGGGGAATAAATCCGTCCATTGAGGATCTTGCAAAGGGTATCCGGCTGGGCAATGTTGTTGTCTTTAAAATAACATTCCGTGAAGATCTTATTGTCGGTTATCATCCAGTACCTGTACGAGGTATGATGGGGAAGATACAGGTAGTACCAGAAAAAATTCGGGATATAATTAAGAAGTGCGGGTTCTGATAATGGTCTATCGTCCCGGTATAGATCATAAAGATAATAATGATAAGGGAAGCATTTCCAGAATTTTTTACAAAGGTTAATTTCCGATCTAATCTGGGATACGCTTTTCTTGGTATCACATTCTTCATATCTTTTCATTGATTTGGCTAATGATTGCCGGGGACTGGTGTTGGGATTGGGATCGTGTTCGGGATATAATTTTTCCTGTATGCGCATAGCCCACTCTGTCGATTTCAGTTTTTTAATGAATCTGACCATACGATGTATCCTCCAGATATAGAATCAGGTCCTTTTTCCTGCACCGTGATACTATTGTAACCGTTTTCCCGGGTTTTTCCAGTAATAATCGGGATCGTCGATACCAAACGCTTCCCGTAAGCCGCCGGCAGTTCTATCCATTATATCGATTGTAGGATTGCAATTTATCTCAACCGCAACGGGTCCATCGGCGGTCAGGGCAATATCCCAGCCGAGATGGGTGAAAAAGGGCAGTTTAACTGCAGATTGAAGAGCGAAATTCCGGATTTCATCCCATCGGGAGATGGTAAAATTCCGGAATTCAAACCGAGTATCTGGATGAACAGTAAATGTTTCACTGGCATATGACATCGCGATATTTCCTAACTTTCCGTTATTGATGTTGATATTTATTGTGATCCCACCTGATGATGCATTATCAACCTCTGCCTGACCACGACCTATCCGAAACATCCCGCAGACTAATCGCACGGTGCCATTTTTATTCTCGGTAATGATCCTGCAGGTGTTCACGGATTCCGGGTATATTCTCGAGATTTCCGGATCCTGTACTATCCCTGCCTGGATAATATAATCGGGTTTTTTCGGGAGTGCGTCAACGAATTCCCTGTTAAAAAAGATGTTGTCCCGGGTGACATACCTGCCCTCTTCGGTTCTATGAAAAATCAATATACCCTGACCCCCGGAACCATCCACAGGTTTCATAAACAATTTTTCATAATTATGTACTGTCAATTCCCGTTGTACCTGATCAAACCCTGTCACTTTCATAACGGGCGAGTATAGTATTCCATCCACTACCTGGCAGAGCGTTTCCGGTTGAGCGATTTCCAGACTTCTGAAAAATTGCTCGGTAATTATTTTATTATCAGTAATGAGAGAATATTTCATTGATCTATAGTGGGGAAGATACAAATAATACCAAAAAAATGAAGGGATGTACCCGACAAGGTCATTTTTTGTTAATTCTTTCTCTTCCCGGTACAGATCATGCGTAAAATAATGGTGAGGGTAACATTTCCAGTATTTCCGGCAGACTTCAATTTCCTGGTTCATTTGAGAGGGGGTCTTTTTATTGTCACAATCCCTGAAGCGCTCCATGGCTTTCTTATGTAAGGTATAATGGTCAGGAGCATTTTTTTTACTTGGATAGAATTTCTCGGTGACCCGCATACCAAATTCTGACATTCTTATTTTTTTTATGATTTTTACCATTCGATGATCGCCCCGATGAGCAGATGAATTATTTGTGAAAATTGATGTTCAAGTTTAACCAGACAGAAGTGTAAATAGCTCATAAACGGATATTAAAATTCGCTTTTTAAACAATTTATTTGTTCGCCATCTGATTTTCCTTCGATTGAAAGGTTGGAATTGATTCCGTGATAAATTATCGCAATGTTCTCCCTGAGTTTTTCCAATAATCGTCCGGGACATCAATTCCGAATGCCTCACGTAATCCACAGGAGGTCTTCTCGATGATATCAACGGCTGGAGAACTGTTTATTTCAACCACAAGAGGTTTTTGAGTTGTCAGGGCAATGTCCCACCCGAGAAATTTGAAAAAGGGCTGTTTTCCCGCTGCCTCCAGAGTGAATTTTTCGATCTCCTCCCATCGTGATATTCCGTTATTTGAAAATGTAAATCGTGTATCCGGATGCTGTAAAAATTTTTCACCATCGTACGATATTGCAAAATCCCCAAATTTCCCACTGTTGATATTGATGTTGGTACAGATTCCTCCGGAGGATGCATTATCAACATCGCTGTGACCCCGGCCCATGCGGAGCATTGCACACACCAGACGAACAGTACCACAATTATTTTCTGTAATGATCCTGCATGTATTGACTGAATAAGGATATATTTTCGAGATCTCCGGGTCCTGGATGATCCCCGACTGTATAATATAATTGTTGTTCTTTCCGATCATTTCCAAAAAGTGATCATTGAACGTGAGGTTTTCCCGGGTCTCATAGCGACCAGGTGCCATTTTATGAAAAATATAAATGCCTTTGCCTCCTGCTCCGTCAACAGGTTTCACAAAAATTTTTTCATAGCCATTCTCGCATACCTGCTTCCGCACCTGCTCATAGGAACAGGGGAGCATATCTGATGCGTACAGTTTCCCGTTGAATACAGAACATAATGTTTCCGGTTTGTTGATTTTTAATGCATTGAAGATGTGATCTGTGATGAGTTTGTTATTGGCCACCATTGAAAATTTTGGAGAGGCGTGAAATGGAAGGAATAAATAATTGTAAAAAAAATGCGGGATAAAATTTATCAGTTCTTCCTTTGTAATCTCCTTATCTTTCCGATAAAGATCCTGTATGTAGTAATGGTAAGGGTAGCATTTCCAGTATTTTTTACAAATCTGGATTTCCTTCTTTATCTGGAGTGCGTTCTTTTTATTTTTACATTTAAAAAATCGATTCATCGATTGCTCTAAATGATCGGTCGTGGCTGGATCATTTTTTTTTGTGGGATAGAATTTCTCTCGTATCCTCATCCCAAATTCAGACGCTTTCAGAGTACGAATGAATTTTACCATCTTGAGTGCTCGTTGAAAATAGTCATTGAATAAGAATAAAAAGATGTTCATGTTTGTAACGTATCCGCTCGGTCTGTCGATAGGAAAAACAGAACCCCTGAGGGGTAGTGAGAGTATCATTCAGATAGATTCCCAGGAGACGAAGGCTAACAGTGAACCTGCCGATAGAAGTCTGTCACTTTTCCACCCAGAGAAATAATAATGCGGATCCGTGTGAAAAAAATCCGGGATTCTGATACTTGAGATTAAAACAAATAGCCGTTCATAATTAACCGGAACTATTACCGTCAGCTTAACCGTTAATTAGAACATACCAATCCACGGATCAGATATGAAATTCAGCACCGTCAATACTGTCATTCTCATCACAACCGTAACAATCGTCATTTTTCTCTCGGTATGGTTGGTAGGATATTTGTGGCCTCCTGCTGAACAAAATGCAGACATCAACAACACTCCCCTCCACCTGGTTTTTGTCGGTGACGTAATGCTTTCCAGGAACATCGGAAACATCATTTCAAACAAGGGCCCGGAGTATCCGTTTGAGCATGTTCATGAAATCCTCCGAAAAGGCGATATCACTATGGGAAATCTTGAATCCCCAATTTCTGATCTGGATAAAACGGTCTGTCGCAAGAATGCAACGGTCTGTTTTAAAGCTTCACCCGAAACCATTCGTGGACTTACTTATGCAGGTTTTGATATTTTGACCGTAGCAAACAACCATGCACTGGATCAGGGGCCATTCGTGTTGAACGATACATTGTCTCACCTTTCCAGAGCCGGGATTCAATACTGCGGTGTACAGCAGGGCATGGCTGATACTATCCAGAACGCAGTGATTGTGCACGATCCGAGAATGAAGGTTGCCTTCTTGGGATTCGAGGATATAAATAATGTCAGCAGATATTCTGCAAGCGATTATCCGCGGCCATGGAAGGCGTCGGAGGACGCAGTAATTCAGGCTGTAACGCGAGTGCGGGGTCAGGCAGACGTGGTTGTGGTGACATTCCATTTCGGGGATGAATACAACTTCACCCATAACGAGAGGCAGGAGCAGCTTTCTCACGCAGCTGCTGATGCCGGTGCTGATATCATCATTGGTCACCACCCCCACGTAATCCAGGGTATTGAGGTATACAATTCTTCAATCATCGCTTACAGTCTGGGGAACTTCATCTTTGACATGGGGGGAAAAGGTGTCAGGGAAGGGGCAATTCTCACTATTGAAATCGATCCAACAACAAAACAGGCACGGGTGCATTCGCTTGAAAAAGTTACTCAGAGCTCTCAGTTCCAGCCCCGGCCCGGGGTAATTGGAATGATTATCTCGTATTATGAGAGGGGTATTGCAAAAATATTCGCGATCGTGTAAAAATAAATTCCTGAAATTTTTAAAAACCGGAGGATTTGAGCACCTCTCGGATCGTTTGTATGTATAAGAAAGTATATTACGCAACGAAAATATATAACAAAACAATCATATAGACAATTTTTATGAATCATGCAGTTGTTCCCGGGGGAGAGCATACAGCACTCGCGATTGTACGCTCACTGGGGAAAAAGAAAGTTAAGTCAACAGTTATATCAGAAAATTCACAGGCATTAGCCTTTTCTTCCAAATATTGTTCACATCATCTGATTTCTGATTCAACTCTTGATGTTTTTTCAGGGTTTACCAAAGATGATGTTGTAATGCCTGTTCTTGAGGACCAGATGGTGGAACTCGCAAAACAAAGGAGTACATTTCAGTGCGCCATGGCTTTCCCGGAATATTCGGTCCTGGAAAAGACGTCGAACAAGAAAACTGCCCTTGAAAGGGCGTGTGAACTTAATATTCCCTGCCCGGAAACCTTCTTTTTCAAAGATCTTGATAATTACCGTGCGGAATTCGAGGACCTTAAAACCTCCATACGCTGTCCTGCTGTCATCAAACCATGCCGGGGGCACGGGGGTGAGGGAGTATCATTTATCAATTCCATCGACCCGTTACAAAAGAGCTACGAAGAAACGGTACGAAGATTTGGCCCCGTGATGGTACAGGAAAAAGTCCCGTACAATGAACGGTATTCTGTTGCCGTGATAATGAACTTTGATCAGGAAATCCGGTTATCGTGTGTACTGAAAGAATTGCGGTATTTCCCCGTTGATTCCGGACCCTCCACCTGCGTAGAGACAATTCACCGGCCGGAGTTAATTGGCTGGGCACAGGAAATTCTCGAGTCCCTGGATTTTTATGGAATTGCCGAACTTGATTTTATTCATGATTCACGGAATAATACCACGCTGTTCATGGAGATCAATCCCCGCTTCTGGGGATCTCTCCAGGGTGCCATCAGTGCAGGTGTGGATTTTCCTCATCAGCTCTATACGCTCTTTAAAGATGGGGATATCGAAAAAAAAGATGACTATGCATTGGGAGTAAGGACGAGAAATGTAATTTTTAATGATTATCGTCGCTTGTGTTCCATAATAGAGGGGGATTATGATAAAAATTATAAAATATCATCCTGCAGAGATTTTTTACAATTTTACCGGGACGATGCGTATTTCATTTTTGACCTTGATGATATGAAACCATTCCTGTCCATGCTTGCGAATGTTATGAGTAGAAAAATGAAAAAAATAGTGAATGAATAACACCCACGAGTTGTGATGGACATTGAAATCAGTTACGGACAACAACTCAATCCTTCAAAATAGTCTTTTTGCAAGCTGTTTTGCAATGGAAAATGCCTTGTTGATAACCAGTTTGGCGTTGGAGAATTTTTTCTTGTATGTCATCAGGGGGATCTTATCCCCTCCGAATTTTTCTTTATGGAAGGATAGTTCAGGGGTCTGGGTAATTCCCATTTCATAGTGCTGGTATCCTCCCTCACAGGCATAGCGAATTGAGGCGCAGATCGGGAGTGTATTGGTAAGATATGTCTCGGATTCGGAGAAATAGGGAGCCATCGCCAGATATGCCGTTGTAGGTGTATAGTAGCATAAAGCTGCAGATATTGGTTTTTTATCCTGTAAACAGATGAATAACCTGATCTTGTCGCCGAAAACCCGGATGATCTGTTCATATATGTCCTTTTGTTCAACCCGCCCGAATTTTTTTACCGATTCGATCTGCATGGCATAAAAATCATCAATATATGAAAACATTTCATCATTGATTACTTCTGCTCCGATTTTTTTCGTGTGCCGGATCCGTTTTCTTAATTTTTTTGACCAGAGGCCGTCCCAGATTTTTTCCTCGAAGGGATCTTCCAATTTCAGTACATATGTACAGGGTAATCCGGTGGCGGTATTATTTTCCCACACGTATCCATTTCCCGTTAATAACCGCGAGGGAAATTGGGATTTTTCAGAAAAGGATAGATGTTCCCGCAAAATAATATATGAGTGACTCCCGGCGTAGCTGGCTTCAATAAAATCCAGAAAAGACTGAATTATTTTCTCTTTTTCCTCCTCAGCCAGGTCGTCTTTGAGCAAAAAGCCATCAGATGCTCCGAACGGGAGTGACGACAAAGAACCATACAATAATTGTAAATTCTCTTCAATCGGAAAAATCCCCAGGATCTCTTGGGAGCTGTCCTCAATCAGGAGTGGGATGAAACGATGTTTTGATGTATTGAATTCATATATGTATTTCCATTCAAAATATTGGAAAAAAGTGCCTCTTTCCCGATCCACAAACCGGTTCCATTTTTCTTTGTCATTTTCTGAAGCAATGCGTATATTCATCATTAATCTCCGGTTTTTCCGAGTAGATACTAATCTAATACCAGACTTTTTTCGATTTTATTATTTATAAAATCCTGATTTGATATATAATTTTTTAGGGATTTTGAAAGATATCTGGTTCCATTTTCTTGGAGGATTTTCATTAATGAGCACCTGATTTCTACAGAAAAGTAGGTTTTTTTTGAGGGGGGCCCATATCATAAGATATTTTACAAACGGGATCACCGTGACCTTTTCTAATCATTACAGCGACCTGATGAAAGAAAACGACCATGATTCCCGTTTTTTCCCCTCAGTCCTTTAACCATTTGATGCCTGCCGTACCCCAGGATATGTGCAGGCGGCGCATGAATTTATCATCAGGTTTTTAGAGGAAAGTTTCCAGTTCATCAGAATGCAGTACTGATTTTTTGTGTGTTATCGAATTTTATAATAAAATAAATAAATCTGTTCGCTGCATATCACTCTATGGAAATAACATATCGTTTTTTAGATACAGAATCGGATTCAGATATATCGCAGTGGCTGGACCTGTTTTCTCTTTGTTTTCAGCAGGAAATCACCAATAATTTCTGGAATTACATTTTCATGGAAAATCCGTTTTACAAAAAGACAAAGCCATTGATTTTTATCGCTCATGATGAGGAAAAAATAGTTGGTTCATTCTCCGCGATACCTTCACAGCTTGTGGAATATCATAAGGATACAAATATTCTGTACAATTCTTTACTCCTCTGCAAGGGAATGGTTCATCCAGCGTATCGGAAAAAAGGAATATTTGCTAACCTGTTAAAAAATGCTCTGCAAACTGCGGAATCTGAAGAATATGATTTGGTACTCACGATTTCGAACAATCCTTATTCATATCAGAGTTTTATCAAGACGGGATATCACGATATCGCCGCAATGAGAATGTCAAGATTATTCTTATCCCGGGATACGGTATTTTCCGCATATATACATCGGCTTCATCTTCCTCACACCGTAAAAAAAATTCTCATAGCTTCAGTATCTTTTTTGTATACACAACTTGCCCCCCGCAATAATGATCATTTTGAGATTAAACAGGGAGATGCTTCTGAATTTATTGGAGAAATTGAAAAGTTTAATACGTCAAACCAGAGGAATAACGGTATTTATGGAAACCGATCACATCGTTTCCTCCACTGGACGTTCGTTCGTGAAGATGCATGCTTCAAATGTTTCACGATAAGGGATAAGAAAGAATTACTTGGGTATGCACTCGTTCAATTAAAAGAGAAGGGGAAATATGCATTCATTGTCGATATTTGCGTTTCCGTTCACAAAAAAAATGTGATAGAGGATTTGATCGGAGAGATCAGCATCTACCTCAAAGAGAAAAATTTCCAGACCTTATGGACGTACATGGTGGAAAACGACACAATTCTTTCCAATTTTTTTACGCTCCGGAATGGGTTTTTTGTCCGATCTTCAAATGCGGGAAAACTCAAAAAATCGCGAATGCTCGTGTATCCCCTGAAAAAAACCAGAGCACAACCGTCATATATGGATAAGAACATGTGGAATATCCTGCCTGTTGACACTTGTTTGTTCCTGGAATAATCGGTCTCATAATCGGACTCAGTGAAAAAACCATCCATCTGTTGGTATCGGCACTTGTCCCCTTCTTATTTATTCTTATCACAGGTAACGCACAGGAAGGATCTTGGTATAACTCTCTTTTCAACCATGGGGGATTGTTTACTGACGCTAGAGTATAATAGTGAGGAAACTCTCACATATGATAAGAAACTAGGTATGAATCAAAACAGAGAGATTAGGTGAGCGAACGATTGAATAGCATTCACCGGGTGATTATCCCCCGCGGGGAGCATTTTGTCGCACTTGCCATTGTCCGTTCATTGGGCAAAAAACGATTGAATACAGCCGTCGTTTCCGATTACCCGAGTGCGATGGCGTTGAATTCAAAATATTGCAATACCAAGATTGTATCAGATAAGTCCCAAGACCTGTATAAATCATTTTCAAAAAATGACATGATAATGCCAACTGGTGAGGATTTGATGATAGAATTGTCCAATAACCGGCAGAAATATCAATGTTTACTTGCATTTCCGGCATATCAGGTTCTGAACCATGCATTCGATAAAAAGTGTATATTGGAGGATGCAGAGAAGTTGGGCATTCCTTGTCCTGAAACGATTTTCCCCAAGAATACCGATGACCTTCTGCATGAACTGGATGAATTAAAATTCCCCTTGGTTATTAAACCAATTCGTGGATTAGGCGGCAGCGGGCTCTCTTTTGTGGATTCAGGCAAGGATGTAATTACCACATACGAAAAGACGATAAATAAATTCGGCCAGGTCATGATACAGGAAAAAATTCCCAATATAGAACGATATTCAGTGGCCTGTATCATGAATTTTGACCATTGTCTCAGAAAATTCTGTGTATTGAAAGTAGTCCGCCGTTATCCGGTGAATACGGGACCCGCAACAACGGTAGAATCTGTTGACCGTCCTGACCTGGTTGCCATGGCAGATACTCTGCTACAATCGATCAACTTTTCTGGTGTCGCCGAGGTGGAATTCGTTATTGATCTCCGGGATAACACGCCAAAATTAATGGAGATAAATCCTCGTTTCTGGGGCTCATTGCAGGGAGCGATAAGTGCCGGTGTGGATTTCCCCTTCCTGTTGTACAAGCTTTTTCAGGAAGGAGATCTCGATAAAGATAATCATTATAAAACGGGGGTACGAACAAGAAATGCGATAGCGAATGATTACCGGCAATTATCTTCCATTATCAGGGGAAATTACTCGCTGAAATCAAAGGGATCGTCATTGCTTGAATTTTTAAAATTTTACCAGGATGACTCATATTATATTTTTGATTGGGATGATATGAGACCATTCCTCTCGTATAGTTCGGATTCTGCAAAGAGAATTATAAGAAAAAAACTGCATATCACCTGAGATAGGGTGAAGCGCATCTCCTCCATGGATAATGAAGCAGGGAGTACCTTCTCCCGATACCGTTTGAAGACCGATCAGTCGACGTCCTTCCTCCCGATAAAACCAGGCAGATATGAAAAAGCCTTGTTTGCCCCCATTCTGAACCGGGAGAACTTTTTCAGATATACCATCATGGGAATTTTTTTCGCACCGAACTTTTCTTTATACGCTGCTAGCGAAGAAGTTTGCGTGATCCCCATGTCAAAATATTGATATCCCGCATCACAGGCATAGCGGATGGAGGCGCACATGGGAAGAATATTGTTCTGATACCGCTTGGCTTTGAGGTTATAAGGACCAATGGCCCCATACGCGGTAGTGGGGGTATAATAGGTTAAGAGAGCTGTTACCGGCTCTGAATCAACGAAACAAACAAAAAGCTTGATTTTATTCCTGAACGTTTTGAGAAGCAGATCATAATCTTCCTTTTTGGTGACCAGTCCAAATTTTTTTACCATTTCTATATGCATCTGGGCAAAATCATCAAAAAACGTAAAAGTATCATCAATAATAACCTGAGCACCGCATTTTCCGGCATGCCGGATCCGGTTTCTCAGGTTTTTTGTCATAGCGCTGAACATTTTCTCTTTAAACGGTTTTTCTAAGCGCAGAACATAGGTACACGGTAAATTTGTTGAAGAGTTCCCACGCCATGCATAACCATTCTCCATCAACAAGTGCGAGGGTTTCGTGAACACCCCAGAAAACGAAAGATGGTCCCGCAAGGAGAAAAATGCATGGCTTTGAGAATAATGAGTATCAATAAAATCCAGGAATGACTGCACCACCAGATTTTTTTCGTTATCCTTCAAATTGCTATTCAGTAAAAATCCATCAGAATCTCCTTCTGGGAGCGAGGACAATGAAGGATAGACCGCGCCTGGCAGTTCTACAAGGGGAAATATACCGAGGATAGCATCTGTGCTGTCCTGAATGAGAAGGGGGATGTAGCGATTCCTTTTTTTATTCTCATAAATATATTTCCAGTCATAGTAGTGAAAAAAACTCCCGCATTCACGGTCCACAAACAGGTTCCATCTGTCTTTGTCATTTTCTGAAGCTATTTGTACATGTACCGACAAATCATTGGCTCCGTTATTCAGATACACCCTGTGGCGTGATTATTATTTGTGTCTTTTTTTACTACGAAAAGACCATACATCCACCATAACAGATGAGTAACAAGATTTACCTTTCGGGTTTTCACCGCGGGGATCGATAGGGGCAGATAGATCCATTCCAGAATTGCAAACTACCAATCTTTTCGTTGTTCGTGTTGAAAACCCAAAACAGGGTTTTCGCGTGAATGGACTGGAAAATTTATTTGCCAAAAAAACAACTAAAATAATCGTGAGACCGATAATAACTACAAATTCTGATGATCATATCGGCCTTGCTGTTGTCCGATCTCTGGGGAAAAATAATATCGATTTTCAGGTTGTTTCAAATACCAAAAATACTCTGGCATGGCATTCAAGATTCTGTAAAAAAACGGTCGTTGACCGCAATGATCTGAGTTTTTTCTCAAAACTTTCTGGAGAAGATGTTGTTTTTCCCATGATCGAAGAAACAATGTTATTCCTCGCAAAAAACAAGTCAAAACTGAAATGCCGGTTGGGTTTTTCAGAATTTGAGACATTACAGACAACCTGCGATAAATCCCTGTTAATCCAGCATGCAATGGAACATAACATCCCCTGCCCGAAGTCGTTCGTAATTACACAACCTGAAGATATTCAAGCGTGTATTTCTGCTATTGATTATCCGACAATCCTGAAACCCAGCAGAGGTGCAGGGGGAAAAGGGATCCGGTCTGTTGAGTCCCCGAATCTGCTACCGGCGATTGCTGAACAATTCCTTAGCGATAATGGCCATTTTTTGTTACAGGAAAAGATCACCTATACTACAAAATACACCATAGGCGCGTTATGCAATTCTGACCACGATCTCAGAAGGGTATGTGTTCTCAAAGAACTGAGAAATTTTCCGGTTGAAACGGGTCAGGCATGTTATGTCGAAACGGTCAGCGAACCGAAATTGGTAAAATTTGCAGAATCATTGCTCAAATCCCTGAATTTTGTCGGGATTGCGGATATCGATCTTGTCATTGACGCAAGAGATAATCAGCCAAAATTAATGGAAATAAATCCGAGATTCTGGGGATCCCTGCAGGCAGCCATAAACGCTGGTGTGGATTTTCCCTTCCTTTTGAATACAATGCTTCTGGAAGGGGATATAGAAAAGTCCCTCTCTTATAAGAAAGGATTACGGTGTCGGTATATGATTTATGCTGATCTCAAGCGTTTAGTAAACATCCTGCGGAATGATTATCCTATTGAATATAAAAGAAAAGCACTGAGGGATTTTTTCACATTCCCCTCTGATGACAGGTATTACATCTATTCTCAGAGTGATATCGCACCGTTTTTTTGGTTGTCGTATATCAAAATAATAAGAAAACTGGGGAATAGAGAAAAGACCTCCTGAAAACTTCAAAGAGTTTCTGGTATTGCAATCTCTTTTTTTCGCTGACCCCTCCGGGAGGAGAGGAATCTCCTGCCCAACCAGATAAGTGCCGCCAGCGCAGTAAGAAACAGAATGGCGGCAGTACAATTGAATGCCGTCGTATTAACACCAAGGAAAATATCGAGGAAAAGAATCGCACATAATGTTGACCCGATACTGATCACGCATGATAACACAATTCTTGTAACAGGGGGAATATCTGTAATCCTGGGAAAGAAGACAAACGAAATTGCACACCCGGGGATAAATAATACTAATAAAAAACCAAAAATTATCCTGAAAAATCCTAAAAGGGTTGAAATCATGTCAGCCATTTCCAAATCTCCAGCATTAAAATGTTAAGACCTACCTCTATTTTATCCAGGGTAAAATAAACCTATCACACAGAATAGTGTTGTAAGAGAATACATACAATAGCCTGCAGTCCTTTCGGTCATCCGGAAATAATACGGGAGCACCCATTTTAACGTCAATGCGTTGGGCACCTCAAGTGTGCCATCGTCGCGCTCTCTGCCAAATTTTGCGATGGGATATTTTTTGGTATTCAGCCTCCAGTAAACATAGAGAAGAAAGTTTACCGTATGAGGAATCAGCATGATAAATCCACTGATAATGAATCCCTGGGTCGCGATCAAACATCCGATTGCAGCACCCACCGACAGGGCACCGATATTTCCCCAGAATATCCGGGAGGGATATTTCTCAAACAGGAAATATGCTGCCATAGCACCGGTAAGACAGACGATAAACAGACCATTATAAATATTCCCGGAAAAAAATGTTTTGATAACAAGGGTTACGAGAATAATCAACGAGAGCCCCGGTGCCAGACCATTAAATCCTGAGTGCATATTCACAAGATTCGCGACAACAGGGACATACGTCGGGACAATGATCTGCAGGTAAATAATTGATAAATCCACGCCTCCAAAGAAGGGGAAAAGAATGAAGGTGGTGGTAATAAACGGTATCAATGGATAGGAGCAGTAATAGAGAAGGATCAGTTTTACCGGCCTTCCAATATTAATCATATCATCGAGTACCCCGAACAATGCAAAAAGAACTACGACAACGATGATGACGTAGTTGATCGTGAGTATGTTTTTTGCATAAAAGAGTGTGAGGATTGAAAGGGAAAAAATTGCCACAAGAATAATCAGGAGACCGCCATTCGTTGGGACCGTTGGCATTGTTTTTTTGTACATATCCTGAACAACAAATCCGTTCTCTTTGAGTTTCCTGATAATATATGGCATGGAAAATAGAGTGAATACGAAGGGTACCATAAAAAAAACTATCAGCATCAGATGCAGGTATGCATCAGAACTTTCCAAAAAAGCGAGTGCCATCAAGTAACCTGATTAAATGGTTTTTCAGTTTCACTATATATTACTATTTAAAAAATCGAATTCCAGAAACATTAAAGAAAATCAAATTAAAAGGATTATTCATGTTTTCGAAAAGATCTCTTGCATTATCAATATCCCTTACTCTTCTTGTTCTCTTTTTCATTGTTCCTGTTGCCAGTGCCGCTGAACCAATCTGGACATATGCATCCAAGGGAGACGAAATCGGGGGTGTGTCGATCTCTTCTGATGGTTCAGCTATTGCAGTTGCGGCGGGTAAGATCTGGCAATTTTCCAGGAACGGCACTCTGCTCGGGAAGGAACCTTTTGGAGAACAGGTAGTTTTTTCTCGTGATGGTTCGTCACTCGTATCATCATACTCATCTACACTCTTTTTGTTTAAAAGAAATTCTTCCCATAAAGAATCCGAACCATTACTTGAGAAAATATGGGATATTTCACTCCCGGCTACGGTGCAATCTATCGACATTTCTGATGATGGAAACACTATAGTCGCTTCAATAGATAGCGCGGGAACCTACATTTTTTCTTCAACGGGAAAGATCGTCGGGTCGGATAAACGGTACAATAAGCTCATACGAGTATCCTCTTCAGGAACAAGGATTGCCGGAGTTTCAACGGGGGTCTTATGCCAGTACAGCAGAGCCGGCGTTTGTTCGAAATCCGATGCGGAAATTGTCGGATCCCAGCCAGATGTTATGGAACTAACGAGCGATGGCATTATTGCGATATTTAACGATGACCAGAGAGTTCGAAGTGTATTTCTCAATAACAAAACACTGCGCTGGTCCAAGAGGGCGACCGGGGATGTAACCTCGCTTGCCATTACTCCCGATGGTTCTAAGATCCTCGTAGGTGTCGATAATGGTAATATCGATCTCTTTGATGATCTGGGGAACATCTCATGGAGCTATGCATCCAACCCCACAAATAAACAAGCTGCAGGAATAACCAGTGTCGCTCTTTCAAAAGATGCGTCGGTTGCTGTTGCAGGATCACACGATGGGAAAATTTTTGCCTTAAATTCCAAGGGGGAGGTGATGTGGTCGAACCAGACAAAAGATCATATTACTCACATAGCAATGAGCGCAGATGGTTTGTTTGTTGTTGCCACAGGGGATTATTCGGTCTATGCTTTTTCTGGGTCTGCACAACCACCACCAACAGTACGGACACCAATTAAAACAGCAACGCGGGCTCCAGCACAATCTGTCACCACCGTACAAGAAAATATCACAACGCAGAAACCACTCACCCCCGGGTTTTCTGAAGGGACTGGAGATATTACTGCAGTACCCACGGAATATTCAGTAATCAGAACTTCAACGCAGAGTCCGCTTGATGGATTTGTTTCACTGGCGGGATTGTTTGTCGCACTGCTTCTGGCAATTCGGAGATAATGACGACACATTTCCACGAACAGAACAATCAAACTGGTGGTAAATCCGACCATCACCTCATGCCCGACTTTATTTCTTCCCTCGTTCCACCACCATGGATAGGGCACGAGGAGACAGATTTATCCCGTTGGTTTTTTCAAAAACAATACGTTCTCTTTGATGTAACCAGGAGGATTTGCCATCATCTCACGGTTTTTTCTGACAGGTTCTTCCTCCGTTTTTTAACTGGTTATCCATTCCATTTGGAATACGACTGTTTAATTCCTTAATTCCATCATCGGTTTCACCATCATACAGCTCTTTGCTGCTCTTGATAGCGAACATACATGCCAGCACTCTGCAAGCAGGAAAAAAGTTATACTATTATTAAAGAATCTGAACAGGAAATTCATAATTATGGTGATGGAAAAAAAAAGGGTTGTTCCTCTTCTCATTCTTTTTTTTCTCTTATCATCGGTGCTTCCATGCATTGCCGTAGAACCTGCATGGACATTTTCAGATGAGAATAGAAAAATCAATGACCTTGCTGTTGCACCAGACGGATCGGCCGTTGTTGTCGGTATGGGAAGGGTGGTGCTTCTTTCACGGAATGGAACAGTTCTTGCAAAAGAACCTTATGGAGATGTCCTAGCGCAGTCGCGGGATGGTTCTACGATCGCCACCGCATATTCTTCGAGCGATTCCTCAACAGTATACCTTTTTGAGAAACAAACAGCTGCTGGGGGGTATCCAATCCTGCAGAAATTATGGGATACCGTAACACCGGATAAAGTAGTCTCCTTAGCAGTATCTGACAACGGGGAGCGCATTGCTCTGAGTAGTGGGGGGATTTCCGGGGTTCACGTATATGCTGGAAAAACGGGAAACCGCGTCGGGCATAGTAATGAGTATTCATCATTGATCGCAATATCCGGCAATGGTAATACTATCGCCGGAATCTCCATGGTTCAGGGGCTGAAGGTATACAACTTCAGCGGGGATTTCATAATTGATTCCCGGGGGGATTTCATGAATATCTCCAGCGGAGAGTTTAAAAATAATTCCCGGGGGAATTTCGTGAATATCTCCACTCAAGATTTCATAAAAAAATATGATACAACCCTGTCCGGACAGCCGAATAGTTTTCATATGGATACCGAAGGAAATATTGCCGTTTTTAATGCAGGTCCGCAGATTATCGCATTCGACGTTGTTAAGGGGGCTGAGTTATGGAGGAGGAAATCCACCAGTGATGTAAACATGCTGGCGATGACCCCGTCCGGGAATAATATCGTTGCGGGAAACGAAAATGGAACTATCGAGAACTATGATTCGAAAGGGAACCTGGTATGGACATTTTATTCAAACAGCGGGACTGGTAACGGACAAGCGATCAAAGCTGTTTCGATAGCTCGCAATGGATTGAAAATTGTTGCGGGGTCTGTTGATGGAAAGATCCTCCTCCTTGATTCGGCCGGCAATCTGCTCTGGACATACAATACCGGAAAGGACACGATCCGTAAAGTAGCGATTGCTGCGGATGGTTCACTTGCTGTTGCTGCGGGGGATGTTACGCTCTATGCATTCCCTGCTGTCAAACAGAGTACGACCAGGGTGCCAGTATCGACAAGGCTTACGGTGCCAACAGAACGATCAGTCATACCACAACAACCGGTTGTACCGGAAACCCAAACAATGAACACGACAGAATATTCCGTTATTCGGAAAGCTACCCAAAGCCCGGCAGAGACTATAATCATTATCACAGCACTTATGATCACGGCGTTTTTTGCTCTCAGAAAAACCAATGAAAGTAGCTACAGCGGTATCTCTGACGCTAAAGAAGGAAGGGAATAACATTCTGCTACTTGAAGTAAGGCAACACATTTCCTTCAATGAAGAATTAATACCGATATAGCTGCCTGCCTTTGTGATTTATTTAAGAGGAAGTCAGTGCATGCATGAGAACTATCGATAACTGGGAATCCCGGGATCTTTTTATGAAAAAATCACTGACACGGGATACGTAGCGAAATCGCATTATATTCCAAAGATGTCCAAATCAGGAGTATCATGGATATGATTTTCGCCTTTTAATCATGTACGAGGGGTATTCCTTCATGTCATCCTCGTCGGAAATGGAGACCCCCGCTCCCTTCCGCCCGGTCCGGGAAGGTGGACCGGATTCTCCGGTCAGCGCTGGAGAAGAAGATTATATACGTAAGTGACGAGGGGCTGGTGCAGAGATGTTCGGGAGACTGTATTTTTACAGAGAGCAAAGAAAATCCAAAAGATTATTGCAGATAGGACAGGACCAGTGATTCTTCCTGAACCTTGTAGGTCCTGCCGGCACTCGTGAGGTAGACCTGCACGAAATCGGTGCTTCGGGTACCCTCAATGACAAGCTCATCCCCGCGACGGGGCTTTCTGTTGCCGTCGTTCATATATTGCTGGATTACCTCTCCGTTACTGAGGGTAACCTTCATCATGATATTCTGGATAAATACCTCACCTTTTCCGCCATTATAGAGCAGGTGGATAGAGGAGTCGGGACGCTGCTTGGAGAGTACAAGTTCCACATTCTGCTCTGCAGGCAGGGTCTCGACGGGGAGGGGTGTGGTCATAACCGTAGCTTCATACGTCTGGAGGGTTGGAGTGAGTGTGGCAACAGCGCTGACTGGAGTTTTAATCTCAGTCTCTGTCGGGCTGGTGCAACCAGCAAAGAGCGCACAGAGAACAAGCCCTGATAAGGTGGATATGACGAGAAGTTTCTGCATACTGAGTGCTTTCATTTTTGTGTATTTCTGATTTGTGCTCGAATATTCAGGGGAGGAGTATAAATCCGCTTTGTTCCGGTTAAATTCCCCCAGAGACGGTTCCGGGCATGAAAACTGAATAAAACAAGAGGATCGAACAGTTAAATTAAAAAGGGCTCCCATATTAACTTTACATATCAGGAGTATATGGGAATGTTCTGTCCTAAATGCGGAAAAGAGACCGATGCTTCCGGAAAATTCTGCCAATGGTGCGGTGCAGATATTACCTCGATTCCGGCAAATCCTGTCGTAACACCCGAAGATGAGGAAGGTCTGGATATCGGGGTGTATGCAGGTCTTGGCAGGAGATTTGTCGCGTTTATTGTGGATTTCATTATTATTTTACTCTTCGACCTGGTAGCGATGGCTGTGCTTGGTCTGACACGGGGAATCCAGAATTCATATTTCTATTTCGTCCAGCATGTTCCCGTTGAGCAGCTTACAGTTGAAGGAACAATGGGCGCCATGCTTGGGTCTGTGATAGCCGCATACGGGATAGTCCTCGTCTTTATACCATGGCTTTATTATGCCGGATTTGAGTCTTCCCGCAGCCAGGCAACACCCGGTAAACTGCTGATGCACATCGTTGTCACCGATATGACTGGCAATAAACCAACCTTCGCACGGGTCACGCTCCGGCACTTTGCCAAGTTCGTTTCAGCACTCATCATCTTTATCGGCTTTGTCATGGTCGGTCTCACACAGAAACGCCAGGGGCTCCACGACAAGATCGCGGGCTGCCTGGTGCTCCTCCAGGACTAAAACATTTCACCGGCAATTCGCCCCTTTTTAAAATTTTTCTTATAAAGGATGCCCTTTTCAGACTTTTTTTTATCAGGGTGAACCAGAAAAAAGGATCACGGGTATTTGACCTTCATCCAGAGCAGGACAAGGATCAGCAGAAACGTGATCACGTTTGCCGCAATAATCGGCATCGAACCGGTCCAGACTCCATAGAGAGTCCAGAGCAGGACCCCCAGGGCAAAGAGGAGGAGCATTGCAGGTGAGAGGTCACGCGTTTCTTTGAGCTTCCATGCCCGGATAACCTGCGGGACAAAGGAAAGGGTGGTGAAAGTGCCGGCGATATAACCAATGAGAACGATCGTATCCATGGGATCTCTTTTTTTACTATTGCATTCTTCAACAATTTTAAACCGGCTGGAATTGCCAGCCGGTTCAGGAATAAACGGGTGTGGGCTGTCGGAGTTCCGGCGAGAACTGGTCGGCGGCAATAAGCCACTTCCGTCCTTCCTTCACCAGAAAGAGCATGTCCCGGCCCTGCAGGGTCTGCTTTGCTATGCCCATGGACCATGTGATCGGGAAGATTTACGTGACAACGGCACTTTTCCTGCCGGCATAAAGCTGCACCTTGTGATCGTTTTCCTCCCATTCGTGGATGACTGCCGTTTCGGCAAAGCCCTGCCACCCGACAACACTGGTATCCCGCCCTTCAAGCCGCCCGGGTGTTGTCGGTATGATGGCGACTTGCGTCCGGG
Source organism: uncultured Methanoregula sp. (assembly GCA_964503195.1). Taxonomy (GTDB): domain Archaea; phylum Halobacteriota; class Methanomicrobia; order Methanomicrobiales; family Methanospirillaceae; genus Methanoregula. The sequence continues at coordinate 61,071 of CAZCZK010000001.1, forward strand.
TGGATACACTGCCGGAACGGTTTTTCATGCCACCCTGCGGTCCCGCACCGGTTCATTTTTCTGACAATGGGCTCAATTTCGCGTATCCGTACGGTATCGTGCATTATAATCTCCGCACCATAAAAAAAGGATGAACGGCTAAAAAAGGGACGGGACGGGACAGTGCGAAAGTGCGTGCACAAAAAAGTGGTGATCAGAACCTCACGCGGGGGGCTTCACGTTCCCGCATGTTGTCTGCCATGGTCCAGAAATACGCTTCGCCATGGGCGAGCCGGAACATAGCGAGGCCGCCACCCTCCGGAGCTGTCTTCAGGAGATCCTTCACCCACGGCCGGTCCCGGTAGAGCCGCTCCTCCAAGGCCTTGTCCTCGAGAAACTCGACCTTCCCGGCAACCCGCATCATCGTTCCCGCACCCTCGCCGGGTTTAAAAAAGCAGAGCTCCACCTTCGGGTTCTTTTTCAGCTGCCGGCAGACATTCTTGGGCGTCCCGGTATGGTAGTAGAAACCGGTCTTATCACAAAACCACATCGCGAAAGCCCGGACCCGCGGCTGGTCTCCTTCAGCAGTCGCAATATACGTCAGCGGGTTCTCGGTTGCAAACTCCACGCATGCAGAAAAATCCATATGATCACTTCAGGAATGTATGCACGGGCGGGAAAGAAAAAGGTTCGGGATCCCAATCGTCGCATCAGCGAGGATTGACTGGAGAAGAATCCATCAGGATTCTTCGACCTGTCGAATATCATGGAACGTGTGCCGGGTTATTTCCGGGCAGTTGATTTGAAGAATGTATAACAGAAGACACCATCCGTCTCCGTCGTACGGTAAAGTGAGACTATTCCCCGTTCCCAGTCCTCCCGGCTCATCAGCACCAGCCTCTCCACTTCCAGGCCCACTCCTTCGACCATGGCCGTAAACGTCAGTTTCGTGAACCCTTCCACGAGTGCCGGGCGGGAAGAATCGACATAGACCATCCGCGGCGAGACATGAACCTCCTGAAACCCGGCACCGGTCATGAGCGGAAAGAGCTGCCGCCCAATCAGGGCATTACCGCCAACCAGCTGCTGGAGTTTTACAAGACAGTCAATAGCACAGTGGGCATCCTTACTATCGGGATGGAAGAAGGTGGACCCATGATCCCCCTCAATGACCGTGATAGTTCCACCTTCTTTCAGGATCGGGCGGATCTGTTCGAGCGCCCGCTGTGGGTCTGCAAGATGCTCCAGTACAAAACAGACAAAGATATGGTTGAAGCTCTCCGGTTCGAACGGGGGGTGGAAGATATCCCCCACACGGAACACCACGTTTGTGATCCCTTCCTCGCGGATCTTTTCCTGCGCCGTTTTCAGGGAATCCTCCGATATATCAAAGGACGTGATCCGTGCTTCCGGACTATTTTTTGCAAGGATCACGGTCTGGGCGCCAATCCCGCATCCGGCTTCGAGCACCAGCGAACCCGCAGGGTAGTGCGTATCATGGTGGAGGAGTCTTGTCAGCGTTTCTGCTTGATCTGTGAGCCGTTCAGATTCACGGGGGGAATAACCGTGAACATAGTTGTTTTTTGCCATAGGATCTTCAGTACTCCGGGAAGTAAACCGTGGGCAGAAATCTGCCTGACGGGACTATCATGTAAAAACTTGCGTTCAATTCACAAAAATTTACACCGACCATATTTTTCAGCGAACTCATACCAGAAACGTGATAGCTGGATGGGGGTATTTCCACCGGATCGTACACCTGAAAGACGGGCAGATCGCTCGTTACGAAGGTCACTGGAGCATGATGTCTGTATGAGCGGGGAAATGCCCGTAAAAGGAAAGGCCAGGGCCGAGATTTGAACCCGGGTCGAGGGATCCACAGCCCCTTAGGATAA
>CAZCZK010000002.1:0-2935 GCA_964503195.1 uncultured Methanoregula sp.
TCCATAAGGATACTAGGGGTTAGGATATAATAAAAGTATGTGAGATTTTAACTTTTGATAACATCCCGCCATAGGCTTGAATTAATGCGTTCAAATCATCAGGCTTCTTTTCGATCAAATCCCTGTTACTCTTTATCCGATTGGTTTTTTTTTGGTTGGCAAGTTGTACACAACAAAATAGGGAATTCATACACAAGCACGACAACCAAGCAGATTGATGGTAAGCTTATACCCTGCGCGTGGATGTACCCAGAATGCGTATTGATGCAACGCGGTTGGTCTGTAAAAAGACAGGGATTCAACTCCACTTCCCGATCAACGGTATCCACCCGGTTGTGCCGAACGCGAAGTTTTTATCGGTGCCGGCATCCCAGAAACCGTTACCATTATAGTCAAGATACCACGCACCGTTGAGATAGATGCCGATCTTTTTGCTCCCCTCATTATTCCAGTCACCAATGACCGGGATCCATCCCACTGAACCGAATGAGTAGGATTTTGTACTGGCATTGATCGCACCAAGACCATCGTAATCGAGCTTCCAGGAATTCCCCGTCTGTGTCCCGACTTCGGTCAGGTTGTTGGCGTTCCAGTCACCCGTAACTGCAGTTGAGCCGGCAGTACCATAAATGATTGTCTTATCGCCATCACTGTACGTCCAGTCACCGTTATTATCGATGTAATAGACGCCGTCCTTGTAGATACCGATCTTTGTGGTACCATCTGTCCATTTCCCAACAACCGGTGCCCACCCGGTGTCCCCGAACGCGAAGTTTTTATCGCCGGAATTCCAAGTGCCACTGCCGTCATAGTCGAGGTACCAGGCACCGTCCTTGTAAGCCCCGGCCTTGTCGGACCCGTCCCCGTTCCAGTCGCCGACAACCGGTGTCCAGTTGGGGGCTCCGTATCCAAAGTTCTCATCACCGGTACTCCACCATCCGGACGCGTCGTAATCGAGATACCAGGCACCGTCACGGTATACGCCAATCTCGGTGTTACCGTCACTATTCCAATCTCCAACAACGGGACTCCAGAGCGGAGCACCGAACCCGTAGTTCTGGTCGCCAGCATTCCAGCTGCCGTCCCCGTTCATATCGATATACCAGCTGCCGTCTTTATAGATGCTGATCCTGTCTTTTGGAATTGGCAGATTGGATGCAGTGACATATCTCTCTCTCCGCGTGCTGTTGAACCCGATACTGTTGTATGCCAGTAATGTTATGTTAAAAATTCCCGTCGCTGTATATGTGTGCGTGGGATTCTGTATGGATGATCCTGCTGGCTGGAATCGCCAAGTGTCCCCCCGATACTGAAAAGCACCGAAATAGCCCCCCGTGAGGACTATACTGCCATCCGACATCACGACACTGCTGGGATATACCCGTATCGGCCACTGGGCGCTTACGGTCAGCTGAGTCCAAGTAATACCGTCATCCGTAGACCGCCATAAGTCATCTTTATAGCTGCTGCCATCATAACCGCTCATCAGTACAATACTTCCATCAGGCATGGCAACGCTGCTGGGAAGTTTTCGTGGTGACCACCCTGCACTTGCGGTCACCCGGGTCCAGGAAGCACCGTTATCTGTTGATCGCCATACATCATTTTTATAGCCACCGTCATATCCGCCCATCAGAACAATGCTCCCATCCGGCATCGCTACACTTGTCTGATCAGATCTGTCCGACCACCCTGCACTTTCGGTCATCCGGGTCCAGAAAGCACCGTTATCTGTTGAGCGCCATACATCATTTTTATAATAGTCGTCGTACCCGCCCATCAGAACAATGCTCCCGTCCTGGATTACCACAGTGTTGTGAAGTCTCCGAGCCGACCAGGCAGCATTTGCGGTCACCCGGGTCCAGGAAGCACCGTTATCTGTTGATCGCCACACGTCATTTCTATAGCCATTTCTGTCATACCCGCCCATCAGAACAATGCTTCCATCCGGCATCACCACACTCGTGTGATCATGCCTTGCGGACCAGGCAGCATTTGCGGTTAGCCGGGTCCAGGAAGCACCGTTATCTGTTGATCGCCACACATCATTTTTATAGTTGCCGTCATATCCTCCCATCAGGACAATGCTTCCGTCCGGCATCGCTACAGTGCTGTGATGGCCTCTTGCTGTCCATCCAGGACTCGCATTCATCAGTGTCCATTCCTGCGTGTACGTCTCGTCCCCGAAGAACCATGCCCAGCCGGTGGGATAGTTAATTGAACGATCTGCAAATGAAACCGTAAGTGGAACGGTACCGCAGCATGGTATCGCAGTGTAATCAGCTTGAGGAGGACTGGGGATTCTTGAGGAGACCGCGATATATTTAGTTCGGATCATGGTATTGCTTCCAGCTGCATTTGTCACATTCAGGGAAACGGTATACGTGCCGATTTGAGTATAGGTATTCACAGGATTCTGATCCGCAGAATAAGTCCCATCACCGAACGACCAGTTCCAGGACATCGGTGTATTTGTCGAAAGATCCGCGAATTCGACGGTCAGAGGAGCAGTTCCGGACAACGATGATGCTGCAAACGCAGCTTCAGGTGGAATTAATGGCACAGAAACCGAGATATACGAGGTCTTGAGTTCGTCATCGGTGCCGGCATCATTGACAGCGGTGAGGTTGATGTCATAGGTGCCGGTTGGAAAGGTGAATGAGGGGTTCTTGGAAGTGGAGAACTGCGTCCAACCGGTTGTAGCATTCCGGAATGCCCAGGACCAGGAAGTCGGGGAGTTGGTGGACTGGTCGGTTAATGTGACGGTCAGGGGGGCATTTCCGGACCGCGGTGTAGTGTTGGTAAATGCAGCGACTGGCTGGGGGATTGTTACCGCAATAAATCCGGTTTTAATCTCATCATCGGTGCCGGCATCATTGACAGCGGTGAGGTTGATGTCATAGGTGCCGGTTGGAAAGGTGAATGAGGGGTTCTT
>CAZCZK010000002.1:3035-15240 GCA_964503195.1 uncultured Methanoregula sp.
TCATCATCGGTGCCGGCATCATTGGCAGCGGTGAGGTTGATGTCATAGGTGCCGGTTGGAAAGGTGAATGAGGGGTTCTTGGAAGTGGAGAACTGCGTCCAACCGGTTGTAGCATTCCGGAATGCCCAGGACCAGGAAGTCGGGGAGTTGGTGGACTGGTCGGTTAATGTGACGGTCAGGGGGGCATTTCCGGACCGCGGTGTAGTGTTGGTAAATGCAGCGACTGGCTGGGGGATTGTTACCGTAATAAATCCGGTTTTAATCTCATCATCGGTGCCGGCATCATTGGCAGCGGTGAGGTTGATGTCATAGGTGCCGGCTGGAAAAGTGAATGAGGGGTTCTTGGAAGTAGAGAATTGTGTCCACCCGGTTGTAGCATTCCGGAATGCCCAGAACCAGGAAGTCGGGGAGTTGGCGGACTGGTCCGTGAAGTTGACACTGAGCGGTTCTGCACCGAATGTCGGCGAAGTGTCGAACTCAGTGACCGGAGGTGGGATAGTAACAACGATATAGCCTGCAATGGTTTTGGTGTCCGAGCCCCCGGCATTGGTAACGATAAGGGTGATTTCGTAGGTGCCGGCCGGGAAGGTGAATGAGGGGTTCTCGGAGGTGTCAAAGAGGGTCCAGCCTGTTGTCGCATTCCGGTAAGCCCAGTACCAGGTCTTTGGATAATTCGTCGAAAGGTCGGAGAATGTCACGGTCAAAGGAGCTGTGCCGGAAACAGGTGTGCCGCTGAAATCGGCGAGCGGCGGTGGAACGGTTACACTGATATACCCGGTTTTGATTTCATCGTCACTTCCATCAATATTGGTAACGCTGAGGCTGATGTCATAGATGCCGGCGGGGAAGGTGAATGAGGGGTTCTCTGAGGTATCGAAGAGTGTCCAGCCTGTGGTTGCGTTCCGGTACGACCAGTTCCAGGCAGTGGGGGAATTGGTGGTAGTATCCGTGAAAGTTACGTTTAGCGGTTCAGTACCGGAGGTTGGTGAAGCGGAGAAATCAGCGGCGGGTGTTTCCGCTACTGCAATGCCGCAAAGCACCATAAATCCCAGGACAATCATGCAGTATTGCAGAGTAGTCATATGTTCTTCCTCATGGCACAGTCGTGGATTTTTTTAATAGATCGCTTTTCTGAAAACAACCTGTCGTTACAACCAATCCGAGAAAAATCAGACTGATAATTACGCCAGATTTTTTTCATATGCCAATGATTAGAGTGATGAAGCATAATGATATTCTTTTTTAACCCATTCAGCATAACGGAAGGATCCTGCGCCAATCGCTTTCTGGGGGAAGTTCTCCATGAATATCCGTACCCCCGCGACCTTTAACCTCGCCACCGGAAATCCTGGGAGTAGCTGGTGATCGCTAAACAGGCGTCCGATCTTTCATTCAAATTACCTCTAGCCGCGGATCGCGTGTGAGTATTTTTTCCATTCTAAGATCGACAGGAACATCCGGAAAATAAGAGAGCGTATCAGGATCAATGTGATCAGATGATCCGGATGCTTGAGGAAGAATTCCAGGAAACGGTATCCTCTTCGCATCCGTTTTGAGTGGGGCACGTTTATATGGGGGCCCCTCCTGGCAGACTGTCGGTCTATGGAAGTGTCCGAGTGGACACTGAAAGAGAACGTAGCCACGCACCCCGATATGCCATTTATATCGATTGCGGTGGCTTGGATAGGAGGCAGCAGAACTTCTTTAACTCTACCAATGAAAGGATCACAATTGGTATGGGCCGGCTCGGACGGGTCGTCAAGCGTATGCTTCAGTCATAAACCAGAAAAAACCCCTTTTTTAAATCATTTAAATACCTTACAACCCTTCATGAGCTGAAGGCCCGAATTTGTCTTGACCCGGCAGCCCCATCGCCATTGAACTTAAAGAGTTTGAGCCCCTTAAACATCCCAACCCGTGTGGTGTTGTTCTGTAACCACTGAATGGTACTTCCATCCGGATCAGCAATTGTTACACCGTCCACAACAACAAAAAATACCTGATAATTTTTTCCACCGGGTAAAATTTGTTGTATCTCGCTCTCATCTCGTATGCCAAACTCATACGTTCCATGACTCGTATTGCTATAATAAACATCAAGAGGCAACCGGTGGTAGTAAGGGAACACAAAAATATAATCCCCTTTACTACTATTTTCCTCAATACTCTCTGCAATGCTACGCCAATCCGCTTTCGAATATTTTGTGAAATAGGTGTTATAACTGAAGGCTAAAAAGGGAACCTGAATAAGGAAGAATATGAGAATTACAATTATGGTAACATCTTTTCCTTCGAACAACCCGGCTATGGGTTTCAGTGAGTTGGAAATTCCAAGGAAAAAGAAGGGAATAACGTAGATAAGGTATCGATCAAACACGGGCATCATTTCTGAAAGATAAATACTGACGAGGATGGGAATTGCCAGAAGTCCCGTAATAAGAATTGTTTTGGTTTTATCTGTTTTCCAGAGGAAAAAAATTCCGATGATAAATAATACACAAAAGAAGACAATCATGGAACGATGGTTTCCCGAAAGTGCGTTGAAAATCCGATATGCAACCTCGAGTCCTTTCGTGCTTAATGAAGGGACACCTGTCCTTTTTATGAAGAGATTGATTGCCATGGGAATCAAAGGCAGAACGATTATCAGAAATGTGACAAAAGACAGAACAAACCGAAAAGGCTGTGTTAAACCTGCCCGTGTGCGGGATATTCCCCAGAAAAGTGCATACACCAAGAGCAGAACAATGGGTATAAAAGCAAAGTAATGTGTCCACAGTGTCAGACCGCAGCAGAAACCAAAAGCTATCCAGGAATACCTTCTGTTGGTGCGCAGGGATACAAGAAAGAAAAAAAATGCCACTGATAACAAGAAGAGCATGGTTGTGTATGCTCTTGCCTCTTGAGAATAATAGACGTGGAATGGTGAAAAGGATATAAGTGCTGCCATGACAATTCCGACGTCTTCATCCGCAAATTCCTTTCCAATAAAATAGAAGACCGGGATCGTCAGAGTGCCGAGAAGTGCCGGAAAGAAGCGAAGAATGAACTCACTCTGACCGAATACGAGCATGAAATGTTCAATCCAATAAAATAATGGCGGACTGAATTCGCCAGTGGGTGTGATACCCGCCAATTCAGCCAAATTGTTCGTAACAATATCCCATATACCGGATAAAGAATGATTGGCAGTAAACAAGGTGAATGCTTCATTATGCCAGAGGGAATTAAAATCGAGATGATAAAATCGCAGAAAAGATCCGATGACTATGAGGAAGAATAAGAGTATGTAATACCATTTTTTTTCGATGTTTAGCGTCATCAGTTCAGCCTTTCTTCAGACATATCCCCAAACCAAAATCCATTTGGTTGGCAATCCCCGCTACATGATGGGTCATGAGTTGTCAAATAAATATTGTTATTTTATTATCAGGATCTTGGAATGAGGAATAAAAAAAACATGCCCTCATGGACATGAGGTTAGAAAACGTGTCCCCCACCCCCATGATGAACGAACGAATAAGGTTGGGTGATGTGCATTGCAATGATTAATATTGCTAATCGTGTCCTTTTCCAAAACAGTTCCTGTTATAAGGCTCAATATATATTCCATTGCAGGGTTATTCCGTATAAGAGAATGAGGAACGATCTGGCAGGGGTTGATGCGAGCAAAAAAGACGTTGAAACATTGGTAGAAGTAATCGCTGTCAGAACAGCGAAAAAATACCTGTCGGGGGATCAGGAAAAATGCCCCGTGTGTATAAAAATACTATTAACAAATCAGCGACTCAGACCTATTCCTACCGGAAAGGGTATATGGCGCCGGACTGCAACCTTTATACCAGTATGATCCGTTTGGCAGATGCCATGGATAGTTAAACCAAGAGAGAGAGGTAGCCGATTCCATGAATAATCAGAGTGATGCGGAAGCATTGTTGCGGCAGGGCATCGAACTCTATGATCTAGGCAGGTTCCAGGAGGCCATTGTCATGTTTGACCGGGGTCTCGCCCTGTATCCCCGGCTTGCAAAAGCCCATTATTTCAAAGGTATTGCACTCTATGACCTGGGAAAATTCGATGAAGCAATCGAAGCATATAATGAGGCCTCCCTCTTAGAACCTGCGGATCCGAATACATTATACAATAAAGCCGCTACGCTCGCCCAGATGGGGAGAAACGAAGAAGCCCTGGAAACCTGTGACAAGCTCCTCTCGCTGAAAATTGACAATGCAGAAGGTTGGATTCTCAAGGGAATAGCCCTGTACGAACTGGGCCGGTACAAGGAAGCGATCAGTGCTTATGATCATGCCCTCATGGTGGACCCGGCGCATGCCAAGGTCTATTACAATAAAGGAATTGCTCTTGCAGACCTTGGGAGACATAGCGAGGCTATCGCTTCATATGACAAGGCAATCGGTGTCGTACCCAATTATGCAAAGGCATTCTATAACAAAGGGATCTCACTGTATGAACTGGAAAGGTTTGACGAGGCGCTTGCAGCCTTCAGGAAAGCGAACGAGATCGATCCTTCCGATATCTGGGTGTCATATTACTGTAGTTTCATTCTTGCCAAACAGGAAAAAAACGAAGAAGCCGTGCGGACCGCAGATCTTTTTCTTGCGGCAGAGCCCGGGTATGCGGATATCTGGACCCTCAAAGGCATTTCCCAGTATAAGGTCGGACACGTTGAGGAATCCGTCAGGTCACTCAATCAGGCCCTGGAACTGAATCCCGAGATCGCGGATGCCTGGTTTTATCTTGGTCTTGCTTACAACCTTCTTGCCGAGTATCCGGCTGCTGTCGAAACGTTCACCAAAAACCTTGAGGTCAACCCTGCAAGCGCTCCGGTTTACTACAAACGGGGAATAGCATACCTGCGGCAGAAAAAATACCGTGAGGCCGTTTCTGATCTTGAACGATCGCTTTCCCTGTCGTCTCAGAATGCCGATGCCTGGTACCGGAAGGGTGTTGCCTGTATTTACCTGAGCAGATACGACGATGCACGGGATGCCTTCACAAAAAGCCTTGATCTGCAGCCTGATCATGCCGGGTCGTACTATTACATGGGGATCGCTCACGCGAAACTGGGCAGGCTCAAGGAATCTATCGAATCATTCGAACAGGTCCTGATCCTCGATCCCGGTTGCGCTTCAGCTGCTTTTCAGCAAGGTCTGGCATACGCCAATCTCGGGAGGTTCAGCGAAGCGGTTGCATCCTATGACCATGCACTCACGATTAGCCCCGATTATACTGACGCCCTGTACCAGAAGGGCTTTGCGCTCGCCAAGCTCGGAAAGAACGAGGACGCGATTGCCGCGTTTGACAAGACCCTTTCAAATGATGGTGATAATGCCCAGGCATACCACCAGAAAGGTACACTGCTCCTGAAGACCGGCAGGTACGAGAATGCGGTTGCCGCTTTCGATGAAGGTATACGGCTCCGGCCCGGGTACGCGCAGTCGTTCTATGATAAGGGCCTCGCGCTCCTGAAGCTTGAACGGTATGACGAGGCTATCGATTCATTCGGGTGTGCCCAGAATATTAATCCAAATTATATCAACGCATATTATAACCAGGGTCTCGCTTTTTCTGAACTCCGCCGTTATGAAGAGGCTCTTGCGGCATTCGATCATGCGCTGGAGATTGACCCGACCCATGCATTAACCTTATATCACCGTGGAGACGTACTCATGCAGGTTCAGGATTACGCAGCTGCAGTATCCGCTTTTGATTCGCTGCTTGCTATATCCCCGCAATATACTGCCGCAATCTATGAAAAGGGCGTTGCCCTTATCTACCTCTCCCGCTTTCAGGAAGCCTCCCAGACTTTTGATCTGGCACTTGACCTGAATCCGTCCCTTGCAGACGCATGGCTCTACAAGGGAATCGCACTCGTGAATCTTGATGCAGCCGATGCTGCAATTGATGCCTTTGACAGGGCCCTTCAGCTCAACCCGGAACAAACAGAACCTGCGATCAGGAAAGGGATAATCCTCACAAACCTTGAGAGATACGATGACGCAGTCGTTGTTTTCAACCACGTACTGGAAAAAGATCCCGGGACCCCCCAGGTCTGGTACTACAAGGGTATCGCCCATTCACGTCTTGGCCGGTATCTGGAAGCGGTACGGTCGTTTGACCGGACGCTGGAGCTCGATCCGTCCTGTACCCGTGCCTGGTCGGCTAAGGCCGATGCCTCTCTGGCCCTCTCGAAACCTCTGGAAGCTCTGGATTCTTTTGACCGGGCACTTGAAACAGACCCGGATAACCGGGACATCCTCTACAAAAAGGGAGTCACCCTCTTCAACCTGAAGAAATATGACAAGGCCCTTGCATCGTTTGACGAGGTTCTTGAACTGGACCCTGGATATACGGATGCCCAGTTCCACCGGGGCCTCGTTTTTCTCGAGCTGCATAAACCAGATGACGCAGTAAACGCTTTTTCTGTGGTAACCGAACAGGATCCGGAAAATACCCCCGCACTGTTCCATACTGCCTCGACCCTGAACGAACTTGGCAGGTACGAAGACGCAATCGCAATCCTGAACCAGCTGCTTCTGATCTCCCCAAAGAATGCGGATGCCCTGTACCAGAAAGGATGCGCTCTCATGCACCTTGAGCGCTACCCGGCTGCGCACCAGGCTTTCACCACTGCCATGGAATATGACCCGACCCTTGCCCAAATCTCCCTGTACAGCGGGACAGCCCTTGCAAGGATGGGCGCCTACGAAGAAGCAATTACCGCATTTGACCGGGAACTGTCCCGGAACCCGAAAAATTCAAAGGCAGCAACCCGGAAAGGGATATCCCTGCTCCGGCTTGACAGGCACGCAGAAGCAATCACGGTCCTGACAGAATCCGTTCAAACCGATCCACGCAACGATGTGTCCTGGTATCATCTCGGAATCGCCTGCGTCGCAACCGAGAATCTTCCGGAAGCCATTCGAGCGTTTGACAAGGTTCTTGAATTAAACCGGAGATGCTCCCGTGCCTTTTTTGAGAAGGGGAAAGCGCTTGCCCGACTCGGAAAACCTCTCGAGGCAGTGGTCTCCTTCGAACGGGCCCTCGAACTCTCTCCGGATGATGCCGGGATCCTGTATCATAAGGGTATTGCCCTTGCACAACGGGAGAAGTACGATGATGCGATTCTGGCATACGAGAAATCACTTGCGTTCGAGCCGGATAATGCAGAATGCCTGTACTATCTGGGCATCGCCCTGGCCGGCAGGGAACGATTCTCCGAATCCATTCAGGCATTCGATCGCTCGCTGGCGATCAATCCGGGGAATGCTCTGGCGCATCACTATCGCGGGATTGCCCTGTTCCATACGGAACAGATGGCCGAGGCAGTAACCGCCTTCAGAAAAGCGCTTGAATCCGATGCCTCCAATGCATATTCTTATTATTATCTGGGTCTCGCCCACGTCCAGCTCAAGCAGTACGGGGAGGCAATCAGTTCTCTTGATAAAACGATCGCACTGGACCCCGCCATCACCGATGCGTTTATGTACAAAGGTATTGCCCTCGCCGCAATAAACCGCCATGAGGATGCTGTCGAAGCACTGGACAAGAGCCTTGCCTCCAATCCATCTCTCATCGAAGCCCTCATCAGCCGCTCGGGATCCCTTTTTGCACTCGGGCGTTTCTCTGAGACCATTGAGACTGACGATCGCATCCTCTCTCTGAACCCGGCTCTCATCGACATCTGGATGCAGAAAGGAAATTCCCTGTCAAGTCTGGGAAAAAAGCAGGACGCAGTCGTTGCCTTCAGCAAAGCCCTCGAGATCAATGCAAACCTTGCTGACGGGTGGACAAAAAAGGCCGACGTCCTGAATGATCTCGGGAAGATGCAGGATGCAATCCTCGCGTACACGCGTGCACTGGATATCAATCCGGCACTGCACGAGATCTGGATGCGTAAGGGAGATGTCCTCAACCAGCTGGGCAAGACTGAAGAAGCAGTGCTCTCGTATAAAAAAGCCCTCCGGATTAACCCTGAACAGGAGAAAGGCTGGATTAAATGCGGACGTGGTTACTTTGACCTCGGGAGGTACCAGGATGCAATCGATGCTTTTGATAATGCCATCGGATTAAACCAGCGGTGCGTGGAGGCATTCTACTATAAGGGGCTCTCACTTGAAAAGATCAACCGGGCGGAAGGGGCGATCCATGTCTTTGAGATACTGCTGGAGATCGATCCCAAGAACGCAGACGCACATTACCACAAGGGGCTGGCGCTTGCGAAACTGGGCGATCACCGCGATGCCATTACATCCTTTGACCGGACCATAAGTCTCCTTCCCTCATTTGCACCGGCACTGTACTTCAAGGGCAAATCGCTGGTCGCCAACGGGAAATACCCTGATGCTATAGTGGCATTCCAGCAGGCCCTGGAACTGGAATCAACCTATACCGAAGTGTTCTACCACCTTGGGTTTGCTTTTCTGAAAACCGGCAGATACCAGGATGCAATCGATGCCTTTGACAAAAACCTGGTAAAAGACACGAGTAATGCGCTCGGATATTTCAACCGGGGTATTGCATTGGAAAAACTGGGAAAATACCCCGAGGCGCTCGAATCACTTGACAAGTCCCTTATCCATGACCCGGAAAATGCCCTTGCATTCTACCACAAGGGAAAATCCTATGCAGCCTTAAAAGAATTCAGCGATGCTGTATTTGCTTTTGACAAAACCCTTCAGTTAAAGCCGAAATACACGGATGCGAGGCTGCGGAAAGGACTTTCCCTGTTTCACCTTGACCGATTCCGCGATGCCATCGTTGACTTTGACCGCACGATTACCGAAAGTCCCCACAACATCAGTGCGTTCTATCACAAGGCGAGATCCCACCAGGAACTGGAAGAATTCTCTGATGCAATCGAGGCCTTTGATCATGCACTGGAGATCGATTCTGCCAGTGCTGACACCCATTTTTTCCGGGGCACCGCTCTTCTGGCGCTCTCAAGATTTGAGGAAGCTCTTCACGCGTTTGACCAGTCCCTCCTCATCGATAACGGGTATGCCCTCGCGCATTATTACCGCGGTTACATACTGGTCAGACTTGGGCGCCAGAGAGAGTCGATAGATGCATTCGATCGCTGTATTGCGTTAACCCCAAAATATGCACCCGCGCATTATTTCAAAGGGAAAGCTCTCTATGCTGTTGGGCTGAACCAGGACTCGGTCTATGCGTTTGATCAGGCACTTGAATCGGATCCTCAGTGCGCAAAAGCTGCACTCTGCAAGTCTGCTGCCCTCCACGACCTGGGGAATAATGAGGAATCCCTTGCAGCAAGCGAAAAGGCCATTGCGCTCAACCCGAACTCGGCGGAATCCTGGTACAGGAAGGGCGTTGCCCTCGTTGACCTTGATAGGATTGCCGATGCGGTGATCGCGTATGATAAGTCTCTGGAAATCGACCCATCAACTGCCCAGACCCAGTATGACAAGGGACTAGCCCTGATCAAACTCAGCCGATACCTTGAGGCAATCACTGCCTTCGATCGCGTTCTTGAGGCAATCCCCAATTATTCGCTTGCGTTTTTCCACAAGGGAATCGCCCTTGCCGGCCTTGGCATGCACGAGGAAGCTGTTCTCTCCTTCAATATCGCGCTTGAGATCACACCTGATGATGCCGCCACTCATTACCAGAAAGGCCTGTCACTCGTGCGGCTTGAGAATTTCGAAGACGCCATCGCTTCCTTTGACGAGGCGTATAGATTCAAGCCTCAGATTGCAGAACCCCTTTACCAGAAGGGCCTGTCGCTTGCCGCTCTCGGAAATCAGGAGGCGGCTGACACGTCATTTTCTGCAGCACTCGAGATTGACCCGGGCAACAGGGACGCCCTGTACCACAAGGGACTTGCCCTTGCTGAGATGGGAAAATTCGAAGAGGCAATCGATGTTCTCTCGCGTACGGTCGAAGCGAACCCGAAGATCGCAAATGCATGGCTTATCCGTGGATTCTGCCTCTTTGCCGTGGAACGGTTCCAGGACGCCGTGTTGTCCTACAACAATGCCATCGAGCTCGACAGTACCAATTCCCATACCTGGTTCTATAAGGGGAGATCCCATCTCAGTCTGGGGAACAATGAAGAAGCCGTCAGTGCGTTTGATACTGCCATCTCCCAGGTCCCTGATTTTGGAGAGGCGCACTATTATAAGGGTGTCGCGCAGTTCCGTTCATCTAAATATCCCGAAGCTGCTGAGACGTTCGGTGAAGCAACCCGTCTCATGCCCGACTTTATCGACGCATTCCGGGAATTTGGCCGCACCCTTGGTATCATCGGACGGTTCCAGGAAGCAGTAGAAGCATTTGACCGCGTTCTTTCTGATATTCCTCAGGACCTGACTGCACTGTACGGGAAAGCCCGGGCGTATGATCATCTGGGTTCGTATAAAGACGCGGTTACATCTTATTCCCGGGTAAACCGTGTCGAACCGAAGTGCGAACGTGCGTTCTTTTACAAAGGTTTTGCCCATATCCTGCTGCATCAGTACGACGAGGCAGTAGATGCATTTGCAAGGACTATCGAAATCAACCCCGAAAACGCTGAAGCGTGGCAGGAGAAGGGCAAAGCCCTCGTAGTTCTGGAAAAATTCGAAAGCGCCGTTGAGGCTTTTGACGGGTACCTTGCTATCCGGCCGGAGAATGCGGCCATCGTCTTTGAAAAAGGGCTGGCACTCACCAAGCTGGAAAAAACACAGGACGCCCTTGAAGCCTATAACCGGTGCATCTCCCTTGGGTTGGATACTGCACGAGTCCACGCCGAACGGGGATACGCCCTGTTCCGGCTCTCCCGCTATGATGAATCTCTTGCTTCCCTGGACCGGTCTCTTGAACATGCCGCAGATGATGCGCATGTTCACCTGGTAAGGGGAGAATGCCTCACGCAACTCGAACGGTATGCCGATGGCCTTGGAGCGTTTGAAGCAGCACTTGCACTCGAGCCGGAGAACAGCCTTGCACACCGCGGTCGTGGTCTTGCCCTTGAAAAACTGCAACGATATGAAGATGCGGTGATAAGTCTCGACCGCGCCCTGGAAGATGATACAGCTAACCCCGAACTCCTCACCTGCAAGGGATATTCTCTGTACCGTCTGAAACGGTACAAAGAGTCCGTGGAGGCACTGGGGAAATCCCAGAAAAGAAGACCGCAGCACCTGTTCACGCTCCTGTATCGTGGGAAAGCATTCATACGCCTCTCCCAGTGGGAAGAGGCACTTGCCTGTTTTGAAACGATACTGTCCTTTGAGACCAATAACGCTGCTGTCTGGTATTACAACGGATTGTGCCTCTCCCATATGTCACTGAACGAGGAAGCGCTCGAAGCATTTGAAAGTGCCATTGCGCTTGATGAATCCTGTGTACCTGCATGGTTTAACCGTGCCTGTGATCTGAGGAAACTTGCACGGTATGAAGAATCCATACCCGCATTTGACCGTGCGCTTGAGCTGAATCCAGCCATGCAGGAAGCGGCGTACCTCAAAGGTCTTTCCCTGATCTCTCTGGGCAGATATGACCAATCCCTTGATGCCCTCAACACGGCGCAATCCCTTGGAATGGAGACAGCCCCCCTTCATTATTATCGGGGTCATGATCTCATGGAACTCAACAGGTACGAGGAAGCCCTGTCGTCATTTTCCCGGTCTCTCGATCTCGATGACATTAACCCTGTCACGTGGCACGAGAAAGGTGATGCCCTGTTCCGTCTGGGTAATTTTTCTGAATCACGGGATGCTTACAGCCGGTCCCTGGAATTAAACCCCGTCAATGCACAAGCTGCCTTTTTCAGCGGGCAGGCATCCGCCTCCCTTGGCAATGATGAGGATGCAATAAAGGCGTTCGACCATGCCCTTAGCCTCAATCCTGCACTGTCCGATGCATCGTATCTGAAAGGTCTTGCACTATTACGGCTTCACCAGTATCCGGAAGCTATCAGGGCTTTTGATAATACTCTCGCACATAGTCCCAAAAACGCGAATGCTCATTACAATAAAGGAATAGCACTTGCCGAACTCGGAACGTTCGCAAAGGCAATAAAATCCTTCATAGAGGCGCTCAAACACGATCCTGCGCTCACAGATGCACTCTATCGCACCGGACTTGCCTTCGCACGTCTCGGTAACGATGAGGATGCCCTTGTGGCATTCGATAAAATTCTCGAAACCGCTCCGGAGAATGCTGACGCGCTTCGTGAGAA
>CAZCZK010000002.1:15340-54298 GCA_964503195.1 uncultured Methanoregula sp.
TTCTTTCGATCGGCCAGTTCGAACCTGCAGTCGATGCACTGACCCGGTCCCTTGATCTCAGACCTGAGGATCCGAACGGATGGTATGACCGTGCGGTTGCCCTTGCCGAACTGAGACGATTTGATGATGCCGTCTCATCCTATGACCGTGCGATCGCCATCAATAGCAGATTCACGAATGCGTGGTTCGATAAAGGAATTGCACTGACGCGTCTGGGCCGGGACGGGGAGGCAATACCGGCATTTGACAGCACCCTTGCGATCGACCCGAGGTTCACGAATGCATTCTATGAGAAAGGGCTCGCTCTTGAACGCCTGTCTCATGACGAAGACGCCCTGAGCGCATTCGAATCGGCTCTGTCTATCGATCCGGAATTCATGCAGGGACTGTTCCATAAAGGACTGGTTCTTTTCCGGATGAAGCAGTACGAAGAATCACTTACAACATTCGATAAAATTCTCGAAACCGCTCCGGAGAATGCTGACGCGCTTCGTGAGAAAGCCCGGGCCCTGTCCCGTCTGGACCGGCCGCTCGATGCACTGGCGAGCCTCAATAAGTCTTTGGAACTGGCGGATAACCGTGCCGAAGACTGGATATTCCGGGGCACCCTGCAAAACGAGGTTGAGAAATACCGGGAAGCCCTTGATGCGTTTGACCGTGCGCTTGCACTTGAACCCGAAAACAGTGTTGCGTTGTACCGGAAAGGGATTTCGTATCTGGCCCTTCTGGAGTACAGCGAGGCAATCAGCTGCTTCGACCAGGTTATCTTACGCGATGAAAACTGTGCCGGGGCATGGCTGAGGAAAGGCAGTGCCCTTCTTTCGATCGGCCAGTTCGAACCTGCAGTCGATGCACTGACCCGGTCCCTTGAATTGAACCCAGACAATGCACAGGCTGCATTCTTAAAAGCCCGGGCATCTGCATCCCTTGGTGATGATGAGAAAGCTGTCAGGGCCTTTGACCTTGCTCTCAGCCTCGATCCAACATTGTCCGAGGCAGCGTTTCTGAAAGGTCTGGCACAAACACGGCTTCACCAGTATCCTGAAGCGGTGGGATCTTTTGATTATACGCTTAAATATACTCCGGACCACGCGAATGCACATTACCAAAAGGGTATAGCTCTTTTTAAATCCAGTAAATTTGCAAGGGCAATTAAATCCTTCATCCAGGCATTAAAATATGATCCCACGATAACCGATGCACTCTATCGTACCGGTCTTTCCTTCTCACACCTTGGTAACTATACGGATGCTCTTGCAGCATTCGATAAAATCCTGAAAACCGAGCCAAAGAATGCTGATGCGCTGCGCGAGAAAGCCCTGGTACTGTCCCGGCTGAACCGGCCGCTCGATGCACTGGAGTGCCTCACGACATCCCTGGAGCTGGTGGATAATCATATCGAGAGCTGGATTTTCAAAGGAACCTTGCTCAACGAGGTTGAGAAATACCAGGAAGCTCTCGATGCGTTTGACCGGGCTGTTGCGCTCGACCCCGACAATATCACCGCATGGTACCGGAAAGGGATTTCATCTCTTGCCCTTGCTGAATATCCGGACGCAATTTCCAGCTTTGATAAGGTTATCTCACAGGATGAACACTGTGCCGGTGCATGGCTGAGAAAAGGCAGCGCCCTCCTTTCGATTGGCCAGTTCGAACCAGCGGTTGATGCATTAACCCGGTCTCTTGATATCCGGCCTGGCGATGCAAATGGCTGGTACGACCGGGCAATCGCACTTGCCGAACTGAAACGCTATGAAGACGCTGTGGATTCCTATGACCGGGCAATCGCTATCAACAGAAAATACACGTATGCATGGTTCGATAAAGGGATTGCACTCACGCATCTCGGACGGGACCGGGAAGCAATACAGGCTTTTGACAGCACCCTTGCGATCGATCGCCATTTCACGAATGCGTTTTATGAGAAAGGGCTTGCACTGGAGCGCATGTCCCAGCACAGGGATGCCCTTGCTGCATTTGACTCGGCATTGTCTCTTGACCCGTCGATGGTACAGGGACATTATAACAAAGGGCTTGTTCTTTTCCTGATGAAGCGATACACGGAGTCCCTTGCGGCCTTCAAATCGGCGCTCGGACTGGATGAGACATTGACCGAAGCCTGGTATTATTGCGGGCTCTGTTATGTACATCTGGGAGACAATCCAGCATCCATCACGGTTTTCGACCGTGCCATTCAGATGAATTCCCAATATTATGATGCCTATTACGAGAAGGGGCTTGTCCTCTCGGATATGGGCAACTATAGCGAGGCGGTTGTTGAATTCTCCCATGCCATTGATGTCGATGACTCCAGACCTGATGCACAGTACGCCCGGGGGCTTGCACTTGAAGCTCTGGGGCACTATGATGAAGCTCTTTCATCTTTTGACCGGACTCTTGTACTGAATCCGGACTATTCCAATGCCTACTTCAACAAGGGCCTGGCTCTTTCAAAGCTCGGCAGACAGTCCGAAGCGATAACGGCTTTCGACAATGTCCTTGTCCGGCTTCCGCAACATGCGGGTGCCTGGTACCAGAGAGGAATTTCCTTTGAATTCCTGCAGGATGACCAGAAAGCAGTTGAGTCATACGAGAGAGCACGACAGTTTGATCCCCGGAACAGTGCACTGCTCTTTGCGGAGGGCAAAGCCCATACCCGTCTGGGCAGGTTTGAAGATGCCATCCGGATCTTCGATCTTGCCCTGGAAGTCATTCAGGATCCCGGGGAGGTCTTGTATGAAAAAGGTCTCGCACTCTCGGCTCTCGGGCGTCATGGGCATGCCGAGACTGTCCTTGAGAAGGCTGCACTGTATCTCCCGGAGAAACCCGAACCCCTCTATCACCATGGGTTATCCTTAATGCACCTTTCCCGGCATGCTGATGCCGTGACTGCGTTCACTGCAGCTATCAGTCTGGATGGGGGAAACCATGAATTGTGGTTCCAGAAAGGAACCGGCCTCGCCAGGCTCGGACAGCACCAGCCTTCAGCCTCAGCATTTCAAAAGGCGATCGGGATCTGTCCTGAGGATACTAGATCCCATCTTGGACTTGCGCGGGCCCTTGTTGCACAGGAAAAGTTTGAGGATGCGGTCCGATCGTTCGATGCTATCCTTGAACGCTATCCGGAGGATTCAACAGCCAGGTACGAGAAAGGACTGGCCCTGTACCGTCTTGAAAAATATCAGGACGCCCTTGAAACCTTACAAAAGGCAAGCACGCTGGACCCTGAAAATCATGATACACTGTACCACATCGCTGCATCCCAGCTTGCACTACACATGTATCCAGAAGCAGTCGAGTCCTACACCAGCCTGTTTATGGTGGATTCCGCAAACTCCTCAGCATGGTACGAGCTGGGAACTGCGCTTACCTTCTTGAACCGGCTGGATGAGTCGCTTGATGCGTTCGATCACGCCATCCGGATAAAACCGGATTACTTTGACGCGCTCTATCAGCGGTCACAGGTCCTTGACCGTCTTGAACGCACAAACGATGCAGTATCCGGGTACAACCAGGCCCTTTCCATCCAGCCGCTTCACGTCCCTTCACTCCATTACAAGGGGATGGCATTATCGCGCATGGGCCGGTTTGAGGAAGCGGTAAAGGTATTTGATCGTGCCCTTGAGATCGATCCCGGGTATGTGGACGCATTATTCGAAAAAGGGCACACCCTTGTATCCATGGGCATGTACCGTGAGGCAGTGAAAACATTCGAGAAGGTGCTGCAGATCGATAAGAACCATGCTGATGCTTACTACTACAAGGGTGTGGCACTTGCCCGTCTCGGAAGGCACGACGACGCGATACTGGCGCTCAATAAAACACTTGATCTTGCCCCGGAAAATGGGCAGGCGTTTCATCAGAAAGGGCTTTCTCTGGCAGCACTTGGGAGGAATGAAGATGCGATACAGGCATTCGATCGCATGCTCAAGATAAATCCGCACTCTACAGACTCCCTCCTCCACCTTGGCCAGGTACAGATGCACCTCGGCAGGAACAATGATGCTATTGAATCTTTTATCAGGGCACTGGAAATCGATCCCACGGATGCTGAGGCATGGTATCTTAAAGGAACCGCTGTTTTTGGACTGGATGAGTTTGAAGATGCTATCGAAGCGTTCAACCACGCGATCGAGATACGTCCGGAATTTATTTCAGCCTATTATGAAAAAGGAAGGGCGTTGTCCCGTCTGGCTATGTATACGGAAGCGGTCCTGTCCTTTGACAATGCACTCTCTTTCCAGCCCAATTTCGTTGATGCACTCCAGTACAAGGGTCTTGCCCAGATCCAGCTGGGCCGGTTTGAGGATGCCGAGTATTCTTTTGACCAGGCTTTGAGGATCCGCCCCAATAACGGGCATATCTGGACCGGTAAGGGTATTACCCTCTTTAAACGCGGAAAATATGCAGAAGGTATCTCATTCTTCAGGAAAGCCCTTGCTATCGATTCCCGAAATGCCCATGCGAACTATTATCTCGGGCTGTCGCTGGTACGGATCGGGAACTGTCACGAGGCGATGAAATATTTCGATGCTGCCTTATCCCAGGTTCCAACATGTGTGCCGGCTCTCTATTACAAGGCCCGTACACTGGCCCTCCTCTCCATGCATCATGACGCTGTCGGTGTCTATGACCGTGCACTCGCACTTAAAGAGTCTTATGCTGAAGCATGGTTGTACCGGGGCATGTCCTCTGCGAGTCTCGGAGACTATAACCGCGCACTGGAGGATTACGACCATGCGCTGTTAATCAACAATTCCTATGCAGCTGCGTTGTTATACAAGGGTATCGCCCTTAACCACCTGGGCCGCTATCCTGAAGCAATCCGTTCGTTCAATGATGCCTGTGCAATCCAGCCGGATTATCCTGATGTATACTACCATCTCGGACTTGCCCTCCTTGAGCAGAAACAATATAGCGAGGCTATCTCGGCCTTCGACCAGACCATTTCGTTCAATAAAAAATATGCCGAAGCGTACCTCCATAAAGGGATCGCGCTCTTCTGTCTGGAGGAACACGAGGAAGCGATTGTGGAATTCAATGCAGCCCTGAAGATCCGGCCCGATTATGAAGAGGCACAGTACGAACGCGGCAGATCCCAGCTGCGTCTTGGGAAATACAATGATGCCATCAGTTCGTTTGATCTGGTCCTCTCATCAAATCCCGGTAATGCAAACGCGATTTATGAGAAAGGACGGGCATACTATGCTTCAGGCAATATTGATGCTGCCGTTATCTCGTTTGATACCGCCGTTGACATAACTCCTTCCTGTTATCAGGCCTTCTTCTGGAAAGGGAAGGCCTTGTTCGAGCAGGGCAGTTTTGATGCTGCGATTACTGCATACAACCATGCGATAGAACTCTTCCCGAAGATCGCTGCGCTGTATGATCACCGGGGACTGGCATTGGCAGCCCTGGAACTGTTCCGCGATGCCATCCAGTCGTACGACCAGGCGCTGGAGATAGAGCACCAGACAGAAGTGTTCGCGCATAAGGGGGTCGCCCTTGCAGAACTTGGTATGTACCGTGACGCGATCGAAGCGTTCGACAAGGCAATTGACCAGAACGAGAACCTTGCCGAGGCGTGGATGGGCAAAGGGAACGCATATTACGATCTTGGGAAATATAACAACGCTCAGGCCGCGTATGAAAAATGTCTGGCAATTGATCCGGAAAATGCCGTTGGCTGGACCCGACATGGCATGGCCCTCTCTGCACAACAGCAGTTTGAAGCAGCGATCATCTCCTATGACCGGGCACTTCTTATTGACCCCACATTCTCTATTGCGTACTTTACGAAAGGGAGTTCACTTGATGCGCTCGGACGGTTTGAGGATGCAATTGAATCGTTCGAAGCCATGATAGAGATCCAGCCTGAATTTGTCGATGCATGGATCCTCAAGGGTCGAGCTCTGCAGGAGCTCAGCCGGTTCCAGGAAGCACTGACCGCATTCAAGCAGGCACTGGAAATCGAACCCGGCCGAAAAGAGATCTGGAATGATATCGGCGAAATCCTGGAGAAGATAGGGAAACACGAGGAAGCCAGGATCTGTTATGAGAAGGCACAGTGAAAGTGGCAGGAATAATCCTGCAGTTTTTTTTAAACCCTTTCTCCTGGTATATCTATGAACCTTGGCGCTCTGGGGGGCATCCCTTCAAAACGATTATAAGGTAGCCACCAGTCCCCCGTTGGGGATACGGGGCGCATGAGTATTTTATGGATTGGCAGGGCAGGACTGCAACCCTGAAAAAGGATTATAATTTCTTGAATGATTTTCTAAAAAAATCGAATCCTTTCTGACAGAACGATGGAGTGAGACCCCATCCCCCTTCATGAAAATGATGCCGCCGCCCCACGAAGGGGCAACCCCCGCGAAGGATCACTTCCCTTGGAATGATAGTGTACTGATAATTGCCCTGCCGTGCATCGGGGAGTTCCCGAAGCGGAGAGCCCGCTCTCACCGGCATTTTTCATGCTTCGAATACGAAAACCCGTTGATGTCCATGCTACAGAACCCTTATTTTAACGATTTTCATGGTTCCGGTTGGACCACTGGCGTTCATTATTGTTTCTTCATAAAAAAACGCAGAATCTTTCATACACATCGCTCCCGTTCGTTGGTGAGTACGATAATCCGGCGTGTCAGACTTTTATGAACACGCTGCTCATGCCGCTGTATGACGGTGAAGTATTCTGCAGCTATCGGCGATATATCCCGGTGGGTGACAATCACTGCTCTCCTCCCTTTTTTCAGGACACGGTGGATCTCTTCCAGTGCATCACCGTACAGCCGCTCCATGGAATCTGTTTTTTTGATACAGACCGACTGGCCATACGGGAAATCAGTCACAACTGCATCAATCGTGTGATCATCGATAGGAAGACGAATTGCATCTGCAACCATCAGATCTGAACTTTCGATATTCTGCCGGCTCCCCAAAACCATCAGATTATCAAAATCACTGCCAATGACACGGGCCCCGAGCAGTTGTCCTTCAATAAGGATGCCCCCGGTCCCGCAGAACGGATCAAGCATACGGTCTCCCGGTACTATACCTGCGATATTCACGAGTGTCCGTGCCAAGCGGGGCATCATCACGCCGGGATGGAAAAAATGCCGTTTTCCCGGGTTCCTCACATCAAACGAGCTGCGTTCAAAGGTAAACAGGACTTTCCCAAAATAGCACCGGTCCTCAGACAGGATCGCACGATATTCGATTTCCGGATGTTTCAGGCTGACCGGCCCATCTATCATAGTGCCAATCATCTGCTCGAACTCTTTCTGGGAGCTGCGGTTCGGTGCATTGCTGCCCCCATGGATCTTCTTGGCCCGACCGGCAAATGGTTGTTTTGTTTCAAGGGAGAGATCCCAGAGAAGATCCTTAAATGCCGCAAGCTCCGGCTCACATTCCCCAAGATACTCAAGGACGCGATGGGTCATGGCAAGACGGTGTGCTGCAGAGAGGTCAGAAGAATCAACGATTGCAACCTGTAGCCGCTGATCGAGAACAGTACCGGCGCATCCGAGTTCAGCGAGCGGGAGCGTGAGGTTTTCACCGGAGAGTTCGAAGATCAGCTTCATCCTGATCTCATTTGCGGCAGTTCCTATAAAAGTGAGGGGTAGTCTGGAAAAAGGGGAGGCCGGTTATTTTTTCCCTTTCTTTTTACCCATGATCGTTGAGAAGAACCCGCTGCCGGCATGATTTTTTCCTTCCAGTTCCGCGATCTTTGCATAGAGTTCTTTCTGTTCGTTGCTGACAGAACGGGGGGTGACGATCTTCACCCGGACAAGCAGATCGCCGGGTTTCCCGCGCCGTTTGACCCCCTCCCCGTGTATCTTTAATGCTGTACTGTACTGGATACCGGCAGGTACTTTAAGGTCAATGTGGCGCTTGTCGATAGTCTCGATGTCAATTGAAGTGCCCAGGACAGCCTGTGCAGGTGAGACTTCGATCGTTGTCTCAAGGTTATCGCCGGACCGTGTGAACTGATCGTGGGGCAGGACATAGACTTCAATGAAGAGATCCCCGTTGTGTGCGCCAAAATCCCCGGCTTCCCCATACCCCTCCATTCGGAGGCGCATCCCGTTATCGATTCCGGCGGGAATGTGAACGGATACCGTTCTTTTCACCCGCGTATGACCGGAACCACGGCATTCCCGGCAGACTTTTTCCGGGATCTTTCCCCGCCCTTCGCACTGGGTGCAGGGTGTCATACGGACGAACTGCCCAAACGGGGAACTGGTAGCCTGCCGCAACTGACCTGAACCCCCGCAGCGGGGGCAGGTGTTCTGTTTTTTCGTTTCGCTTCCCGAGCCGCTGCAGGTAGGGCAGGGCTCGGTATGCATCACTTCGATCTCACGGTCCATGCCGGCAACCGCATCCTCGAGCCGCACCTGGATCCGCATCAGGAGATCTGCACCCGGCTGGGGGCCGGACCTCCGCTGACCCCCACCAAAGAAATCAAAGATATCCCCAAAGCCGGAGAAGTCGGCAGAGAAACCCCCCCCGCCAAATCCCCCGCCACCGGTGTAGGAGCCACGGGAGGCATTGGTATAGGTCTCGTGACCCATGTTATCATACTGCCGTTTTTTCTGCTCGTCCGAGAGGACACTGTAGGCTTCGTTGATCTGCTTGAACTTCTCCTCGGCCCCGGGCTCCTTGCAGACATCCGGATGGAACTTCCGGGCGAGGTTGCGATAGGCTTTTTTTATCTCCGCCTCATCGGCGTTCCGTGGTATCCCGAGCGTTTCGTAATAATCCTCTCCGGCCATGATCCGGTCACTCGTCTTTTACTTTGTAGTCTGCATTGACCACATTATCGTCGGTCTTTGACCCCGGCTGCTGGCCGGGCTCGGCTTCGGCTCCTCCCTGCGGGGACTGTGCCGATGCCTGTTCGGCCTGCATCTTCTGGTAGATCTTGGTAGTGGCGGCATAGACTGCTTCAGTAAGGGATTCCATCGACTTCTTGATATCATCCAGATTGTCCGCTTCAACCGCTTTCCTGACAGCTGATACACCTTCTTCGACCTTGGTCTTATCCGCAGCTTCGAGCTTGTCCCCGCTTTCCTTGAGCATCTTTTCTGCGGTAAAGACCGCAGTGTCGGCCTGGTTGCGGAGTTCGATCTCCTCACGCTTCTTCTTGTCATCAGCTTCGAACTGCTTTGCGGCAGCCATCATCTTCTTGATATCTTCCTCTGATAACTTCTTGTCGCCTTTGATGGAGATGTCCTGCTGGTTGCCGGTCCCCAGGTCTTTTGCCGAGACATGGATAATACCGTTTGAATCGATATCGAAGGTTACCTCTATCTGGGGAATGCCACGGGGTGCCGGAGGGATGCCGGTCAGCTGGAACTTGCCAAGCGTGAAATTATCCTTGGCGAGCGCCCGCTCCCCCTGGACAACATGGATCTCAACGCTGGTCTGACCATCAGCCGCAGTCGAGAAGATCTGGCTCTTCCTCGTCGGGATGGTGGTATTACGCTCGATAAGTTTCGTGGCAATACCGCCGAGCGTCTCGATGCCAAGCGTGAGCGGTGTGACATCCAGGAGAACGATATCCTTGGTCTCACCGGTAAGGACTGCGCCCTGGATACCGGCGCCGAGAGCTACGCACTCGTCAGGATTGAGGCCCTTGTCGGGTTCCTTGCCAAGGAGTTTCTTCACGGTTTCCTGTACGAGCGGGACACGCGTTGAACCCCCGACAAGAAGGACGTGATCAATGTCCCTGGGTTCGAGCTTTGCATCAGAGAGTGCCTGTTTTACCGGGCCCATGGTAGATTCAATAAGATCGCCAATAAGCTGTTCGAGTTTTGAACGGGTAAGATCTATATTTAAGAATTTCGGGCCGCTCGCATCGGTTGTGATATAGGGGAGGTTGATGTTGGTGGTCTGCCGCTGGGAGAGCTCGATCTTGGCATTTTCTGCTGCATCGCGAAGGCGCTGCATTGCATAGGGATCATTCCGCAGATCGATACCTTCTTTCTTCCTGAACTCCTCGATCAGGTAATCCTGTACCAGTTTGTCGAAGTCGTCGCCTCCGAGATGATTGTTTCCGGCGGTGGACTTGACTTCGAAAACACCATCGCCCAGCGTGAGAATAGAGACATCGAAGGTCCCGCCTCCCAGATCATAGACGAGGACTGTTACGTCCTGTTCCTTGTCAATGCCATAAGCAAGCGCACTTGCTGTAGGTTCGTTGATGATACGGAGGACCTCGAGACCGGCGATCTTGCCGGCGTCCTTGGTTGCCTGGCGTTGTGCATCATTGAAATATGCCGGAACAGTGACAACCGCTTTTGAGATCTTCTCCCCGAGATATGCCTCTGCATCGATCTTGAGTTTCTGCAGGATCATTGCAGAGATCTCCTGAGGCGAGTAATCCTTGTTATCGATATGGATCTTCTCACTGGTCCCCATCTTTCGCTTGATGGACTGGATCGTTCGCTGGGGATTGGTGACGGCCTGCCGTTTTGCAAGACTCCCGACAAGGCGTTCACCTTCCTTTGTGAACGCGACAATCGAAGCAGTTGTTCGCCCGCCTTCAGAATTAGGGATGACAATTGGTTTCCCTGCTTCCATAATCGACATACAGGAAAATGTTGTTCCCAGATCGATACCCAGCACTTTCTCTTTTGCCATTGTTTTACCTCGGATAATCTTAATGTCCTTTTGATACCGCAACCTTTGCGTAGCGGATAATCTTGTCATTCATCCTGTACCCTTTTGCAACCTCATCGATGACCGTTCCTTCCGGTTCAGCGGAGGGAACGTGTGCGATTGCTTCATGTTCCAGGGGATTGAAGAGTTTGTTCAGTGACTCTATGGCCACGATGCCATGACGCTGGAGCTGGTCGCCCAGCAATTGCCGGATCTGCTCCAGTCCTTCCCGGAGGTGAGAATCATCGGACTTCAGGGCCCGGTCGAAATTATCCACCACTTCGAGGAGGTCAATTGCAAAACGTTCGTTTGCCAGGGCAACGATGGATTCACGTTCCCTGGATGTGCGGCGTTTGAAATTTTCAAAATCTGCTGCAAGTCTCAGGAACTGATCGTTCAGTTCCTCAAATGCCTTTTTCTGCTCATCCAGTTCAGGAGTGCCCGCTATGGGTTCCGGCAACGCATTTTCTGTTGTGTCCGGAGTTCCCTTCCCCTCTTGTCCCGGATCACGTTCTGCATCGTTCATAGTACATCCTTTTTCGATGTTCCATTATCTATAGCATTGTGGTTCTATATAAGATTTATTGTTATTTCATTCAATTCATCGCCTGCATTAAGGCAGGTTTCAGGTTAGGGGCCAGATTAATCCTTTAATTCATCAAATTGCCCTGATTACGGCAAATCCACTTTGAAAAGAGAAAACCTGTTCGGATTATCTGAGAGAACATCGGGAGACCGGTATGGAAAAACCGGATACCTTTTTCCACCCGTTATACCTATTCTGTACTATGAAGTGGGCACTCATCTCCGTGTGGGACAAAACCGGTATCATTGACCTTGCAATGACACTTATTGAAAAAAAATACAGTATCATGAGTTCCGGGGGGACCGGAAAATCGCTTGAAGAAGCCGGCATTAAATTCACCGAGGTATCGAGTTACACGGGTTTTCCCGAGATGATGGACGGGAGGGTCAAGACGCTTCACCCCAAAGTCCACGGAGGATTATTGGGCAGAAGACAGATTGATGACGCAGTAATGACCCGGTATGGCATCAACCATATTGACCTCCTTGTCGTCAACCTCTACCCGTTTGAGCAGATGTCTGCACAACACATAACACGCGATCAGCTCATTGAATACATCGATGTTGGCGGGCCTGCTATGATCCGCGCAGCAGCAAAAAATTTTAAGGATGTGGCCGTTGTTGTCGAGCCATCGGACTATCCCATGATTATACGGTCAGTTTCCGGTCCCGGCATTTCAGCTGAGGATCGCTTGATGCTGGCAAAAAAGGCATTTGCAAGGACTGCTGCGTATGATGCTTCGATAAGCAATTACCTTTACGGACTCGATGCTGAATTCCCTCCCGTTCTGACGGTCCAATATTCCGGAGGGAGATCATTACGTTATGGTGAAAACCCCCATCAGAGGGCAGCAGTCTATGGCATTCGGGGAATCGCGGGAACGGAGCCGGTCCAGGGAAAGCAGATGTCCTATAATAATTATCTCGATGTGAATGCCGGCGCAGGGCTTGTGTGGGAATTCGACGAACCTGCAGCAGTTATCATGAAACACAATAATCCCTGCGGGGTTGCAATTAATACTGCTCTTTCGGATGCATATAATGCCGCCCGTGACGTGGATCCTGCGTCAGCGTACGGATCCGTTGTATCTGTCAACCGCGAAGTTGATGGAAAACTTGCAACCGAAATCTGTACTACGTTCGTGGAAGTAATCGCAGCCCCATCATATTCCCCCGATGCACGAGAAATTATGAAACGGAAAGAGAATATGCGAGTCCTTATCCTTCCGGAAAAAACAGAGTCCGATGAGATACGTACGATTGATGGCGGCGTCCTTGTCCAGCGGACGCCGGCATACCAGGAGCACTGGAACGTGATCACCGACCGGGACCCGACGCCGGATGAGATGAAGGCACTCACGCTCGCGTGGAAAGTGTGCAAACACACCAAGAGTAACACGATCATCTTTGCTGATCAGAAACATACGCTGGGAATCGGGGCGGGACAGATGAGTCGTGTTGATTCGGCAAGGATAGCCATTGAAAAAGCCTGCGGACCGCTGAAAGGATCTGCGGTTGCATCAGATGCGTTTCTCCCCTTTGCGGATACGCTTGAAGTTGCAGCACAGGCCGGGGCAACTGCCTTAGTGCAGCCCGGAGGATCAATCCGGGACAAGGAAGTCATTGAAGCAGCAAACCGCCATAACATGGCGATGGTATTTACCGGCATTCGGTACTTCAGGCACTGATATTGCATTTTTTTTCCCAATAAACCTAAAATTTCAGATAATTATATAATCTGCGAAGTGGCCATACCTTATTTAAATCGTTTGTGGCAAGTGTGGCCATGGATGATTCCGAAATCATGATGGTTCATCGTGGTGATTAGCAGATGGATTACGGAAACATGGTTGGCGAAGCCTTTGCCTATGCAAAGGAAGCGGTTGTAGGAAAGTGGAACAAATGGTTAATGCTCGTTCTTGCGACGATTCTCCTTGGACTTCCTCTCATGGGATACATCCTGAAGGTCCTCCGCGGTGAAAAGCCCGCCCCGGAAGTGGACGACTGGGGAACTCTGTTCATTGATGGCATCAAGTTCCTGATAGTGTATTTAATCTGGATGATCCCGCTTATTATTGTCTGGGCGATTCTTATTGCAGTTGGATTTGCCGGTGCAATGACCGGAGATGAAACTGCAGCAATGGCAGCATTCGGCACCATGATGATTGGCCTGCTGGTAATCTTCATCCTCGCAATCATCATTGGACTATTTGCTGCAATTGGTGTTATCCGGTTTGCACGCACCGGCAGCATCGGGGAAGCCTTCAACTTCTCTGCGATTCTTGCCACCATCGGCAAGATCGGATGGGTCCCCTATATCATCGCACTTATCGTACTGGGTGTGTGCGGTATTATCTTCGGGATTGTTGTTGGTATCCTGATGGTTATCCCGATCCTTGGCTGGCTCATTTATCTCTGTTTGATCGCCCCCTGGGCCATCTTCGTCGCCCGCTATATCTGCCAGTTGTACGACAGCGTTGGTGCATAATTATACCTTTTTTGCGTTAGGTAAATGTCCTTTTTAAGGGGGACGCGATCTTTTTATTCACAAAACCCGATGATTTATGCATACGGTGATTTCTAAATGGATTTTGGTCTCATGCTTGACGATTCGTTCGCGTATGCAAAAGGAGGCGTCTGGGAGAAATGGAGCCGCTGGGGGCTCCTGATCCTGTGCATGATAATTTTCCCGTTTATCCTCGGGTATATAATTCGGATATACCGAGGGGGAAAACCGGCGCCGGAGCCCGGGGAATGGAGCACGCTCTTTGTGGATGGATTAAAACTTCTGCTTGTTCAGATCCTTTATTTTGCACCCGTTATCCTGCTGATTATCCTCGCATTTGTACCTATGATCAGTACACTCATCACTTCAGGAGTATTTACACAGGATTTTGGTTCAATGTCCGACACCCAGACAGAACGGTGGTTAAGCAGCCACCCGGAACTCCTGTCTGCATTGGGTCTGATGGTACTGATCTTGCTGGTTGCGATAATTCTTGCGCTTATCATAATGTTTTTCTCTTTTTTGGGGGTTGTCCGGTTCGCACGCACCCGCAGTATCAGCGAGGCATTTAATTTCTCAGAAATAATTTCTCATATAGGTCGTATCGGTTGGGCTAACTACATCCTCGCACTTATTGTTATCAGCATTATCGGGTTTATTTTTAGTTCAGTTTTAAATTTCCTCTCGTTTGTTCCGACGTTTGGTATCATCTTAGAATTTATCATTATGATGATACTGTACGTACCATTTATCCTGTTCTCTGCAAGGTTTTCTGTACTGGTCTATGATGCAGGAGAGGAAAAATCTCCGCAGGTTTCCTCCGGTCAGAGTGACGTATCTCAGGCTAACCTGTAACAACCGTTTTTCATTTTTTTAAAAAATCCCTTACTAAAAATTTCCGGATTTTTTTCAGTAGATCTCATCCCATTTACAAAATACTTGGAGCGTGTGGGTAAAAGGACAACAGAAGGTCCGACACTAGTTATGGAACATCGCACAATACAAACACCCATTTCTTAATAGATATCGCATTTACGGAGCCATGGTAGCAAATCCAAAACTAAAAGGCTTTCGAGGATTTGGTACTCTTTCACTTTAAAAAAAAAACGATAGAACGAAAACAACAATACTTTAATTTAATTTTCTCTCAATGGGCTGTTGAGGATTGATTGTTTTTGATGAGTAGCTGATTTTTTTGTGAAATCCTGCGGTATTTTTTTGGAAAAATAACAACCAGAACCATATAAAAAAATTCCTACAGGATCCCAAGCACGTTTCTTCGAGCGTCAAATCCAGGTTACCGAACTTGAGTACATTCTTTGAAAAAAAAGATCTACCTCGCCACGTAACGGGGTTCACATTATCGCTGTATTGCACCGAGATTTGCCTGCTCAACGGTCTTTGCATATCGCGCAAGTACACCGGTGAGGGTCCTGTGGGGCGGTTTCCAGGATTTTTTACGAAGGTCGATCTCTTTTTTCGGGACATGAAGATCGATTATTCCCTTGAAGAGGTCCACTTCAATCTCATCTCGTTCCTGAACGATTGCTATCGGCCCTCCGATTGCAGCTTCCGGTGCGACATGGCCGATACAGGGTCCCCGGGTCCCGCCGGAAAACCTTCCGTCGGTTATGAGGACAACTTTTTTGTACCCCAGACCCATCAGTGCCGATGTCGGGGAGAGCATTTCTGCCATACCAGGTCCGCCGCGGGGACCTTCATAGCGTATGATTACAACATCCCCTTCACGGATTTTCCGTTCAAGGATAGCCTTCATTGCTGAATCCTCGCCATTGAACACCCGTGCCGGGCCCTTGTGTTTCCACATCTCTTTTGGCACGGCCGCACTTTTCACAACTGCACCATCCGGTGCGAGCGTCCCTGACAGGATCTTCAGCCCCCCTTCCTTGTTTAGCGGGTTCTTGAGAGTCCTGATCACTTCTTCGTTCTGTATTTTGGCGCCCTTAGCGATCTGGAGGATCTTCTTGCCGGATACGGTCGGATTATCATCCAGGTATTTTTCAAGCCGTTTTAAGACGGCAGGAATGCCTCCGGCACGATGAAGGGTCTGCATGGAATGCGGGCCGGATGGCTGCATATAGCAGATGTGGGGGATCTCCCCGGCCAGGGTACTGAAATCATCAAGGGAAAGTGGAATATCCGCTTCCATCGCAATCGCCATCAGGTGCAGGACCGTATTTGTCGATCCTCCGAGTGCCATATCCACCCGTATTGCATTGCGGAGGCTCTGTTTCGTGATAATCTTCCTGGGGGTGATCCCTTTTCTGACAAGTGGCAGGATGGCTTCCCCTGTCTCTCGTGCGATCCGCAGCTTCGCAGCATCCACTGCAGGAATTGCCGCGCAGCCGGGAAGGGACATTCCCATTGCCTCTGTCATGCATGCCATGGTATTTGCTGTGTAGAGGCCCTGGCAGCTGCCGCATCCTGGCATGGCACACCGCTCCAGTTCGCACAGCGCGGGCTCACTCATCGCTCCCGCTGCAACCTTACCAACACCCTCAAAGATCTCAATGAGTGAGAGTTCTTTCCCGTCCTGGAACCCGGATAGCATCGGGCCCCCGGTGAGGACAATGGTCGGGATATCAGTCCGGGCAGCAGCCATCAGCATACCTGGCACGATCTTATCGCAGGTACCGATACAGACGAGGCCATCGAACCGGTGGGCCTGTGCCATCAGTTCTATCGAATCGGCAATATTCTCACGGGAGGGGAGGGAGTACCGCATCCCCTCATGGCCCATTGCGATGCCGTCACAGATACCAATAACCCCGAATTCGAAGGGTACCCCACCGGCAGCAGCGATGCCTTCTCGGACTTTTCCGGCAAGCTGTCGCAGGTGAATATGTCCCGGTACGATGGTATTGAATGCATTTGCTATACCTATGAACGGCAGTTCCATCTCGCGATCGGTAACCCCCAGGGAACGCAGGAGCGACCGGTTTGGTGCACGCTTGTATCCTGTTTTTATTTCATCACTGCGCATGGTAACCTTCCTGAACTCTGTATAGATCTCTATTCACATTCCCATGATTTTATCTCTCGTATATAACGTGACTAAAAGGTGCCTGGAGCATAAGGCCCTGGGGACCGCAACCTCATGAGGGATTTTTATTAACCTTGTTATGACGAGTCCTCAGATAATCATTTACGGTTCTTTCCTGTATCATCGCTGATTTTTCTGGATGAAAAAAAAAGGTTTCCGAAGGGTTATTGCTGATTTCGCCTGCGGAAATGGAAAACGATATACACAACTCCGATAATGATTGCAGCAATGATTGAAAGATAAATCGGATTCGAGAGGATCATGGTCAATCCGGTAGTAGGGGTTAGTGTAATGTTAACTTTCATAGGATCAGAGATATAGGTGTTTTCGAACGCGTCCCGGTACCGGATCTCTGAATCAAGCCCGTATTCCTTAAGAGTTGCTTGCCGATCAACACTGATAATAAAGGATACTGCTCTTGCCTCCCCCGGCTTGAGATCCCCGATATAGGCAGTATCGTCGTTGCTGGAAAACGGATCAACAGCGCTGATTCTGGCTTGTGCACTGTAGACCGCAGCATCCCCGGTGTTTTTGTACTGGACCGTAATAGCCTTTTTATTGCCGGGATTTATTTTCCCGGAGGGAGAGAGGACCGCAAATCCAACTTTTCCGCCTACGGGAATACCCACCGTATCGCTTCGTGAAGTGATGAAGTCGCCTTCGGTATTCTGGTATACGACCAGAACATCAACCGGGTAGGTCTGCGCTCCCGCATTTTCTGAAACAAACACCTTATATCTGCAATCAACGGTACTTCCCGAGAGGAACTCTCCAATATAAACGCTGTTGTCAGTAGGTACAACAGGACTATTACCGTTCCTGAGGATTTTTACCACCGCTTTGGATCCATCTTCAAAACCGGTATTTTTTATTTTCAGATCGATGAAACCCTCAGTACCGCCATTGAGGGGTGCCGATGCAGCAGAAATTACATCAATGGATACTTCAGATTTTATTTTAATGGGAATGAGGAGGGTTTCATCTCGTGTTTTATAGGAGTACTTGATCGTATCCACACCATACTGTTCTGCCAGTTCAAAATAGGTATAGTTCATTAAAAGTGGGATCTGATAAACACCGAAGGGGGCACCGGATTGAACCTTCAGGGAGAAAACTGCTCTGGAACTGCTCCCACCTTTTACATCTCCGAACATCTGCGGATCGGATTTTATCACAACGGGCGCATTCCCCGCATTCAGGGAAACAGTAAGGGATTTTGCCGTGTTCGGCTGATCATCCCGGTCAACAAGAGCCGATTGGACGACCTTCATTTCATTCAAACCGGTATTCTCAACGACAATGATAAGCTGAACATCTTCTCCGGGCCTGAATTCGTTTGTTCCCGAGATAAAAGCTGATAGTTGGGGACTTCCTGCCATGTATTTGGATCCTGCCATCACCGGAGCAGTCAGGCAAATGCAGAATATACAAAAAATACCTATCAGATTCTTTATGCCAATCATCGATGCAACCTCTGGTATTGATTCTTATGATAAAACAGTTGTAATCTGTTTATAGATTATGGTAACAAGACGGTTTCCAGAGTGTTCTCCATTATTGTGTCTTGGTATTGTATAGTTATTCATGTTTGGTTCAATTTTCCTGGTTCCCCATATAAAATAAAAATATCACTCATTGGTAGGTTCACCGTCCCAACAGACTGCCTGAGGTTATAATATAATCGAAGCAACACTGGCTTCGATGGATGGTCTTATTGCAGGTTTTATGAGATTATTCTTCCCTGCACGGAATTATAAAAAGTTCAGAATCTCCCTTTTAGATTTACGCTTTTTGAATACCCGTGTACAGAAATACTTTATAATGAAAGATAACGGTACTTTCATAGATGAAAGAAAAATCACTGTACCTGGTATTTACCTTGGGCATACTTTTTGCACTCTTCACAGCCGGCTGCGTTGCCCCGCCTCAGGAAAATTCTACATACAACTCATCGGTTTCGGGTAAGCACAATCAAAGTTCTGTAACAACAACGACAACGTCTTCTTTTGTTACTGAAGTATCCCTGTCTGGTTATGTATCATCCACTATGGAACCCGCTGGATACACTACATTTCTTCCCACAACACGGATTCCTGCAGACATAACCTGCCGTATCCACAGCATTAATGTACTTGGTTATAATGGCTCAGCATTTATTTTTAATTTACAAAATCCGCCAATGTTTATAAATTATTCCGTTATACCTAAAAACGTCACAAAAAATGATACATTTACAATCAGTTCTGGAAAAGATAAAGGGAAGTTTTCAACTTTGGTTTATTCTGATTATAGTCCCTCTTCATGGTTCGAAGTTATCGTGCGGGACAATGCAACCAAGGAGATTATTCTTCAGGATGGTTTTGGAGAAAATAAAGGATACTCTACCTATCTGAATCGCACCTTAAAAATTATGAAAACTGGAGACATTCTTGTAGAATTCAAGGGCAATGACGTGAAAAAAGCATCCGCAACAATTTGGGTAAAACCAATTGGAAATTTTGATGAATCACGTTACGCAGAATTTACCGATTGTATGTACTGGGAAGGTCATCGAGATACTCTGGTGACAGCCAAACCGACGACTATCAAAGGTATTCAATATACATGGACAGTGGAAAATAAGTATGTTAGTAAAGCACCTACAATGGTCACGCAAGGTACTAAGAAATGAATTAAAGGTTAATGCGGTTTGTGAATGAGAGGACCAACAATTTTTTTTACCAAAAAACCAACGCCTTAACTGGGACTAACCCGAACGGTGAGTTATTTAAGCGATAACAGTGATTTAAGTAAGGCAGGCAGTAAACGCGTCCCGGTGGGGTAGTGGACATCCTAGAAGCCTGCGGAGCTTTTGACCCGGGTTCAAGTCCCGGCCGGGGCGTTTTATCTTTCAAGTTCAACTCTCTTCTCAAAAGAGTATACTATTGAGTAGCAGGCATCCGTATCGCGCGTGAGTTTTCTGTTTGCATAAAATTTGGGTGTACAGTCTTGAAATAATCCTTGTTTGTAAGAACTTGAACGTTTCATCAACTTACCAACTAAAAATTCTGATCCCTAAACCGAGGATAGCCTCAGGGGGTAATTTTCTCCAGAATGCGAGATTTGGCGATTCCAGATTCTCGAAATCCAGACTTTCATGAGGT
Source organism: uncultured Methanoregula sp. (assembly GCA_964503195.1). GTDB lineage: Archaea > Halobacteriota > Methanomicrobia > Methanomicrobiales > Methanospirillaceae > Methanoregula. The sequence continues at coordinate 35,298 of CAZCZK010000002.1, forward strand.
CGGTCATTGAACCAGGAGATAAATTCATTCTGAGACGCGAACTCGTATCGGAACCGACGGAAGGCGTCAAACCATTTCTCGATTTTTCCATTGGTCTGGGGATGTTTGACCCTTGTGGGGATACGTCGGATACCTAATGATACGAGATATTGTTTGAATTCACTGTCCCAGTTTCCATTCTGATCAATGCGATGGGCACCGAATTCACTGCCGCAATCCATAATCAGTTCACGTAGCGGGCAGATCTGGTTGTACTCCCGAATTACCATGTTAACAACCATGATTGCATTCACAGTATTAATCGTAGCAAATTCCTGGACCGCCTGGATCTTTCGTGACGAGTCGTCTAGGATCGTACAGATCTTGAGTCCGCTGACGGGATCTTCATGCCCGTCGATGTGGCCGGCTGACATACTGTGATTACGCTCGTAACGGACCCACTTCCGCTGTTTTCGTTTGGATCGTTCTGCTTTTGCAAGTCCTCGGTCCATCAGATACCGATCTATCCAATTATGAGAAATACTTAGCGTATAGTCTTTCCAGATCAGATTCTCTAACATCCTCGCCCCAAATCGAAAGCGTTCATACGCTTTTTCAGTCACGCCGGATTCCTCATCAGTCGCAGGTTTCTTCGGCCGTCCCATCGCCTTCCCAACAACGGGTATTATGCCGGTTTCACAATACTGCTTCCAGTGTTGATCCACACGTCGCCTCGTTATGTGCTGGTCTTTGCTAATATCCCAGGGGATCCTTGCTTCTCCTTCTGCCACATTATCCAACGTATCTTCTTCCTGGTCAACTTTATCGTTGACATTGTCATCGGTTCAACGTCTGATATAGGAGATATTTTCGGGACTGTATAACGACTATCTCCGAATGATATCGTTAAATATTCCAGGATACCCCGGATGTCCAGGGTACAAAAAAGGTCGCGGAGATCCGGTTTCCGCAGACAGCCGTCAACCCAAATTTACACCAGCTGTGTAAGGACGAGCAGGACAAAACCGATCGCTACAACTGCCAGCAACCCCAGGACCGCATAATCCCGCGTTGCCAGAACTCTCTCGCGCACATGCGTCTTTTTTCCGGTCCGGTACCCCCGCATGTCAATCGTAAGCCCGATCACGTTGGAACGGAGCAGCGCATTGGACACAAGCGGGATCGCAATGGGTGCAACACTCCGGATCTTGCCGATAAAGCCGGTGCCAGGATTAAACCCCCGGGCCAGCTGGGCTTCGTGGATACGCTGCCCCTCTATCTGGAGCGTGGGGATAAACCGGAGCGCGATGATAAACATCAGGATGTAATCGATTGGGAGCCCCACCTTCTCCATAGCATTGACAAGATCCCGCGGCTGTGTCGATATCAGGAAGAGCTGGAATGCAAAGATGAGTATCATGAACCGAAGTGTGAGGACGATGCCGATCGTAAGCCCCCCGATAGTAATCGGGATGAGACCTCCGATAAACGGTACTCCCTGAGGGATACCATATCCGAGAATATCGCCATTTGGCATCGTGATGACCGTGATGAGGATGAAGATGAAGCTCATGACGATGATCATTTTGAGCTGCTGGAGCGACTCAGAAAGAAGGTCGCTGTATGCCGCAATGGCAAGCATAGCAAGGACCATGAGGGTGAGAAAGAACGTATTCGTTGCGACGAGACACAGAACGCTCACCACGATGACGAACGCGATTTTGGTGTATGGGTTGAGCCGGTGCAGGAATGAATCTTTGTGTACGTACTGGAGAATCTCGGCCATTCCTACGCTCCCCCGGAATCGGATATGATCCTCCCGTTCTCCATGGTGATGAGACGGTCTGCGCAACGTTCTGCTATATCCCGGTTGTGGGTAATGATAATGATGGTGTGCCCTTTCTCCTGAAGTTTTTTGAGCATATCAATAACCAGAAGCGCCTCGTATCCGTCAAGGCCCGTTGTCGGTTCGTCCAGTACAATCACGCTTGGCTGCATGGCAACAACGCATGCAATCCCCAGCCGCTGCCGTTCCCCTCGCGAGAGCCAGCGAGGATACACGTCAGCCGATTCAGTGAGCCCGGCATCATGGAGCGCTGCAGCGATGACCTCGTCACTATTCTCAATACAGAGGTTTTTTACACCATAAGCAATTTCTTCCCGGACCGTATCCGCAAAGAACATGTGGTCCGGGTTCTGGAACACAAGGCCAACATCGCAGGCAAGTGCAGCTATACTGCACGCCTTCGTGTTCTTCCCGTTTACGATGACTTCGCCACTTGTCGGTGAGAGGAGCCGGTTGAAGTGCTTGACAAGCGTCGTCTTTCCCGAACCGTTCTCGCCAGCGATTGCAATAAATTCTCCTTTTCTGATAGTGAGACTGATGCCGGAGAGTGCCTGAACATCCCCATACCGGTGCGTAAGATTCTGCACGGAGATAACCAGTTCGCTCTTGACCGCAGTCCGGGCAATCTTTTTAACCATTGAGAAATCTGGTAGTATCATACCCCGTACATGGTCGTCTTTCAGGACTTCATCAGGAACACCCTCTGACGTGATCCGGCCATTCTCCAGGACAATAAGGGTATCAACCATTTCCCGGAACTGGGCGAACTTGTGCTCAATAAGAAGGATGCTTTTTCCCTGGTGTTTGAGATCCTGCAGGATATCGGCGATCCGCTTTGTCGCGTGGTCGTCAAGCTCTGAAGTAGGTTCGTCGAGGATCAGAAGATCGTTCCCGAGCGCAAGCGTTGCGGCAAGGGCAACCCGCTGCTTCTGGCCTCCGGAGAGGTTATGCGGTGACCGATCCTTGAGTTCCTCGAGGTAGGTCGTCTTCATGATCAGGGAGAGCCGGTCCTCAATAACAGCAGCAGAAAGCCCGCGATGCTCGAGTGCAGAGAGAATCTCCTCCTCAACCGTGGTGAAGATCATTTGGGCTTCGGGATCATCAAAGACAACACCAACATTCTGTGCCAGATCTGACAGGCTGCGGAACTCATTGACGTTTTTTCTCTCAATTAAAACCGACCCTTCCTTTTTTCCGCCGTACTCATGGTGCAGGATTCCGGAGGCTGCGAGGCACAGCGAGGTCTTGCCGGCACCCGAAGGGCCGGTAACCATGACACAGTGGCCTTTTTCAAGAGAAAGGGTTATCCGGTGCAGGGCCGGCCGCACCGTATGGGGGTAGGTATAACTGACGTTGGTAAGCTCTATCATTCCTGTCCTCTAAGAAGCACCCTGCTGGAGGGTTTGTAGAGGAACTGGACTACAATTGCATTAAAAACTGCCGTTACGATAACGATAGGGACAAAGACTGCAACGAAAGCCATCATATCACCATTGTACTTGGTGAGGACAGTCGCACCAACGAAAAAGATTGCGACAGCAGCAAATGAAAATCCACTTGCAAGAGTGCTTGAAAATGTGACTAACACGGGTCCAATCGCTGAACCTGTTTCCACGGCCTTATATGTCATATACCCCAAAATTGCACTCAGGATAATTCCAAAGATAATCTTGATCTCAAAATAACCTGCCGTAGTAGAGATATATTGTGGCAGAGTGATGATTGAAAGATAACCGAGAACATAGAGTATCATGCAAAATATAATTATTCCCGAGAGTTGTGGTTTAAACTGCATTATGCCGGATTTCATTGAACTAAATTTGGTTGCTATTGCATAAAGCACAAAGCAGACGAGGGCGCCGATCGGTTCGCTGATCAGGTTTGCCGGAGGGAACATTGAACTCGATATCATCATCGAGAGGGCCCCGGCAACAAGACCAATGCCGAGTGCTTCAAGGATCTTTGGCCGGATCAGGATAATCGCTAAGCAGTAGAACGCAATTATCATATTCGGTGTGAGCGGCGTATGGAGCACCGTAAGGAAAAACCGAAGAATTGCACCGATTGCGAGCAGTATTCCGACTATGGCAATATCTTTTGACTTCATAGGAACATCACATCATCTGGTATTTAGTACACAGCAGGTCCTGTGGACACACATCCGTTCCACGAACTAAACTATGCTTTGATGTATAATTCTGTTCATTCATGTATTAAAAGTTACTTGATATTGAGACTGAACTGATAATCCAATCCATTCTATCCGCTCATGCATCCAAGAGTAATTATAATAGCGTTCATTGCATGAACCGGTGCTCCCTCGTCCAAGAAGTGACATAATGCTGTTTTCGCCATGAAGTGACGAGATCTATCATGAGGTATTGGTGCTGCATAAGAAAACAAAGGGAAAAATCGAGGTCAGATCTAAAGTTTTCTCAAAAAAAAAGAATGATCGCTCCTTTGTATATACACCAGGTGTTGCAGAGGTCTGCAACGAAATTGCAGAAGACAGGAATATTGCCTACTGGTACACCCTGAAACAAACGCGATCGCCATCGTGACTGACGGGTCGGCAGTGTTTTGACGGGGTAATAGCAGGGGATATGCTGCAATACCGGTGATGGAGGGAAACGCAATCCCGTTCAAGGAGTTCGCCGGGATCGATGCATTCTCCCACTACTTTGAAAACTATAAGACAAACTGCATCGATCAGATCCGGAACATTGCACCAGACTTTTGGGGAATATATATCGAGTACACAGATACAACCAGGTGTTTTGATGTTGAAGATGCGCTCCAGGATATCGGCATTCCTGTCATGCACGATAATCAGCAGGGTACTACAATAGTCTTGCTGCACTGATCGATGACTGTACTATTCCGCGGACGCGAACGTTTCTCTCAGAACAAATACAGTGGATTGCAAATAACCCTCCTTTTTTCAGCACCATTTCGACAGATGGGTCTCTGGATTTGCAGGGTTATTCGCTATTCTCTACAATTTCATCATTGCTGAAGAGACCCACGCCAAACACTTGCAGGATCCCTTGCCGATACAATGGCAGGTGCAGATGTGTTAACGGTGGGGACCCCTTGACAAGGCATGAAAAAGAGCTCTCCTGTACGTTCAGGGGGGAATCGCATAAAACCCTTGGAGAGTGGGAGTCCCAAAAAGATCTTGCTTCCGGGGAGTATTGCAGTCTTCAGGATGAATAATATGTGGATGACTGGTGATTCTGCAAGCGGAAAGGTGCTTGTTGTATGCACGGTTTCTGGTCAAGGTTACCACCAGTATTACTATCTTGTATTCAGAATACGGTGTATAGGAAAGTAGGGACGATTATAAAAAAGGTGTCAGGATAATGGAGATGAGGATTGGAGGAAAAAACGTTTCATCACCCGATGATGCGTGGATTGAGGTGAAGAACCCGGCAACCGGTGAACTAATCGACCGGGTGCCTGCAGGTTCTGCCGGTGACGTAGCGGCGGCCGTGGACGCAGCTGCTGGAGCGCAGGCTGGATGGAAAAAGAAAAGTAAGCGCGAACGGGGCATGATCCTGTTCCATGCTGCTGAAAAAGTGCGGGAGCAGCACCGGGAGCTTGCCCGCCTTTTGACAATGGAGCAGGGAAAACCACTCCGTGAAGCTACCGATGAAGTACGCGGGTATGCTAATATTCTTGAATATTATGCCGGCATATCCGCGCAACCCGCAGGAGAAACGGTACGGCTGGGTATGAATGGTGATGCCTTTGTCGTGCGTGAACCCCTTGGCGTCTGCGGCGCAATCATCCCGTGGAACATGCCCGTCCTTATCATGGGCTGGAAAACGGGGCCGGCACTACTGGCAGGAAATGCCCTTGTCCTGAAGCCTGCTTCCACCACGCCCCTGACAAATCTGCGGCTTGCAGGGATTTATGAGGAGGCCGGCCTCCCCACGGGCGTCCTGAATGTGGTTACCGGGAGTGGTGCTGAGGTTGGCGAAGCACTCGTCAGGCATCCGGGAGTGAGTAAAATCTCGTTTACCGGCAGCTGTAATACGGGACGGAGAATCCGGGAACTTGCATCGGTGCATGCCAAGGATCTCACGCTGGAACTCGGGGGATCCGATCCGATGATTGTGATGGAGGATGCCAGTATTGACAAGGCTGTTGAGGGGGCGCTGCGGGGACGCTTCTACAACGCGGGACAGACCTGTACGGCTGTCAAGCGCCTCTATGTCCATGAGAAGATTGCAGGGGAATTTGTACACAAACTCAAGGGCCGCATCAGTGATCTGAACGTAGGAAATGGTCTCGGCCCGAAGATGGATATGGGTCCCCTCAACAGCGCGGAACAGCGGGACCGGATTGAACGGATGGTTGACAGGACCCGGGAACGGGGGGACGGAATCATCCTGACCGGCGGGAGTGTCCTGCGGGGAAAAGCATATGAGTCCGGGTACTTTTACCATCCTACGCTCGTAATGGACGTTGCACCTGACAGTTGCCTTGTCACCGAGGAAGTGTTTGGCCCAGTGCTGCCGGTAATGACCGTTCCGGATCTGGACGCGGCGATATGTGCAGCAAACACAACAGGGTACGGGCTCGGCGCATCAGTCTGGACAAAAAATCTTTATACCGCAAAAAGAGTTTTTGATGAAGTTCACGCCGGTATCATCTGGGTGAACCGGCACCTGACCGTCCCCCCGGAAGTGCCCTTTGGAGGCGTCCTGGAAAGCGGTATCGGCCGGGAGAATGGTTATCATGCCCCTGACCAGTACTCCCGGACCAAGACCCTGTTTCTGGGCTGGTAACGGATATCAGTTACTTCCTCTTTCTCATGCCTGCCATAACGGCAAGTGCGCCAAGGGCAATCCAGATAGGGAGCGGCGATTGGGGGGTGGTTTTAACGGGGAGGGGTGGGAACGTTGTTGTCAGGATAGCGGTGGTAGCGGGCAGCGTGGCCATCGTTGTTACTGATGTTGGCGGGAGTACGTTCACGATACTGAAGTAGGTTGAAGCGGTCACGTCCTGGGTGATGCCAGAGACTTTCACGATATACTCATCGGGTTTGAATGTCGTTGCATCCACACTGAACGACCAGCGGTTGTACCCGCCACTGCCCGGGACCACTTTTACTTTGCCGGAACTACCGGAAAACTCGCCACTCTGTGATTTTTCCGTTGGTTTAAACGAAGACGAGATTACTTCTACCATAAGATCGTCACCAGCAGCCAGGTTAGTGGAACCAGAGATGGTGAACTTATCCCCGACAGAGCGATCCCCTATCGGATTGATGAGTGCTGTTGGCGGGGATATGTAAAACGAATAGGTGGCAAAGGTGTCATCGATATACTGGCTGCCGATGGCATTCACCAGGGCCTGTGCACTGTCCGGCCCCTGGAGACTTCCCGCCCCGGAGATGGTAAAAATATCCATACCATTCCCGTTGCCGAGCTGCCGGTTGATGATCTTACCGGAAGCACGATCATATATGATATCGAACTGGCCGTTGATCATCGGGTGCTGGACAAGGAAGAAATACTGGCCGGTAGCGAGGTTTCGCGTGTCGGCAGGTTTGAGTTCATATTCATACGTATTGTCATCGTTTACCGCAAGGGTGGTAACCTTGAGATAATTGTGGCTGATGATCCAGAGCTGGAGTCCGTTCCGGGGATGGCCGGTTGCGATGCCATGGATAAAGACGGAGTCTCCGTTGGCAATGGTAACCGTGTTTGAAGAGGGAGATCCAACCGGCTCATAGTCGAGAGCACCTGCAGGTATTGCGATGAGCGCAATGCCAATGATGAACAGACATACGCAGCAGATAGCCCAGCGTAACGGGTTTTTGGTCATGGTACACTTCCAGTGGGTATATGATAACCGGTATGGTGAGAAAAACTTGTTTATGTTACCATGTACAGATTTTAGCCGTCGGGGGATATCGTTCGGGCTGTCTGATCCCGAAGGGGTAACCTGATCTCATGAGCCGCTGGACCGGAGATGTGTTTCCGGGCCGGTACTGGGTCCCCTAGCCCCTTTTGTTCCTTTACAATCACCATCCGCATTAACTTCCGTGAAAATTATGTTCAGAACCAAGACCTGACGGATCCCGAGAAAAGGATGAGTGGGAGGAGTAAGCCTCCTTCTGTTCTTGCGGCATTCAGCTCTGCGCCAAACCCGGACGGAAACCGGGCGTCCTGTTGTCCTGTTCTGGCTTGCACCCGCAGGGATTCGCCGTTTCACCGTATCCTGTTTGTTAACGCTCAGCGGGTTACTCGCATGGAAACCATGCTTCTTGCCTTTCGGCTCGACCGCATCATGACTGAAAACAGGCCGTGTCGTTTCTGTTCCATTGCCGTGACTCTCGCCACCCGTACTTGCGTACGGCTGCGTGCCCAGTGGGTGGGAGGACTTTCCTCAGCGACAGTTACGTCACCGTCAGCCGCTCTCTCCCTCTCGCATAGTGTTTGGATACGCGAGAAGATAAGTGCAGCGCACGCGTGCACATTATCTGGCAGGATCCGGGAGGTAATCCTCAGGGTTCGATAGATTGTTAAAGATGAGCACGCAAAGACAGTCACAAGAAAGAGGAATTGTGCCATGCAGTTACTCACGACAGAGGAGGGTGCTGTGGCGATGCGTTCTGCACGCGCTGCCATTGAAAATGCCGTAGCAAAACGCCCGCAGGGTTCCGAAAATCTGACTGAGGTTTTTGGAGAGAAACGAGGGGTTTTTGTTACACTGACCAAAAACGGCAGCCTCCGTGGGTGTATCGGCTTCCCCTATCCGGTAATGCCGCTTGGTGAAGCTCTTGTTCATGCATCAAGGGCGGCTGCACTGGAGGACCCCCGATTTCCCCCGGTGACAAAGGATGAACTTTCGACCATCTCGCTTGAAGTAACAATCCTTACGGTTCCCGAGACAGTTAAAGGAGAGCCGGCAAAACGACCTCAACAGGTGGTCGTGGGAAAACACGGGCTGATTGTCCGGGGGATGGGCACAAGCGGTCTTCTGCTCCCGCAGGTTGCGACAGATTATGGGTGGGATGCAAAGACGTTCCTCGACCATACCTGCATAAAAGCCGGGCTCTCAGAAAGATGCTGGACCAGCAAAAATATCGAGATCCTCACGTTTGAAGGGCAGATCTTTTCCGAGCATACATGACCTGCAGACAGGCAACCGTTTAACCTGATTACAGCGTATATAACGAAACGCGGGGGTGGAGCATGGGAATTGCATTTGAGAGTCTTTCAAGTGATATTGCTGGCAGGGTTGGCAGGCTTACTGTTGGTAACAAGACTGTGAGGACACCCGCACTGCTTCCCGTCATCAATCCGCATCTCCCGCTTATCACGCCGAAAGAACTCCAGGCAATGGGCATCGAGGCCTTGATTACGAACGCCTATATCTTCTCCCAGAGCAGTCAGTTCCGGGAGCGCGCCCTGGGTGAAGGGCTTCACAAGGTCCTCGATTTTGACGGTGTTATCATGACCGACTCCGGCTCCTTCCAGCTCTCGGTATATGGCCAGGTCTCAATCACCAATACCGAAACCCTCTCGTTCCAGCGGGATATTAAAAGCGATATCTGGGTACCCCTCGATATACCCACCTCCCCCGTTTCTGACCGGAAGACCACAGAACGGGACCTCGCTATTACACTACAGCGTCTCATAGAGGCAAAAGAGGTCTTTGGCAGAGACGCACCGATAGCCGGCCCGGTGCAGGGCGGGATCTTCGAGGACCTGCGCGAACAGGCCGGGCGCGAAGTAACGGATCTCGGTTTCTCATTCTGCCCGATCGGTGCAGTAGTCCCGCTCATGGAATCCTACCGGTACCGCGACCTTGTCAGTGTTGTCATGGCCGCAAAACGGACACTTTCCCCTTCAGCCTGCATTCACCTCTTTGGAGCCGGCCACCCGTCCATGTTTGCTCTGGCTACCGCAATGGGCTGCGACCTCTTCGACTCCGCGGCATATGCCCTGTACGCCAAGGACGGGCGTTACCTTACAGTGCATGGCAGTTTTCGGATCAACGAACTCGTTGACCTTCCCTGTGCCTGTGCGGTCTGCAGGTCCCATACCGCAGAAGAACTCAACAAAGCTCCTGACCGTGAGCGCCTCCTCGCAATCCACAACCTCCATGTCACCCTTGCCGAGATAGCACGGATTCGCCAGGCTATCTCTGACGGTACGCTCTGGGAGCTCGTAGACGAGAGGTGCCGGGGCCACCCGCAGCTCCTTGCCGGCTACCGGGCACTGCTCGACCATGCTGTATGGCTGGAATCGCATGACCGTGTCTCGAAAAGGCGGTTCTTTTACCGTGGTGACGAGAGTTGTAAACGGACAGAAGTGCTCCGGTACCAGCAGCAGTTGGGGCGGCTTCAGGTTGGGAAGAATATTCTTGTAACCTTTGATGGGGGCGAACGGGACGCGTTCGATACAACCATGCTCTTCAAGCCCCCTTTCGGACCGTACCTCAGGGAACTGAAAGAGACATTTCCCATCGGCCCGTCCGAGATCCCTGAATGGGATGAGGCAATGGTCCGGCAAGGCTGCAGGGGCATCCGCGTCCTTTTGGAGTGTCATCCTCAGAGCCATGTCACCGTATCCTGCAGCCCGCGCTGGGAACCGGTTGTCCGGGAAATACTGGGAGATATCGGGGTGACACATGACCCGAGTTAGTTTCCGGAAACGTGACGGGCTTGCCCGGACCGGGACCCTTGAAATCGATGGACTGGTTCCGGTCAGGCTTCCTGCCGTTGCGGAGTGCAGGGACTTATTCCCTCCACGGGCAATCCCTGCCGGCACCAATCTCCCTGTCTGTGCTCCGGCAGCACTTGTCAATCAGTTCCCCCCGGAAGAGGGGATACAACCGGTTCCGATTCATCCACAACTCGATAACCGGGCCGGGAGCGGAGACTGCGTCATGGTAGCCGGGTGGCACACGGCACTGGCAAACCCGCGTACATATGTTGACTGGCTCATCGGTCTGAAAGAGAAAACTCCCGTTGATACCGCGTGGTACGCTCCTGCTTCCGCGCTTCCGTCAACAATTGCTATCCTCTGCTATTCCGGGTTCGATCTCTTCGATTACACGGCGGTGGACCTCAAATCAGCGCAGGGCCGGTTCTGTACACCGGAGGGGGATTTCGCGATTGATGCTCTCAAAAGCGGGATCTGTTCCTGCCCGGGCTGCTCTGCCGAAAATTTACAGGAACACAACCGTTATGCGCTCAGGCAGGAAATCGCGCTGGTCTCCCGGTTCATCGATAAAGGGCAGTTGCGGGAACTTGTGGAGTCCCGGAGCCGGATGGAAGCAAACCATGTGGCAATCATGCGCCACATGGACGGGCACTACCTCTTCATGGAACGGGCACAACCCATTGTACGGTCATGTATTCTGCGGGCAAACTCCGGCGAGTCCATCCAGCGGGCGGAAGTCAGAAGGTTTGCAGGACGGGTGATCGAGCGGTATATCCCCCCAAAGACCGATGTTGCAGTACTCCTTCCCTGTTCGGCGCGAAAACCCTACTCCTTATCGCAGAGCCACCGGAAGTTCCAGCAGGCTATCGCGGGACGGGCACATGAATTGATCGTGACCTCCCCCTTGGGGCTTGTCCCCCGCGAGCTTGAGACCGTCTATCCGGCCATGCACTACGATGTCCCCGTTACCGGCTACTGGGATGCCGAGGAATGTGCATCTATAGCCGACATTATGATTCGGTATTTCAAAGGCCACCCGTACCGCAGGATTATCGCCCATCTGGAAGGCGGGGCGCTCAAAGTTGCGCGGATGGCGGCGGATGCCTGCGGGATTTCCCTTGAATATACCTGCTCCGAGCACCCGACCGCAAATATCGCTCTCAACGCGCTCGATGCAGCTCTTGCCGGAGAGCGTAAGGTAAAGGATGACCGGCTCCACGGCATGATCTCCTACCAGTTCAATTGCGATGTTGACACGAAGGGGACCACACTACGGGGACATTTCCCTGAAGTATTCTACAGCAGGAACAATGTCCAGCTCTTCTCCATTGATACCGGTACCGGCATCCTCCGCCCCACGCTGGATGGCTGGAAAATTATCCCGCAAGGCTACCGGGTATATATCGATGATTTCATCCCGGAGGGAGATATCCTCACTCCCGGGGTAGTATCCGCAGACCCGGCAATCCGGGATGGTGACGAAGTCATGGTCATTGGTGCGCGTGTGCAGGGTACTGGCCGGGCAGCCATGCCGGCGGGCGAGATGCTTCGGTCCCGCCGCGGGGTAGCGGTGCATGTGCGTAAAATAAAGAGGATATAGGTTCAACCAGTACGATGCATTGCAGATCATCCATGGAGTGAACAGGTTGAACTATACCGTATACGCTGAACTGGGGGAGTATTGTGAGTAACGCCTCCAACGTACAAGAGGTAAATGTAAGTAGCCGGACCAGTCAAAAAATCCCGGTAACCCGGCCGGTCGTGATTGCTGTACTCAAGGAGCAGGCGCCGGGAGAACAACGCGTGGCAACTGTACCTGATGTTGTACAAAAGTTTACCAAAGCGGGGTATCAGGTCAGGGTTGAGCATGATGCGGGCGCAGCTGCTTTCTATCCCGATGAACTCTATACTGCTGCCGGTGCAACGATTGCATCCGTTCAGTCCGAACTGCTGGAGGGTGCCAGCATTGTCCTGCGAGTCCAGCCACCGGCCGTTTCCGATGTTGATCAGCTTGCGGAGGGCACTATTGTTATCGGATTCATGAACGCAGCAAATAACCTTGAGACAATCGCAAGGATGCGTGACCGTAAGATCACTGCCTTCTCTCTCGAGCTAGTGCCGCGTATTTCCCGTGCCCAGAGCATGGATGCACTCAGTTCCCAGGCAACAGCGGGCGGATACGCCGCAGCCATCCTGGGTGCCGACAACTGCCCGAAGTTCCTCCCGATGCTGACAACGGCCGCAGGCACGATACGCCCGGCAACGGTACTCATCCTCGGTGCTGGTGTTGCCGGCCTTATGGCGATTGCCACAGCAAAGCGGCTCGGGGCCCTCGTCGAGGCCTACGATGTCCGGCGTGCTGCCGGCGAACAGGTCCGGAGCCTTGGCGCACGGTTCCTCGAACTTGAGATCAATGCCGAAGGCCAGGGGGGGTATGCCCGCGAGCTCACGCCAGAAGAGAAGGTTCAGGAGCAGCAGATGGTCTCTGCCGCAGTCGCTCGAGCCGATATTGTCATTACAACGGCTGCAATCCCCGGGCGTAAAGCCCCCGTCCTTATCACGAAAGATACGGTTGCGATGATGCGGCCTGGCGCCGTCATCATCGATATGGCTGCTGAATCTGGAGGCAACTGTGAGCTAACCCAGGCAGGCAAAAGCATCAGGGACCACGGGGTCCTGATCCTAGGACCGCAGAACCTCCCGGCACAGGTGCCGTTCCACACGAGCCAGATGTACGCAAAGAACCTCCAGTCGTTCCTGACACTCCTCGTTGACGGGAACGGTTCAATTGTCAGTGAATTCACTGATGAGATCCTGACTGCAAGCATCCTGGTTCACGCAGGTGAGGTGCGGCATAAACCAACGCTTGATCTTCTTACCGGAGGAAAATTATGACAGAAATGACCATGCTCTGGACGGCGATCTACATAGTAATGCTTGCCGCGTTCACCGGGTACGTTGTCATCAGCCGTGTTCCTGCCATACTCCATACGCCACTCATGAGCGGTTCGAATTTCATTCACGGAATCGTTCTCGTCGGTGCAATGATCGCCCTCGGCTTTGCAGTAACACCCGTTGAACAGGTCATTGGTTTTATCGCCGTCATACTCGGAGCGGCCAACGTGACCGGCGGTTACGTTGTCACGGAACGAATTCTCCATATGTTCGATCGCAGCGGGAAGAAGCCGGGAAAGGAGGGGTAAGATGGCCGAACTCTCCTGGCTGATCGACCCGATCTACATCGTGACAATCTTCTTCTTCATTATCGGCATGCAGCGGATGAGCCACCCGCTCACTGCCCGGAGTGGGATCGTATGGGCAGGAGCTGCGATGCTGATCGCAACGCTCGTTACGTTCTTTACCCAAAACCTCACCAACATTGCCCTGATCGCGATCGCAATCGTGATTGGTGGGGGATTCGGTTATATCGCGGCAAAACGCGTTGGGATGACCGAAATGCCTCAGATGATCGCGCTCTTCAATGGTATGGGTGGCGGCGCTGCGGCCGGGATCTCGGCAATTGCACTCCTCGGCACGACGACTGCCACAACGGGGTCCCTAGCTGTTATTGGGGGTCTCATCGGAGCTGTCTCATTCATGGGGAGCATTGTTGCATTCCTGAAACTCCAGGGTTGGATACGGCCGCGGCCGATCACGTTTTCAGGCCAGCAGATCCTCAACATGCTTGTCCTGGTTCTTGCCATCGCAACCGGTGTACTCGTAATCGCACAGCCAGCCGGGGTCCCGCTCTCCGTCTCCATATATCTTCCGTTATTCTTCCTCCTCTCACTCGGGTTCGGTCTCCTGATGACACTCCCGATCGGCGGGGCCGACATGCCCGTGGTAATCTCGATGTACAACGCCTTCACCGGCCTTGCCGTAGCGCTTGACGGGTTCTCATTTGTGACCCCGAACTATGCGATGGTAGTAGCGGGTATCATTGTCGGCGCTGCCGGTTCGCTGCTCACGCTCAATATGGCGCGGGCAATGAACCGTCCGCTCACGAACGTCTTCTTTGGTGCATTTGGGTCAACTGATGAGAAAGGGGCAGAGATCAAGGGCAGTATGAAGTCGATCGAAGTCGACGATGTCGCGGTTCTTCTCGCATATGCAGATAAGGTGATCGTCGCTCCCGGCTATGGTATGGCTGTCGCCCAGGCCCAGCAGAAGGTCAAGGAGCTGACCGACCTGCTCGAAAGCAAGGGCATTCAGGTGAAGTTTGCAATCCACCCGGTTGCAGGGCGGATGCCCGGACACATGAACGTCCTTCTCGCCGAGGCCGGTGTTGCGTATGATCGCCTCTTTGACCGGGACGAGATAAACCCGGAGTTTCCAAGCACAGATATCGTCCTTGTCATTGGAGCCAATGATACGGTTAACCCGGCAGCGCACCGACAGGGAAGTCCGCTCTTTGGTATGCCGATCCTCGATGTCGAACAGGCAAAGAACGTCATTGTCCTGAAGAGGGGACAGGGGAAAGGTTTTGCCGGCATAGAGAACGACCTGTTTTTCCGGGACAACACACGGATGCTGTATGGCGATGCACAGGAATCCGTCGGGAAGCTCGTTCAAGCGGTCAAGAAGTTCTAGAGATCATAATGTTCCTTGGCAGAGGTAGGGGACAATGTGCTTCCTACGGAAACGATCACAACGAGTAAAAGGGTTGAATTCTCCCCTTTTTTTTGATTTTTAAAAAGTTGATCGGAAACCTCTGTTCCTTTCGGGGGAACCCGGAGAACACTGATGATTTGAAATCATCTGTTATGCTTCTGATGAATCGTCCAGACTCCTCCACAGCTGATAGGATATCACCATTGCGAGGATGACTCAGAACCTGCACACTGAACGGGGGCAGTCCAAATATGTGTTTCTCATACACTGGGGATGGATAGCGCAGGCAGCGGGAATTATTTAAGGTTAAGAAAAGTTTTCTCCGTATCGTTTGTTTCTATAACCTTCTCTGCCCAAACCACAGATATTTTTTAATTTTCCCATATCAAAAGCGGTTGCGGGAATTCTGACCTTTTTTATTTGCTCACATGGTGCCGGTTCTGAAAAAAAATAGACGGGAAAAAATATCACGTTGTAATTGTCTATTCTGTTTGTATGCGATTTTGTACTTCCTGTGGGAAAGAACTGACTCCCGGTAAAAAATTCTGTGAATATTGTGGAACACCTGTTGAAGAATCTGCAGCTGTACCAGCGACGACGGTCACTCCCGCTGCGCCTGTTTCACCCACGGCAGTCCCGGTAACACCATCCGAAGGATCAGGAAAAACCAGGGTCATCGCAGGAATAATTGGAATACTCATCATTGCAGCAGGTGTCTATTTTATCGGCCTGCCTCTGATGACTGGATCAAAGGGGACCGGTTCGGATCTCCTGCAGACCACTACCCTCCCAAGTCCGACTCTTACCCAGGTCCTGATTACGATTTCAACGAAACCGACCACTGTAATACCAACAGTAACCAATCCGGCAGTCAGCCAGACGTATGAAGATAAATATACAGAAACATATAACCAGGTCTACGCAGCTGACCATGCATTCATAGGCGGACAGAAAGATGTCTTTGCCCATGACACTTCTTCCCCTCCACTTTATATTAAGTTTAATATAACACCAAAAATGTTTTATGGTGAGAAAACCGTTGATATCGACCTTTCCTCTGAGAGGGTTATCAATACTTCATACACAAGCCCCAGTGCATGGTTTAAAGTGAGCGTGTATGATGCCGGCAACGGGGGGCTCGTTGAAGAGCAGGGCTTTAACAAGGGATTCGGTATTACGACAAAACAGGAATTCATGGTCAGGGCGCCTGGAAATTACCGGGTTGAGATGACAGGAAATGATGTGATCGCTGAAGTCCGGATCCTGGCCGGAAAATAATCTTAACACGTCTACCCATTTTTCTGGAACTGAATCATTCCTTATGTTCAGTGCCGTATCTGATTTAAGAGGAATTACCTCCCGGCCGAGGAACCTTCACTTTTGTATTCTCGACATGTGACATTTACCACGGGGCTGTTGAGAGCCGAACTGGTGCATTCATTCCTGATTAAGGTATAACCAATGAGGACCCAAAAAAACAGCTGAAAAGAACCGGACCATCAATCGCTCGTACAGATCCCGTTCTCAAAACCAGAACCAGACACTGGGACGATCATTATGAAGCAAAAAATCCTGATATCTCGTGTCAGGCAGTTCAGGCTTCTGAACAATTCTCTGAATTAGTTAATAAATGGGAGATGACTGTTGAGGTCAGCCGTTAAAGTTATGGAACCGGTAGCAGTTGTCGATAAATTCCTGTTTCCGGTACTCACTGCCATTGATTGGAGGGCGGAGGTATCCGATCCCGGGTGTCTGCCGGGCCGGGCAAAACGGGCAGAGGGCGGAGTCCACGTCAACTGCCTTCTCCCGTACAGGACAGTAAAAGATCCCATCGACCAGCTGTACGGTATCTCCTCCGGGAAAAGGGGTACCGACCGGGTGCCCGGGTTCATCGAGAACAAACATGCAGAATGCTGCGAGCAGGTAATTGAGGAAACACAAACGGGGATTGCTGGTGCCAGCTTCAGTACATTGACTGATCACCATATCCCAATAGGATCGATGCTGCTGAGTCACCGGTTCCCTCATAGTACTAAACGATCCCTGTTGGTGCCGGAGCCTGATTGTCTGGAACGTACCGAGCAGATGTTCGTTGATCTTCAGGGTCAGCCGGTCCCGGTATTCCGGTGTAAATTCCTGGACCTTTGAGCCAAAATTCCGTTTCATCTGCTGGATATCTGAAGGGGAATAACGAACCATAAGGAGGGCAATTTTCTTCCCGAGGTCTCCGTGGGTATCAGCCTGCTGGAGATCATGGCATTCACTCATGATCTGTGCGCAGGTGGTATCAGATTCAATACGATTTTTTTTACTGGACATGAAAAGGAACATGGAACTGTACAGGTTCTCCTGATATCAGATTCCCGGCAACAGGAATATACTTTATCTGACCCGTGCCACTTTTTGCCCGAATATTTTTATATTCCTCACCCCAACAATTACCCATGGTGATATGCCATGAGTGAGTGCTTTATTTGTCAATAACCTGCGATTTTTAGATACTACATTACGGGATGGGGAACAGACTCCCGGCGTCTCGCTGAACACTGAACAAAAATTTGAGATTGCATCAAGGCTCTCGGATATTGGTATTGATGTCATCGAGGCCGGTTCTGCAGCTGCATCCGATGGGGAACGTGAAGCGATCCGGCGGATCGTGGATGCCGGACTGAGACCGGAAATATGTACCTTTGTCCGGGCTCTGCATATCGACATCGATTATGCTGCGGACTGCAATGCAGATTCAATCCACCTCGTCGTGCCGGTGAGCGACCTCCATATTGCAAAGAAGATGCGAAAGACACGCGACGAGGTCGTTACCATGGCAATGGACGCCGTGGATTACGCCAAGAGCCGGGGACTCATTGTTGAGCTTTCTGGGGAGGACGCATCCCGGGCTGACCAGTCCTTCCTCCGTTCAATATTTACATCCGGTATCGAACACGGTGCCGACCGGCTCTGTTTCTGCGATACAGTCGGACTCCTGACACCCGAGAAAGCAGCGGAAGTCATCCCGCCGCTTACAAAGATAGCACCGCTCTCGATCCACTGCCACGACGACCTCGGCTTTGCTGTCACCAACACCATGGCGGCACTGAAAGCCGGCGCCTCCTGCGCCCATGTGACGGTCAACGGGTTGGGCGAGCGTGCGGGGAACACACCATTTGAGGAAGTTGTCATGGGGCTTGAGGTTCTGTACGGGTACCAGACGCGTATTCGCAAGGAACTGATCTATCCGCTCTCGAGCCTGGTCGCCCGGCATAGTGGTGTCCCTCTCGCGGTAAACAAGGCGATTGTGGGCGATATGGCATTCACCCACGAGAGTGGTATCCATGCCCATGGCGTGATCCGCGAACCGTCTACTTATGAATCAATAGAACCCGAGATAGTAGGCCGCAAACGGCGTATCGTACTGGGCAAACACTCCGGTAGTGCATCGGTCGAGGCTGCTCTCCATGAGATGAATTACAAGGCTGATGAGAAACAGGTTAAAGAGATCGTGAAGAGGATCAAGCAGCTCGGTGACGAGGGGAAACGTGTGTCCGATGCCGACCTGATGGCAATCGCGGATGCAGTCCTTGCGATCGAGTGCGAGCCGATCATCAGGATGAGGCAGTTCACCGCTGTATCCGGCAGCAACATGATCCCCACAGCTTCCGTTACGCTGGTCGTAAACGATGTGGAGATGACGGGAGCTGCGACCGGGGACGGTCCTGTCGATGCTGCCATGGAAGTGCTGCGCAAATGTGTCGGGGAGGTTGCCGACATCCGTCTCGAAGAGTACCATGTCGATGCGATCTCAGGTGGCACTGATGCACTTGTTGAGGTGACAGTAAGATTAAGTAAAGACGGGAAGATAATTACTTCACGCGGCGCCCGTA
>CAZCZK010000003.1:0-51035 GCA_964503195.1 uncultured Methanoregula sp.
GATCGACTTTATGGGCGCCCGTCACCATGCGATTGCCCTGGGCTGCCAGCGAATATCCAAATTCATCACCTGCGATACCATCAGATGCTGAGATCTTACCTATCTCTGACCACTGACCTCCTTTCTGGCTAAAGAGGTAGATTGACCCCTTTGCTTTGTCATCCCTCCATGCCCCAACAGCAATGACATCCCCGACAAAGGCAACCGATTGACCGAACTCATCCTTTGCGACTGCATCCCCGGGTGTAAGTCTAGTGACAAACTGGACTGAATCCCCCTTCAGGGAGTAGACATATGCAGCACCTGCATTTTCTTTGCCTCCGGGATCCGCTCTCCTGGCAGTCACCCCAATCGTGTCTCCTTTGATCGCGATAGCAAATCCGTACTGGTCATCGACTATTCCATCCGATGGTGTCACCTTTGCAAATTGATTCCACCCGTCCCTTGCCTTCCGGAAGAGGTAAATTGCTCCGGCACCATTGGGATCGGCATTGCGGGCGCTTATTACCATCAGGTTACCTTGGAGAGCTACCGATTGGCCAAAATACGCACTCGCTGCCGGGTCGCCTGCTACAAGTTTTGTCTGGAATTTCCACCCACCATCCTTATAGGTAAACACATATGCAGCTCCAACGTCATTATCAGCAATTTTCTCCTTTCTAGCAGTAACCACCAGGAGGTTCCCCTGGATGGCGAGAGCCCGGCCAAAATTATCTCCCGCCTGGGGAGACGGAGAGACTACCTTATTCTCATAACGCCATGTCTTTCCATTTTTCTTAAATACATAGACAGCCCCGGCCCCGTCTGTAGTGCCGGCCTGGGCAAAGCGGGCCCCGACAAGTACAGTCGTACCCTGAATTGCGACACTTCTCCCGAATTCAGCCTTGGGGGTCGCATCCGGGTTTACCAGTTTTTCCTCTAAGACATACATTGTGCCCTGGCGCCTGTACAGGTAAACCGCCCCGTCAGCGCCGTCAGCTCCCATCCCAACCGCCACGAGATTACCGTCAATTGCCACGGATCGGCCGAGTTCCGCCCCGGCACTAGGATCGCTCGCGGTCAGCCGGAACTCCGTCACCGGATCCTGCGCCTTTGGAGCAGCACTCACGATGCCAACGCTCATTGTCAGAAAGACAATGAGTATGATAACAACAAACCTGGTTTTTATGAACGCCATAACAAAAGATCCCCCTTTCCCGGGATGATAGGGGAATTACTCTGACAGATATAAAAAATTAGCTCTTTTTAAAATTCTCCTTTGTGTGGCCATTGACAATGACACTGCCCGCTGCCTCATCCTGCCGGACATCACACCCAGGAGGTAATAAATCTCACAACCGCATCTGGAAAAACCGTAACGTTACGCATCCCCGCTGCGAAAGAGAGACGCGGGCAGATCTTCCGGCTTTCCTTCCCACGCCAGTTTTCCCTGGGAGATAACGCACACCTTGTCCCCGACATCCCTGCAGTCGCTCAGCCGGTGAGTAACAACAAGACAGGGTATTGCCATCTCTTTCACGAACGTCCGTGTCAGTTCTTTTGTGAGCCGGATATTCTCCGCATCCAGTGCCGTGAACGGCTCGTCCAGCATCAGCAGTGCCGGCTCTGTGGCAAGGGCCCGGGCAAGAGCAACCCGCTGTTTCTGCCCACCCGACAGGTTTCCTGCTTTCACATCCGCAATATCCTGGATATGCATCGCGCTCAGCCAGTGCCCGACCCGTTCTTTGATAACATCCTTGGGTTTATGCCGGGCGCAAAGACCGAATGCGACATTGTCCCGGACAGAAAGGTGGGGAAAGACCGCGGATTTCTGGAATACGTACCCGATGCGGCGGTTTTCAGCCAGAACATCCACGTTTCTCTCTGAATCAAAGAGCACGGTGCCGTTATACCGGATCAATCCTGCATCCGGAGGTATCAGACCGGAAATAATATTGAGCGCCGTGGATTTCCCGGCGCCGTTCTCCCCCATGAGAACAACGATCTCTTTCGGCCCGGCACGGATAGTGAGATCCAAAGAAAAGTCCCTCAGTCTCTTCTGGATCGTTGCATCAAACACGGAATGCTCCCCCGCGGGCGAGGAGCCGGACGGCAATCATGATCGCAAACGAGATTACCACGAGCAGGATGGAGATTGTCAGCCCGACAGCAAGGTTCCCTTCCAGACCTACATACACCGCAAGCGGCATGGTCTGGGTTACCCCGGGAAGGTTGCCGGCAAACATGATCGTTGCGCCGAACTCCCCCAGTGCACGCCCAAACGTCATCACCGCACCGGAGACGAGACCGTTCGCCGTCAGGGGCAGGGTGATCAGCGCAAAGATCCGCAGCGGGGAAGCCCCGAGGGTCCGGGCGGTCAGCTCATAGGCCGGGTCAAGTTGTTCAAACAGGGATTTTGCCTGGCGCAGGTAGAACGGGGAGGCAACGAAGATCTGGGCCATGATGACAGCGAGTGTGGTAAAGGCAATGCTGATGCCAAACAGGGAGAGGTACTGCCCCAGCAGGCCTGCCCGTCCCCAGAGTACCAGGAGGGCGAGACCGGCTACTGCCGGGGGGAGCACCAGCGGCAGATCGATGAGGGTGTCGATGATCACTTTTCCCGGGTAATCATTCCGGCTGTGGACATACGCAAACGGGGTGCCGACAACGACCACGATCCCTAACGAAATAACGGACGTAGACAGGCTCAGGAACAGTGCGTTCATCACGGCAGGTGTTGAAAGGGTGGAGAAGAACAAGCCGGGAGTGGTCCGGAGGAACAAGGCCGCAACCGGCAGGGCAAGGTAGAGGGTAACGGAAGCAACCAGGATCGCTGCACCTACGCAGGTGGTGATTCTCTTCATGTTCCCTGAAAAGACCGGTGCAGGATTCATAACGCAGGTGTTCCGGAAAATATCAGCTATTCACACTTGGGTTCCGGCATTTTAAAAAGATTGGAGGTTTATGAGATCGGTCTGAAACCGTAGTCCTTTAAGATCTGCTGGCCGGCGCCCGAGAGCATGAAGTTCTCGAAATCCGTTGCCGCGCCCTTGCCCGTGGACTGCTTCATGACAGCGATCTGGTACGTCTGGAGAACATTGTCTTTCTTCGGTATGTTGATGGTGGCATACGTGTCTTTACCTGCCGCCGCAGTGGACTCGTAGACAAATCCGGCATCCACTTCACCGAGAGCCACCTTGGTCGCAACACCCGGTTCAGTTGTCTCGTAGGTTACAACGTTTTTGAAGACGGAGGTGTTCCAGTCCTTGCCGTAGGTGGATTTCGCAAGACTGGCAAGCGCACCGTAGGTCACCGTGCCAATGGGAACGGTGTAAGCAGCCATCGCGATCTTCAGGCCGGGTTTTGAAAGATCCGAAAGTGATGTAATCTTACCCGGATTGTTTGCCGGCAGGATGACAATGACGTAATTTGTGGTGAGTTGCTTTACACTCCCGTCGACAAAGTAACCGCCGGTCGTGAGTTCTGTGGTATACTTCTGGCTCGCGGATATGAACACGTCGGCATACGCACCGTTCTGCACCTGGGTCCTGAGTGCCTGCGTGCCGTCAAGGTTGAAGACAACTTTGTGGCCGGGATACATCCTCTCAAAACCGGCAGCCAGTGCCGGGGATGCGCCCTTGAGCGATGCCGCGGTATACGCAACGACATTGCCTTCCGAGTACGTGTACGCCGGCGCGGGTGCGCTGGTTGTTGGTACGGCGACCGGGGGCGCAGTTGTGCTGATCACCTGCGGTGTTGCCGGGGTGAGGGGTGCCGTTGTTGCGGGGACCGGTGCGGTTGTTGCAGCCGTTTCAGCAGGCTGCGCTGGTGCTGATGACATGCACCCGGCCATGATGATGGTCAGTACCAGAAGTCCGCATACGATACCGGATAGAGAGATGGCAGTTTGTGCCTGCTGGATTTTGTTCATGGTTTAATCCCTTCCATAATTCTTGATCGGGTTTAATAAATAACTATTCATTTACATTCTCATTAAGTTAAATGAAAAAGATTATAATAGATGCCAGCTCATTTTTGTAATGTCCTGTGGAAAATTCAGCCATCCGGACACATGCACACACACCAGGAATCTCTATCAATGCTGGATCTCCCAGGATCCCTTTGGTTTTTTTATCCGATACTATGCTGTGAGGCCCAGGCAATAGTACACCCTCTTTTAGTGGGCTGAAACGTGCTGCCAGTCATTCCATTACTGCCCACGCGTCGGTATTTGTCAGGAGGGAAAGCAATAGGTGAATATTTTTAACAGAAGCAAACGATGAAAGCTAATCATAAGGGTATCCGGATTTTACGTTCTTTCGGATACGAACATGGTCAGGTGACCCATAATGGATCCACGTCCCCGTCAGGTTTATTCCTATACCCCCGTCGGAATTATTCATTCGCCGTTTGCCGAACCCGCCGGTATGCCGATCCAGCCCGCGGGTGCGGCTGCAGTGCGGGGTACTGTCCTGATCGATGAACACTTCCGGGGAGGTCTGCGCGACCTGTCCGGTTTTTCCCGGATTATCCTGATCTATGCGTTCCACCGTTCACACGGTTACGAGCTAGAAGTAATTCCTTTCCTTGATACGGTACCGCACGGCATCTTCGCAACCCGTGCACCCCGTCGCCCGAACCCGATCGGCTTCTCAATCGTCAAGCTCATCTCCGTAAATGACTGCGAACTGGTCATCGAGGGTGTTGATGTTGTTGACGGGACGCCGCTCCTTGATATCAAACCGTACGTGCCGGAGTTCGATTGTTATCCTGACGAGAAGTCCGGGTGGTTTGCCGGCTGTGGGAACAGGATTGCCAGCGTGAGAGCGGACGAGCGATTCTGTACGTAGGATCAAAGCCCGGCATGCCTGATCGGATACAATTAACGGATCTTCCGTCCCATAAGGTCAATCGGGTGAAAACCATGAAAATCAGTGCACGAAACCAGATTCCCGGAACCGTGAAGGCGATCAGGAAGGGCCCGGTAAGCACAGAAGTCACGATCTCCGTTGCCGGGGGCAATGAGATCGTCTCATCTATAACGACAACCTCTGCAGAACACCTGAAACTAAAGGAAGGATCGAAGGTCTACGCGATTGTGAAGGCCTCCGAAGTGATGGTAGGGATCGATTGACGTTCTCTTTTTTTTAAGGAACACCTGGGTCATTAAAACGGGTCGGTACCAGATCATAGAGGTACACCGGGGGATATGCTCCGTTGCCCGGGTTGAACCAGACCTCGATCACCGGCTCTTCGATGAGGCAGGGGAGTCAACAAGACCGTTGTGGTGAATACTATTTTACCGTCCCGGCTCCCGTGTGACGCACATAAAGTTCCTCGTTTTAAAAAAAAACGCTGAACCGTCAATCCTGCCGGCAGGTTTGCCGGATTTTCCCGGAAGAACGGGATTGTGATCCGGCAGGCAGTTATAATATTCTTTTAAGGAAATACATCAGCACAGATTCGACCAACTAGTATATATTCCGGAATCGCTCTTCTCTGTTAATCACAATGTTCAACGAACTCTCCATTCCACTGACGATAAAGATCATGGCGCTCGGCCACCCGCTGCATGCAGCGCAGTGCCTGGCAGCCGTTATCCTCATCCAGGTGGTCCTGCTCTGTACGGTGATGGGGTACCGGGTTGTTCTGCCGGAGAGGATGTGCCGGCAGGCTGACCAGGTACATCCCGGCCATGTGTGGAGGGCCGGGTTCGTGTGCATGTGTGGGATTTTCCCGGTGCTTTTCGGGACTGAAGCGGATTTTAGCCGCGCTCTTCTGTTGACCCAATAATACGCCAGTGAACGGGCGGAATATGGCTTTACCGTACCTCCCAGGTTCGGTCCGGTAGCCGCCATCATGCCTGTTCGCCGGCATTGACCTGCATCTTTCCGGGCAGAGCGCCTCATCCGCCATCGTGCTGTATTGTTGTTGAACATCTGGAAAAAACGATCAACAATGTCAGAAGAGAGAACGCAATCAGGAGATGCGGGACCCGAAGGGATCCCGCAGCGGGAAAACTCCGGGGTACCGGAGCCTTCCCGCACGGTATCGCACAATGACCAGGCTCTGCCCGCACCCGGGGGGTCCGGGCCGGCAAATGAGGAACTCGCATGGGCTAAAAAGCACAGGCCCGGCAGACAGACCGTGCGCAGGCCGGTCCCCGGGTCCGTGTTCCGGAAAACGGAGCTGCTGGGCATTGCCCCGCCATCAACACCGGATGCGATAAAGAAAGCCCGGCAGCGGACAATGAGGAATATCAGGGATCCGAACGGTGAAGTGGCGTACCGTATGTTCGAGGATTCGTTCAGGGAGTTCACCTGTTCCCTCGTGGAACGGCAGGACAAGGTGTACGATGAGATGCTCCTGCATGTCGCGGATCTCCAGCAACGGATCGATACGCTCGAACTCCGCCTCGGGGAGCCCCATGGCGCACCGGCCAGGAGTGCGGGGGTGAAAGGATGAAGGACTGGCTCATCCTCCCTCAGAAGTGGAGGCACCTGGTCTTCGTCCTTTCGGACATGCGCGAAAACCTCTCCTGCCGCCTCATGCACAAGATCGAACGGCTCAACCGCAGGATGGTGATCCTGGAGGCAGGACGGAGGCCCGCTTGACGAGACGCAGATCGCGAACCGAGGGAGAGATCCCT
This sequence comes from uncultured Methanoregula sp., assembly GCA_964503195.1. Taxonomy (GTDB): domain Archaea; phylum Halobacteriota; class Methanomicrobia; order Methanomicrobiales; family Methanospirillaceae; genus Methanoregula. The sequence continues at coordinate 6,629 of CAZCZK010000003.1, forward strand.
CTCCACATCCTCCCGCAGGTAATAACCCGGACCATCCGTGAATGGGGCGATGGTCTGTACCGCGTCAGCGTGAAGCGGACGCACTGGCACCACTTCAATGTGACCGTCCGGACCCGGCCGATCAAAAAGGAACTGAAACCGGTGGTGGTCGCAACGATCTCCAAGGACTCAGAGGAAAATACGGGCAGGCGGTCACGGGCCGGCCGCAGGGAGTGCCCGGTATGAAACGGGGACCGGAGCCGGTGAAAGGGCTCGATGTGGCGATCCCGGCTGCGCTCAGGCGCGGCCGGGTGATACGCTTCCGGTCGTCGCCTGAGTATGCCGGCAATTTCCTGTTCTACGGGAACGGGCTGCTCGTCATAGTCTGTCTCCGGCTGGCCGTGAGGCTCGATCGGGCAACGCTTGCGGAGATCCGTGCGGACTATGCCGGCGCGATTGCCGGGCTCTGCACAATCCCCTGCGGGGGACCGGTCTCCCGCGAGCTCTGGCTGTACACGCGGCATGGGAGGCTGCGGTTCTTCCGGGTCCGTGAGAATGGCGAGCTTGAAGAGATCGACCGGGACGAGGTGCTTTTCGTGAACGGGGAGCCGGTGAGGACGATGCCGCCGGCTTCCGGTGATGCCGGGTCTCCGGTACCTGCACCAGCTGACGGCTTCCCGGCGGATTCCGGAGGTGCCATTCCTCCCGATCATATTCATCGCTGGCTGGCGAAGCGGAATGCGATGAACGCTCAGGCTGCGGGAGGAGACGGTGTAACCGGTTCACTGAAGGGAATACCGGTTATGTCGGCTCCTCCCGGGGAGACGGGATCCTCCCCCACCCATAGTGAGGAGGGGGGTGGGCCAGGGGGGTGAGGTCAACGGAGGTGGTTTCAGCCTCCGATTACCTGTTTTTCCGGCACTTTTGACACTGTTTCGTCATTTTTTGACACTATTGTTTGAGAAGACATCCAATTCTGTTTCCGATTGGGGGGAATGCGCCGTTTCCCTGCCCGGAAAATGAGGGCGGCAGCACTCATACCGCGAAGTTTTTCCCGAAGCACAGGCAGGTGGTTGTCTGGAAACAGGGGGCCGGGAAACGTGCCTGGCAGCCTGCCAGGGGCTGTCTGCGGATTTTACGTCGGGGTTACCGTCAGGTACTGTATAAGGGATCCCGGGAAGGGTGAAATCAACGGAGGCAATTTCAGCCTCCGATTACCTGTTTTTCCGGCTCAATTGACACTGTTTCGCGAAAAAATGACACCATTGTTGGAGGAGACGCCCGTTTCAGCCTCCGATTGGGGGGAATGCGCCGTTTCCCTGCCCGGAAAATGAGGGCGGCAGCACTCATACCGCGAAGTTTTTCCCGAAGCACAGGCAGGTGGTTGTCTGGAAACAGGGGGCCGGGAAACGTGCCTGGCAGCCTGCCAGGGGCTGTCTGCGGATTTTACGTCGGGGTTACCGTCAGGTACTGTATAAGGGATCCCGGGAAGGGTGAAATCAACGGAGGCAATTTCAGCCTCCGATTACCTGTTTTTCCGGCTCAATTGACACTGTTTCGCGAAAAAATGACACCATTGTTGGAGGAGACGCCCGTTTCAGCCTCCGATTGGGGGGAATGCGCCGTTTCCCTGCCCGGAAAATGAGGGCGGCAGCACTAGTACAGCGGGGGATCGGCCGGACAACTCGCTGGGGGCTGTCAGGACCGGTTGTAGGAATCAGGTGGATTGGTGAAGAAACTGATAGAGTGAATTATTTCTTTCACTCCATGCACTTGACCCTTTATCCTTACGAGAAAAGGATGATTGAATCAGGAGTCTCTCATGCACTTACTCATCGATACCAACATTTTCATTTATCGTGAAGATGATCGGATTGTGTCACAAAATGTTGGCGATCTTTTTGCACTCCTGCAAAAAATTCCGGTGGATGTCCTCATTCATCCTTCATCCCTGGCAGATATTCAAAGAGATACCGATGGACGCAGAAGAGATGTGATGCTCTCAAAAATTGGAATATACCGGCAATTGCCAAGCCCTCCTTCTGCGGCTTGTGATGAGGATTTATCAGGACTGTCGGAAGCCCGCAATCACCGCAGGACAGGGTTGATAATGAAATTCTCTACTCAGTCCTCCGTGGAGCTGTCGATTTTCTGCTGACAGAAGACGTGGGGATTCACCGGAAAGCATTTGCAGCCGGCATCGATGATCGGCTCCTCCATATTGATGATGCAATCCAGTTTTTCCGGCAGTTCATTCCGAAAAAGGAAAGGATCCCATCACCACCGGGACTCAAAGAAGATTTCATGTACAATCTGAAACTCAGCGATCCAATTTTTGATTCCCTCAAACGTGATTATCCGGAATTTTCCGAATGGTTTATGAAAAAATCCCTGGAGCACCGGAAATGTCATGTCAGTTATCGCACGGACGGGAGCATCGGAGCTCTTCTCATCTGCAAATTTGAGGATGATATTATCGATATCGCTCCACCTTTGCCGCAGAAGAAACGCTTGAAGATTGCTACCCTCAAGGTTACCCATGTAGGAAATAAGATCGGTGAACTGCTCCTGAAAATCTCTATCGATCTGACCATTCAGAACGGTTGCGATGAGATCTTTCTTACCCATTTTACCGAAGAAAACGATCGGCTTGTTGACCTTATCCGGGAGTATGGATTCGTCAAAGCCGGGATAAATTCACGGGGAGAAGAGATCTTCCTGAAAAAAATGATTCCCGAATCCCGGGATATTGAAGGATTAACGCCAATAGATATTTTCAAAAAGTATTATCCTTCCTTTTATGATGGTCCAGAAGTAAAGAAATGGATCGTTCCGATTTATCCGGATTACCATACCAGACTTTTTACTGATTATGGCCACCGGCAGACAATGCTTCTTGAACATGTCGGTGAATTTATCATCGAAGGAAATTCTATCAAGAAAGCTTATCTCAGTCATTCCCGGATCAGGCAGTTCAAGCCGGGGGATATTCTCCTATTTTATCTGACAAAGGATCAACAGACTTTTGATCGCCAGATTGTTACATCTCTCGGAGTCATCGAAGAAGTCCGGGTTGGTCTGACCGGGACCGATGAGATCATCCGGTTTGTTGGCAAGCGATCGGTTTACACCCGGGACGAAATCGAATCCTCTCAAATGCCTATGACCGTCATACTCTTCCGGCACCATTTCCATCTCAAAAATCCCCTGAAATTGACGACATTACTGGCATCCGGGATTTTTAATGGCCCCCCGCAATCCATAATGCAGATAAGCGATGAGAAATATAACGTGGTTAAAGGCCTTGGGGGCATCGATGGACGTTTTACTGTCAATTAAGCCAAAATATGTCAGGTCCATCATTGAAGGCGGGAAGCGGTACGAGTTTCGCAAAACTATCTTTAAAAATCGTGAGATTGATCTGATCTACATCTATTCATCATCACCCGTGAAAAAAATTATTGGATCGTTCGAAGTCGGAGGAATCCTGGAAGATCATCCACGCGAGCTCTGGGATAATGTGAAAGAGTATGCCGGTATTGATGACCGGGATTTTTTCTCATACTTTGAGGGAAAGTCACGGGCTTTCGCTATCGAGATCCAGAACCTGCAGGAATTTAACGATCCAATTGATCCATATGAAACGATACCGGGCTTTGTGCCTCCACAATCTTATCGTTATATGGATGGGTTACCGGTAGCAGAATAAATCAAATTTCTGACGACCACTCTGTCCATTGTCCCATTTTGTCAAAACCATCCGGCCACCCATCGTGCCCGGATAATTCCCAATCCCCGCCAAAATCCTCCGTTTTTCGATTTCCTGATTTATTCAGCCAAGCCCATCTCCCTATAAAACCCATACTGATATGTCAAAGGGCCCCGCGACAAAGGGAGACAAACGACCTCCCTTCCCGTCTGCAAAGTGTGCGCAAACTTTGCCGGACAAGAGCAGGGAGATCCGGAGGATCTCCCTCTCCAGAATCACGTAAAAGAGGAAACCAACATGGCAGACTTTGTAGAGAAATCGGTAACCAAGACCGCGGTTCGCGCACTCGCGAGCCCGATCGCAGATGTATCGTCATTCGACACCATCGTCCAGTCCGTTATCACCGGCAACCCCTTCGGGTGCGTTGCCTACACGGAAAACGGCGTACCCCACCAGCCGGTGGAGAAGACCAAGGAAAACTATGTGGCAAAGGTGGTCTACCAGGACGCCCTCGCCAAGACCGTAGGAAACGAATCCGGCAGGTACCTGACCATCGCCGGGTTCAATGCCGGCGCAGCAGCTATCCTTGTTGATAGCGCACTCACGGCAGCACACACGGGAACGCCCGTGAGGGATCCCGCGAACGAGACCTACTCAGCCACCCTGAGGTGCCGGGACCCGAACGGGGAGACCTATATGGTCACGTTCAGCCGGGACAGTGTGAGCCTGACCTCGTATTCGGACGACGCGATCCGCACGAAGGTGGAGACCTGGGCCGATTCGGTGGCGGCCTTAGCCTGATAGAAGAACGGGGGGAAGGAATCCTTCCTCTTTTTTTTCCCCTGCCGAACCCGTAAGGGTGAAGCACGGGAAGAACACGTTCTTAATCACCAAGAGGCACAAAATGGAAACCGAATGTACGCCAGCCGCGACCGTGACCGGCCTTTACCGGATGTCATTCAGCGGTATCGAACTGCTGACGGAAGATATCCCGCTCACACCCGAAGAGGTCCGGACGAATCCCATCATTTACGAGCTGGAATTGTACCCGGAGTCACAGAATGACGACCTGATTGTGGCCGTCATTTACGACAGCATGGAACCGATCCGGCTCCCGGACCTGATACGCGGGACTGACCTTCCCCGTGGAATCCCATTCTGGCTGGACTGGTTCGAGATCCCCCCGTATCGGGAGACGCGGGATATGATGGGCCGGCGCGTGTATCCCCGTGCAGCGGGAATTCACACGGTGAGGATACGGACCGCAAAAAGAAAACGGGAACTGAAGGGAAACCGGCGGGACTTCAGCCCGGCCAATGGCGGTTGGATGAGCCCGACCTTCACGTTCGCGATCATGGCTGATGCGCCCGGATCCTGCGATACGTACGAGGAGATGGACAATGAATGAACAGGATCTGCGGACCCGGGCCGCAGTATTCGGCACCGGGATCCTGCTCGCCCTCGTGGTGGATATTGCCCACCTGCCATTCATCCTGATCGTCATACCGCTCGTGATCCTCTTCCTCGGCTTGGTTGCCGACACGGAAGAGCTCCATGCAGCATGGTACGGGCTGCTCAGCACCATGGGAATTTTCGATCCCGCGATCCTTACGGGACCCGAACGGGATGCCGGGGCAGAGCGACGGCATTACTTCTGGTTCGGCGAGGTCGCATCGGCTGCAGTCCTGGCAGGGGTCTTCGCGGTGCCGGCCGGGATCTTCCTTGACGCGAAGACCGGGACCGCAGCCGCGTTCACCCTTGCAGCACTGATCTTCCTGCTGCTCTTCATCTTCCTGCCCAAACTGATCCGGTACGCGATGAAGACCGACACGGAGACTATCCTTGATGTGTTCGGGAAGAACGAACAGGTCCGGAAGGTCTTCTGGACAGTTTTCATTGCCCTTGGCGGCCTCGTGCTCGCGCAGGTCGTGGACCCGGTTACCGCGCAGGAGATCCTGCGGCTGCTTGCCGGTCTCATCTGATGTATCCTGAATTTCCCTTTTTTTTAAAAAGCATAATTCAGGGCACCAAGAACAGGACCGCGGACCGGATCAGCCCGACCTCAGTGCCCCCTCTTTTGCCGGCACAATGCCCCGTATCCCGCCTTTGGGCCGCTTCTCGTCCCCGACATACCGCGGGATTATGTGGCAATGGCAAAGGGGGATTGTCTGTCCTGCAGCAGCACCGGCATTCATACCGATATCGGACCTCTCCTGTCTGACAACCAGGGCGGGGTCTATGAAATACAGGTGCGATTATTGCGGTATATACTATCGCAACCAGGCGCAACCTAAAAGTGAGGGGTAATTCCGGGTGTTCGGAATCGCTCCTGACATCCCCCATGGCTGGGTAAAAACGAATCGTCGGTAGTCAACCAAACGCCGGATTTTTCTTATCTCGTTAATTAATAGTATTTAACTCTTGGTGTAATTAGAAATATTTAATTAATAATCTCATCAAAAGATCAAGGTTAACAAATTTTTTGTGTGATGTGTATGGCGTTTTCAGTACATGTAAACATAGAGCGCTGCACCGGGTGCGGGAACTGTGTGGTCTCCTGCCCGGTCAATGCGCTCGAGCTCTATACGCTCGACCCGGTAACGAAAGAGAAGATCTACACCGTTGTTGACGGGAAATCCGTCAGCCTTGATGTGAAGATGGAACTCTGTGCCGGCTGTGGCGTTTGTGTCGGGGCCTGCCCCTACAAGGTGATTACCCTTTCCGGCAAGGGAGAGACCGGCGCAATGGTATCGATGTGACTTAAGGAGCCCGCTTATGACAAAAATTCACCTGAATATGATTACCCAGCGCTCCATTGAGGAAGGCGCTGCCATGGAGAAGGGCAAGACCAACCCGGACTACTTCGATGCCTGCACCATCTGCGAGATGCACCCTGACGACATGAAGAAAGCCGGCATCTGGAAGAACACCAATGTGCGGGTAACCAGCGAGTGCGGTACCGTGATTGTGAAGGCCATTGACGCGACCCAGTACGTGCCCCCGGGGCTCGCCCACATCCGGCAGGGTGTCTGGGCCAACCAGGTCGTCCCGCCACGGACCCAGTCCACCGGCACCCCGCAGTACAGCGGCTTCCCGGTCACCATCGAACCAGCACCCCAGGAAAAACTCAAGACCGCCCTCCAGCTTGTACAGGGCGCTGTCGGACTCTGGAAAGGAGGGAACTAACTATGCCAAAACTGATCAAAGGTGTCGGATGCCCGTACTGCGGCTCATCCTGCGATGACCTCGAAGTCCTTGTCTCTGATGACGAGACAAAGATCCTTGAAGTGCACAATGCCTGCATCATCGGAAACAACCTCTTCCACCATGCAAACGACCCGACCCGCCCGAAGCTCCCGCGCCAGCGCCAGCCGGACGGCTCCATGAAGGAGATCCCGTACGAGGATGCAATAGACTGGATGGCGAAGACCATGCTCGCGGCGAAGAAGCCCTTGATCTACGGCTTCGGCTCCACCAACTGTGAAGGCCAGAGCGCTGTCGCACGGATTGCCGAGAAGGCCGGCGCTGTCCTCGACAACTGCGCAACCATCTGCCACGGCCCCTCGTTCCTTGCCATGTTCGACAACGGGTACCCGAGCTGCACCCTCGGTGAAGTCAAGAACCGTGCCGATGTCGTGGTCTTCTGGGGATGCAACCCGATGCACGCGCACCCCCGCCACACCTCCCGGTACTCGATCTTCCCCCGCGGATTCTTCACCCAGAAGGGCCAGATGCACCGGACCATTATCTCTGTCGATCCCCGCGAGACCGACACCGCAAAACTTGCCGACCACCACCTGATGCTCGACCAGGGCCATGACTACGAGCTCTTTGATGCCTTCCGGACCGTGCTCAAAGGCTTCGACATCCCCGAGAAGGTTGCCGGTATCCCACGAGAGAAGATCAAGGAGTCCGTCGAGATCATGAAGAAGGCCAAGTTCTGCATGATCTTCTTCGGTATGGGCTGCACGCACACGGACGGCCGCAACCACAACATCGATGCCGCCATCAGCCTGACCCGCGACCTCAACACCCACACCAAATGCTCGATCATGGCAATGCGGGGCCACTACAACATCACCGGCCCCGGCCAGGTCTGGTCCTGGCAGTTCGGGTTCCCGTACTGTATCGACCTCAGTAAGGGCACCCACGCCCACATGAACCCGGGCGAGACAAGCTCGATCGACCTTGCAATGCGGGACGAAGTGGACTGCTTTGTCAACGTCGGTGCCGATGCCGGTGCCCACTTCCCCATCCAGGCGGTCCAGCACCTGAAGAAACACCCGTTCATCGTCGTCGACCCGAACTTCTGCATGGCAAGCGAGATCGCCGACCTCCACATCCCGGTCAGGATTGCCGGTGTGGACGAGCCGGGCGTTATTTATCGTATGGACAATGTCCCGATCCAGTTCCGGTCGGTCATCAAGGGCCTGCCGGGCGTACCGAGCGACGAGGAGCTCTTCGACCGCGTGTACGAGCGGATGTGCGAACTGACCAAGACCGAGCCTATCTGGCTTGCAGCGAAGGCAGACCGGAAATATCCGACAAACCCGGTGGTGAGCTGAGGATGACATCAGGAGAAATTATCATCAAGGGCGGGTTCGTTGTCGACCCGACCCGGAATATGGACGGCGACGTCGCAGATGTCGCCATAAAGGACGGGAAGATTGTTGACAGGGTCAGCTCGTCTGCAAAGGTCATCGACGCAAAGGGCAAGACCGTGATGGCCGGCGCTGTGGATGTCCACGCCCATGTCGCGGGACCCAAGGTCAATGTCGGGCGGCTGTTCCGGCCCGAGGACAAGCTCTTATCCGGAGTCTCCCGGAGCGCAATGGCCCAGAAGAACGGCTACCGCATGGAGTCCGGGTTCTCGATCCCGAGCACCTTCAAGACCGGGTACGACTATGCGCGGATGGGGTACGGGTTCGTCATGGAAGCAGCGATGCCCCCACTCTACTCCCCGCATATCCACGAGGAGATCCACGATACCCCGATCATCGACGAGGCAGCACTGCCGGTCTTCGCGAACAACTGGTTCGTCATGGACTACCTCAAGAAACATGAGGTCGAGAACACAGCAGCCTATATCGCCTGGCTCCTCAAGGCCACGAAGGGTTTTGGTGTCAAGTGCGTCAACCCCGGCGGCACCGCAGCATGGGGCTGGGGTCTCAACTGCCTGACACTCGACGACCCGGTCCCGTACTTCGAGGTCACCCCCCGCGAGATCATCACCGGCCTTATGGAGGCAAACGAGTACCTCGGTCTCCCGCACTCCATGCACATCCACCAGAACGATCTTGGGAACCCCGGCAACTACCAGCTCACCATCGACTCGCTGAAGCTTGCTGAGCAGGTCAAGCCGAAGAACAAGTTCGGCCGCGAGCAGGTCATGCACTCCACCCACCTCCAGTTCCACTCGTATGGTGGAACCGGCTGGGGCGACTTCGAGTCCAAGGCAAAAGAGGTCATGGACTACGTGAACAAGAACAAGGCGATCACCATCGACCTCGGCTGCGTGACCCTTGACGAGACCACCACGATGACTGCCGACGGGCCCTTCGAGCACCACCTTCATTCCCTTAACCACCTCAAGTGGGTCAATGTTGATGTGGAGATGGAGACCGCAGCCGGTGTCGTCCCGTATGTGTACGACCCGAACATCAAGGTCTGCGATATCCAGTGGGCGATCGGCCTCGAACTCGGGCTCTTTGCAAAGGACATGAACCGGACGTTCATCAGCACGGATCATCCCAATGCCGGACCATTCACCCGGTACCCCCGTGTCATTAAGTGGCTGATGTCCAGGAAGGCCCGCGAAGCGGTGCTTGACTCGTTCAGGCACAAGGACAAGGTCATCGACGCCACGAACCTCCATTCCATCGACCGCGAACTCACCCTCTTCGAGATCGCCCAGATGACCCGCTCCGGCCCGGCCAAATGCCTGGGCATGTCCAATATCTACGGCGGTCTTGCCCCCGGCATGAGCGCTGATGTCGGTATCTTCGACCTCAACTACAAGAACATGCCGAGCGACCCTGATATGATAGAGAAGGCATTCCAGCGGGCAGCCTGCTTCGTCAAGTCCGGCGAGATTGTGGTCAGGGACGGCGAAGTTGTCAGCAATGGCCACAAGCAGACGGTCTGGGTCAATGTCAAGATGCCCTCAAATCCGCAGGTCACGCGTGATATCGCCCAGAGCTTCATGAAAGAATACACGGTCGACCTCATCAACTACCAGGTCCGGGACTACCTCGCCCCGCACCCGCTCGTGATCGATGTTGACGTGGAGGCCTGAGGTGCGATCATGGCAACCGTTACTTTAAAACCCACCAAAGTCCCCGAACTCATCTTCGAGGGCTACAGCATAACCCCTGACGCATTCGCAGGAAAGACTGCCGCAGAGATTGCAGCGCTTCCCGGCCATGAGGGCAAGATTCATATGAAGATCGGGGACTTCTTTGAAGTTTCCGGTAATGGCGGCGAGACTGCTGCAGCCACCGACATCGTGATTGCCGGGGACTGCACCCGTGTCAAGTATATCGGCAGCAAGATGACTGCCGGTTCCGTCACGGTCAACGGCAATGCTGACATGTATGTCGGCGGCTGGATGAAAGGCGGTAAGATCCACGTCACGGGCAACGTTGACTCCTTCTGCGGGATCCAGATGCAGGGCGGCGAGATCCTTATTGATGGCAATGCACAGAACCATGTCGGCTGCGCCTACCGTGGCGACTGGCGGGGTATGAAGGGCGGCACAATCCGGATCAAGGGCAGTGCCGGCAACGATATCGGCACCTTCATGCTCGGCGGTACCATCATCATCGAGAAGGACGCCTTCATCCACGTCTCCACCCATGCGGAAGGCGGCACCGTCATCATCAAGGGCGATGTCGAGGGCCGTGTCGGCGGCCAGATGGTCAAGGGGGATATGTACGTCCTCGGGAAGATCAAGTTTATGATGCCGGGGTACCAGAAGGTTGACACTGTTGAGAAGGACGTCGATGGTACCAAGGTAAAGCTCGACCACTACATTGGCGATCTCGGGGAACGCCACCCCAAGAGCAAAGGGCAAATCGTGTACGCGAACCTGTACCTGAAAGCAGCGGCATGAACCGTCTGTCCATCACACACATGAGGCCGGAACAACCGGCACCCTTTTTTCTCTTCAATCAAAAAAATCCCAGCATAATGAGGATCGTAGTATGAAAAATATCGGCAAGGAATTCATCAAAGGAACGCAGTACCCGGATTATTCCACGGTCGACCTGCTCCTCCGTGTCCCGGAACCACCCCATGAACTTCCAATCGGGGAAGGTCAGACTATCATCAGGCTTCCGAGCCCGAAACGGTTCAAGGTAAAGGATGTACCCGTCAGGACAGTCATCGAGAACTGGGAACCCGTCGGGTTCTTCTCCCGCTCCAGTATAAATCTTAAGGAACTCTCGTACCTGCTCTGGTGCACGCAGGGGTTCCGGAAGAATGTGGCAGCGACCTTCCAGCTGAGGAACGTGCCCTCAAGCGGTTCGCGCTACCCCCTGGAGACCTACTTTGTGGCAAGCGATGTTGAGGGATTGGAGACCGGTCTGTACCGGTACCTCCCGGAGTCCCACAGCATCGTCGCAGAACGGCTCGATTCGAACCTGACGCTCGAGATGAGCACGGCAAGCCTGAACTTCAAGATCATGACCCGGGCTGCCGTCACCTTCATCTGGGTTGCTATCCCGTACCGCTCGACATGGGCACTCGGGAACCGGGGCTACCGGAGCGTGCTGATAGAGGCCGGGCATACCTGCCAGAACCTGGTCCTCGCGGCAGCAAACCTCGGGTACGATGTTTATCCCACGGATATGTTTCATGACCAACTGATTTCCACGCTTGCAGGGCTGGACCCCGAGACCCAGTGGCCGGTCTATCTTGCGGCGGTGGGAAAGGTGGAGAAGAGCGTCAGCGTGGCCTGAACAGGAGAACTACGGTTTTCCTCTTTTCCCTTGCACGAAACGTTCTTCCGAAAAAGAAAGACAAGGACCCGCTGTCCATCAGGGACATCCATGTACCCTGGCGGAAGACGACCACAACAATTGCGATCAGAAACGGGAAGGATAATGGCAGCGTCACTGCCATGGCGAATATGTCAAGGGCTTGCCGCAAAGGATTTCCTCAAACCTTCGAGGTACTACCATGGGGTTACCAGACGTATCTTTTGGTGGTGGATCAATACCCCTCTCTCCCCGGTACAACCCTCCGTACTCCCCCGCGTGGGTTCGCGACATCCCCGACAAACCGGGGGATCATATGACAGTGGCAGTGCAAAACCGTTTGCCCGGCCGAAATACCTACGTTGAATCCGATATTGTAACCATCCGGAGCAACATTTTTCTCGACCACATCTCTGCACTCCATCACCAGAGCGAGCACAGCCACTCTCTCAACACTCGTCATCGAGAAGAAATCCGGGGTATGGCGGAACGGAATAATGAGCATATGGCCTCTGTTGACCGGAAAGCGGTCCCAGATGGCATAGCAGAGGTCGTTTTGCAGAACGATATCCCCGGCATCGGGATTACAGAATGGGCATTTCTCCGTTCTATTCATCGATCAGATCTCCGGAATCCAGACGATTCCCCTATTCAAACGTTGTTGGTTTATGTTCTTGCTCTTTTTATGTCTGGTGATAACACCCGAAGCCCGGCCAACTCCGACGGACGCACGATCCGTTCCTCGCGGTGAACAGTCATGGTGTGTTACAAAGCCAGAATTGAATGCCTTCTGGTCCCTTTTATTCATATTCAGCATCAACGGGTTTGTAATACGGTCCCTCAGGTCTTTATGGGTGCACAGAAAAAGTGAGTACTATGGAATCACGTCCCTCTCTCGTGTTGCAGAACGTCAGTCTTCCCGACGGGCGGGTTGTCGATATCACGATCGCGGACGGGATTGTCAGGCATACCGGTGCAGGAATCCCTGCAGACCGGGTGATAGACTGTACCGGCCTCTTCGTCCTACCGGCAGCAATCGATATGCACGTTCATATGCGGGATGGGTTGCAGTCGGCAAAGGAGGACTGGGAGAGCGGGACAAAGAGCGCCCTTGCCGGGGGTGTGACCACCGTGGTCGACCAGCCAAACACGGTCCCGCCGGTGAACACCCCCGACACGCTTCGTGCGCGTGTTTTCGATGCCAAAGAAAAAGCGTTCTGCCACTTTGCGATCAACAGCGGGGTGACCCATGACACGCATATCCCCGCCATGTGGAGTGCCGGGGCTATGGCATTCGGTGAGATATTCTTTGCCCCTTCCAGTTATGGCAAAACAGTTACTCCGCAGGAACTGGAGAGGGCGTTCGACCAGATCCATGTACTGAGTGGGCTTGCAACCATCCATGCGGAAGAGGTACTACCGGGTCCCGTTACCACGCTTGAATCCCATGCCCAGGTCCGTACTCCTGCCGGGGAACTGCGGGCAGTGCGGGCAGTCCAGCACGCCAATGCTGCGGGGTGCCGGCTCCACTTCTGCCATATGAGCACGGGTGCATCGGTCGATGCAGCACGGGGGAGCGTCGAGGTAACGCCGCACCATCTCTTCCTGTCGCATGAAATGTTTGATTATACCGATGCTTTCGCCAAGGTCAATCCCCCGCTGCGGAGCGAACAGGAGCGAAAAGAACTCCTGTCCCGGTGGGAGCGGATCGATGTTATTGCCTCCGACCATGCTCCCCACACGTCCCGGGAGAAGAAACTGCCGTTCCTTCACGCCCCGTCGGGGGTTCCCGGCGTAGAGACCACCATACCGCTCCTCCTTGCAGCGGTGCTGGAAAAGACCATCAGCCTGCCGGACGTGATCGCAAAGACCAGCAGCAATCCCGCGGCAATTCTCGGGATCCCTCCGGCCGGGTTTGCACCCGGGTGCCGGGGGGATTTTGCCCTTTTCAGAAAAGAAGCGGTCAGAATTGAGGCAGATAACCTGCACAGCAGGTGCGGGTGGACACCGTTTGAGGGAAAGATGGGTGTCTTTCCCGTGCAGGTTATCATGGACGGGACCGTTGTCTATGATGAAGGGGAATTTTTCCGGGCTACGCCGTCATGGATCCCCGGGAAGGGATTTTTCCCCCGGTAATCTCCTGCGATCGTGCTCACCGTGTCGCCCTTTTTTTCCGGTAGAATAACCGCCATGGTCTCCTCAACTGCCAGACGATCGAAAGGTTGAGAAGAGCATCCCCCCTTCTCATCAGTCCGGCCGGGATTTTTTAAACATCCCTTTCGCAAAACGAATTGTTTATTGAGGAATAACGGGATAAACTACTTCACATTAATACCTGCATCCGGTTAAGGATGTTTTCTTAAACGAGTACGGTGATGGATGAGCGATACGGGATACCAGAATTCAACGGGCGGGAGATACGGGCATGGTAAAGCGCTACCTTGAGCTCCGCTCCCTTGACGAAGCACTGACACTGCTCACCACCTCATTTACCCGTCCTAAAAGGACCGAGAGGATCCCTCTCATGGAATCGGTCGGGCGTGTCGTGGCAGAACCGGTCTTTGCGAAATATTCCGTACCGGAGGTGAACCTCTCCGCTATGGACGGTATTGCGGTCAGGAGCCGGGATACGATCGGCGCATCTGACCGGGCCCCGGCAACGCTGGATCATTTCGCCCGGGTCAATACCGGCAATATTGTGCCACCCGAGTTCGACGCGGTCATCATGATCGAGGACACCTGGGAAGCGGACGGGAAGTTTCAGGTTCGTAAAGCTGCAGCCCCCTGGCAGCATGTCCGGCCGGCAGGGGAGGATGTCAAGGAGAACAAACTTGTCCTCCCCCGCGGCCACATTATCAGGGCTTTCGATATCGGGGCTCTCGCCACTTACGGGATACCAGAGATCGAAGTCCTTGCGGTGAATGTCGGCATTATCCCCACCGGCAGCGAGCTCGTGCCCCTCGGTGTCCGCCCGGGGCCGGGGCAGGTCGTGGAGAGTAACACCGTCATGGCCCAGGTCTTCCTCTCCCAGATGGGGGCACACTGCTCCCGGTTCCCCATTGTGCCGGACGTCCCTGACCTTATACGGGAAGCTCTCCGCAACGCGGTACAGGAAAACGATCTGGTGATCATCTCCGCAGGATCTTCGGCAGGTACCCGGGATTTCACGGAAGGTGTGATCCGATCTCTCGGCGACCTGATCTTCCATGGAGTTGCAGTACGACCCGGTAAACCGGTAATGCTCGGAAAAGTAGAGGGGATCCCGGTTCTCGGACTGCCGGGCTATCCTCTCGCAGCACAGACAGCTCTCCGGGAATTTGCAGCCCCCCTGCTGGAGTCGTGGGGTTTCCCCCCCGCACCACGGTTTCCGGTGAGAGTCCGGCTGGGTCAGACACTGGTCTCGGATCCGGGATTTGATGAGTTCGTGCCGGTCTTCGTAGGACGTATCGGAAAAAATCTCTACGGGACACCTCACGGAAAAGGAGCGGGAGTCCAGATGGCAACGGTCAAGGCCAACGGCTACACCCATATCCCTGCCCCGGTCGAAGGGTACGAGACCGGGACCGAACTTGAGGTATTCCTCACCACGGACGCGGGAAGTATTGAGCGGACACTCATCTTCACGGGATCGGTGGACCCGGCGTTAGAGGAGCTTGCCGGCCTTGCTCATGATAAAGGATTGTTTATCCATGCCAGCAATCCCGGCAATACCGGCGCACTCCTCGCCCTGAAATCTAATACCTGCCATGCAGCCCCGCTCAGCCTGCCGGCGCGGTCCCTCCTGGCTTCGTACCAGCCTCTCCTCAACAACTTTCCGGTAGAGGATGTTGTTTTTGTCCATATCGCCGCTATCGAGCAGGGTATTGCCTCCCGGGACGGGCTGGGAATTAAAGATCTCACCACTGCCCGGTTCATCAACACACGGAGGGGTTCACCAACCCGGGGGGTTCTTGAGACCCTGCTCGCTGCAGAGGGTATAGACCCGTTGCAGGTGAACGGCTACCTGCAGGAAGTTCATGGACCACCGGCGGTAGCTGCAGCTATCCGGAACGGGTTTGCCGATGCCGGCATGTGCACGTCCAGCATTGCCACAGCAAGCGGGCTCCGGTTCGTGCCGGTAGCCCGCGAGGACTATGAACTCGCTATCCGGCGGGAAATGCTGGAGGACTCCCGTATCCGTACTCTTGTATCCATCGTCCAGTCCGGGGAATATCACGCTATCCTTGCAAAAACCGGAAGTTATGATCTCAGCCTCACCGGCACCATCCGGGGACTTCAACGGTGAGAACGCCCTGACCCCGTGTTCTCCGGGGAGTCTGCCGGCCAAATATACCTGAAAACAGGTATGGACTCTTCAGTTCATTGGTGAAAAGTCCAAACGGATTCATGATTGAAAAAACGACGGGCAGTCGTTCGTGGGGGAGACGGGAATACCTGGATCATTATCATTGATCCGGTATTCCATTTGGTGCCTGTTATTTCAGCACCTGAACTGCTATCGCGGTTCCTTTCAAAAGACGTCCCGTTCCTTCGGGCAGGGAGGCTATTGCATCAGCCTCAGCCATGTCCCGCAGACGACTGCTGCTGTTCAACGGATGAAAAACCGGAAGTCCCTCCTCCTCTTTGAGGCTGCCGAAGAAAAAACGGGTCCAGTCACGCTCGCGTCCCTCAAGATCCGCGGCAAGCCTGGCACGAATGGTGGGCAGGCGGGGAGTTGCATGACCTGCGAGGGCAAGAAGGCCGGGCAGGGCGATTTCCAGAAATCCTATCAGGTTCGAAGGCGGTCCGCCGGGCAGAATGAAGACCGGTTTCTCATCCAGCATACCAAATCCGACAGCTTTGCCCGGACCTATTCGAATCCGGTGAAAGCATTGCTGCCATCCCAGACCTTCAAGGGTCTGCCCAACCAGGTCACGTTCCCCTTTCCATGCTCCACCGCTTGTTATGATAGCATCTGCATCTGCTGATAGTATTTTCAACGCATGGGTAAGGGAATCAACGTCATCGCCTGCAACCTTCATGAGGGTCTTCATTCTGTACCTTGTACACCAGGCATTGATTGTCATAATATTGCTGGCGTACATCTTGCCCTCACCCAGCGGCTCTCCCGGTGCAACAATCTCATCGCCGGTTCCCAGGATGGCAACGGTCGGATTTTTAAAGACCGGTACGATGCTGTGCCCGGCAGCGGCGATGAGACCGATCATTCCCGGAGAGATCTGCTGGCCCTGCTTTATGATACACTGACGGCATGCAACATCTCTCCCGCGAGGCAGGATATTCTGCCCGGGTTCTGCAAAATTCATGACCAGGATGTCATTGCCTTTCGGTTGTACGAATTCATCAGACACAACAGCATCGGCGCCTGCAGGGATCCGGGCCCCGGTCAGGACCCGGACTGTTGTCCCCTGCTTGTGTTCCATCTCCGTTTTCCCCCCGGCTGCCAGATGACCGGCTATCTTCAGACATACCGGCAATTCCGGTGTTGCACCGGCAACGTCACGGGATAGTACCGCATATCCGTCTTTTGAAGAGGAATCGATGGACGGGGAGTCTACCCGCGCAGAGAGATCCGATGCAGCAATACGGTCAGTACTATCGGCGAGTAAAATATGTTCAACTGCCAGAGGCTTCATATGATCAAGGGTTATCTGGAGGGCTTCTGCCAGACCAAGGGATACATCGTTCATTGGTGCCTCGTTATAACAGTCAGACTGAACTGGCATAAGTCTTTATCCACCAGAATTCCCTGGCTAAGGTCACATCAAGAGCGGTTCTTTCCTCCTGGAGAGCCGGATCGATTCCCGGCGTTCCCCGGCATCGCGTAACCGGTATGGCCGCCTCACAACCTGACCTGACAGGATCACTTCGTATAACCAGAAACCCGGGCTGTATCATGAATGCCGGATACCCAATCGGACCTCCGCGATTGGCATGGTACTCGTGGGTCAAAGGTTGACAAATCCCCAACTACGTGATTTTTTTGGTAATAGGGTGCTCTTTTTATCCCAATCCGGCTGTATTTTTCTCTGAGATCTGCGGGTAACCAGGGGTAATATGGCGATAGCCGGTAGATTCAAAAGATGTATCTACCAAAAACTCAAAAAAAATGATCATGACGAAAAAAATAAAGTGTGAACACTGTGAGAAGGGGGCTATCGGGTTCCAGTCATTAGAGGGCGGTTTTGAAAATGTCTGCCAGGACCATGCTCACAGCCTTCTTCTCGAACTCAAACCTGGTGAAAAAAAGGTTTTTGGTGTTTGTGTCTTTGAACGATTCGAATAACAGTACCTGATCATCACCCTGAAAATACTGATGAGTGACGCGCCCCCGCGGCCGGAAGGAATAGTACTGACAGAAATCGGTTTGTGCTCCTTACGATGACCCACATAAGCACAACTGCATCATTCCCTTGAGTTGAAACCGCCGAACCGGTCTCATGCTCCGGTTCCCACCCAAATCCAGGGGACTAAAAAGATGTATCTATAAAAAAATCAAAGATTGTGGAACGATGGCAGAAAAACCAAAATGTGAACACTGTGAAAAGGATGCAATCGGGCGTCAGTCATTGGGATTCTGTGTTTCCTACGTCTGCAAGGATCATGCGGACAGCGCCCTTCTCGCACTCAAACCTGGTGAAATCCAGGCATATGAATATTGTTATCTCGAACGATTCGCTACCGATGAGTGATGAGTCATTTGAGGAAAAACAGCGGGATTACAGCCAGGCCGGCAGACTTGTGGCCAGATGGTTGTGGTGCAGCGTTTCATGTAGTGAAATCGTTGTGCGGGTACTTCAGGGATGTCAAAATTTTTTGCCCTGGAGAAACGGGCATGAACCTCGTGAATGCACACCGGAACCATGAAAATCCCCGGTAAGAGAGAAGGGGGCGCATCAGCCCCGATTGTACCTATTGAGGGATGCAAAGGATCCCTCTTTTGGCAGTGCTCATTATCATTGTAAAACGGTGGCTCTTCTTCATCAATCACCAAAATTTATGATTCCGCAGGTTTCAATGATACCCGGATTTCATCAATATAATCCAGCAGACGGGAATGATAGACCTCTAAAAGCATTATCTGTACTTCTGATTTTAAAGTGCAGGAACATGTGGGAAGCCCGATAATCCGGATCTCTTCGGGATGCGTATCACCAGCTTCGTACAGTTCATCAATCATCGACCATATCTTTGAACACAGGCCAACAAAGTCGTAATATGCCAGACCCTGTTGTTTCTCAATGATCGTTTTTATTTCATCGGCTTTCTCATTCAGCAGAAACATTGCTTTTTCCGGGGATATCTTCAGATGTACCATAGTATTACACCCTCAATATGGATTTGCGGATCATACAAAATTCTCCGATGACGCCAGTGGTTTTAAAAAAATTGTTCCCCTTTTCAAGGAGAGTATTTCACTTCGTGAACGGGTTGAACACATTCTGGTAGATCATATCGCTGCCGGTGTTGTGGAGCCGCAGGCGCTCCTCCTTCTCCTCGACATATGCCATGAGCGGCAGTTCCATGTTGACACCCGGGGTGTGGCCGAACATCTTCTCAAGTTCGACCTGCTGGGCATGCATGAAGAGCGCATTTGGTATCTCAGCTGCGCAGATCTCCTCGCACTGGCCGCAGTTCACGCAGGAGTCCGCAATGTGGGCGTACCGGATCAGGTGGAACATGAAGCTGACCGGGATTTCGCCGGGTGGGACATATGCCTTGTTCTTGGTCGTGCAGTCCACGCAGTAGCAGATCGGGCACTCCTCAATGCACTGGTAGCACTTGATGCAGCGGGCAGTCTCGCTCATGATCTTCTGTAAGCGATCCTTGCCTTCGCCGAGTGCCTCGAAATCATGCTTGCGCCACTTGTCGCTGAGTTTATACATCGCATTCTCGACCTTGGCGCGAATCTCAAGACCCTTGGGATTTGCTGCCTCAGTTGCGAGCATCCCCTTCTTGACAGCACCATCAACGAGCGCTGCACCCTTCTCTGAGCAGACCTCGATAAAGGTAGCCTTTCCTGCCCGGGGACCGATAACCCCCCAGTTCCCGCAGGCAAGGTCTGCCTGCCGGGGGATCTTGAGCTTACAGCGGCGGCAGTTCGACCTGCGGCCATAGCCGGCTTCTTCGAGCTCGTCGACAGAGATACCCTTATGGCCACCTTCATACTCAATGATGAACTGGCCCTTGTCGATCTCTTCCTTGTGAACCGTTTCAGGATCGACACCGAACTTGTCCTTGATCATCTTCCGGGCAGTGACCGGGCTGACGGATCCCCCGCAGTTAACACCGATCATGATGATGTTGTCGAGATTGATCTGCTTGCGCTTGGCCAGTTCGTAGAACGCCATCATGTCGCAACCCTTGACCGTGACACCGATCTTCATGTCCTTTGCCCCGTTATAGAATTTCTTGATGAGTTTGGGCAGAAGGAGCGTCCCGCAGTGGAGCGAGCCGGCCGTACCTGCAAGGTCTTTGGGATCGGTGATCATGACCGGCTTGGCATCATAGAGGTCCACACCCCTGGTCACAACGAAGACTGCATCGACCATCTTCGACTCGAGTGCGTACTTCCACAGGGTGGTAACGGCACCGCCGAGTTCCGCCTTCTTCTGTATCTCGGCGTCATTGGTCCACGAATAGAGCATATCACCTTTCTTTGACATGGTGCTCAGGCCTCCTTGATCTTCTCAACTTTGACAGCACAATGCTTGAGCTCGGGCATCTTGGAGAACGGGTCGAGCGCGGTGTTGGTGAGGTTGTTGGCACCGTTGTGGAAGTGCATGGGCATGTAAAGCACTTTCGGGCCCACATCGTCGGTTACGCGGGCAATAGCTATGGATTCCCCGCGGCGGCTGGTCACCCTGACCTTCTCGTACGGCTTGATGCCGAGTTCCTTAGCGTCCTGCGTGTTCATCTGCATATAGTTTTCAGGCACGTCGTTGTGCAGGGTCGGGGACCGGCCGGTCTGGGTCCTGGTGTGGTAATGGAAGATGATACGACCGGTCATCAGGGTGAACGGGTATTCTGCATCCGCAACTTCCGCTGGCGGGCGGTACTCAAGACCGAACATGGTTCCTTTGCCATCGGCTGCGGAGAACTTCCCGATGTGGAGGATCGGGGTTCCCGGGTGCTCGATGGTCGGGCAGGGCCAGTGGATGGCCTCGGGCTTCTCGATCTTCTCGTAGGTGACACCGAACTGGCCGGGGGTAACGGAACGCATGTCATCCCAGACATCCTTGGCGCTCTTCCAGTCAAAGCCCTTGAGGCCCATTTTCTTGGCGAGCATGCCGATGATCTCCCAGTCGTACTTCGACTCGCCGGGGCCGTCGACGGCCTTCCTTACCCGGTTGACACGCCGCTCGCCGCTGGTGAACGTCCCGTCCTTCTCGGCAAAGCAGGTACCGGGCAGGACAACGTCTGCATATTCGCAGCTCTCGTTCCAGTAGATATCCTGCATGACGCAGAAGTCGAGCTTCTGGAGCTGCCTCCTGACATGGTTCGAGTCAGGGTAGGAGACCGTGGGGTTCAGGCCGAGGAAGTACATTGCTTTGACCGGGTCGCCGGCCTGGTTGATCTGCTCGGTCAGGGTCACGCCGTACCAGTCGGGCAGGGAGCCTTCCTTCATGAACCAGGCTTTCTCCATCTTTGCACGGTTCTCGGGAACTGCAACGGCCTGGTAGCCGGAGAAGACGTTCGGGTACGCACCCATGTCGCAGGCGCCCTGCACGTTGTTCTGGCCACGGAGCGGGTTGACACCAACGCCCGGGCGTCCTACATTGCCGGTTAAGAGGGAGAGGTTGCCCATCGAGCGGACATTGTCGGTACCGGTGGTCAGTTCAGTGATGCCGAGGCAGTAGATGATGACCGCGTTCTTTGCATTCGCGTACTGGCGGGCGAATTCCTGGACGGTCTCCTGCGGGACACCGTGGATATTCGTGGCGTCAGCATACTTCTCGACCGTCTTTTTTAAGTCATCGAAGCCTTTCGTCCGCTCCTTTATGTACTCCTTGTCCTCGAGGCCCTCTTTGATGATGTAGTACATCATGTTGTTGGCAAGGGCAATGTGGGTCGACGGGTTGAACCGGATATACCTGTCTGCGAGCCGTGCGGTCGGGCTGTACCGCGGGTCAACCACGACAACCGGGATTCCCTTCTTCTTTGCCTGCATGACGCGGCGGCCGGCGAGCGGGTGGGCTTCGACAGCGTTGGAGCCCCACATGACGATAAGGTCGGAGTTCAGGACGTCCTCGAACGGGTTGGTCGCGGCTCCGGAACCGAAGGAGAGCGAGAGCCCGGCAACGGAAGGTCCGTGGCAGATACGGGCGCAGTTGTCAACGTTGTTGGTCTGGAATGCAACGCGGGCCCACTTCTGCAGGGCGTAGCAGTCCTCGTTGACGGTACGGCAGGAGGTCTGGAAACCGAGGGCCTTGGGGCCGCCCTTTTTGGAGATCTCCGTGAACTTGCTCACGATCAGGTCAAGGGCTTCGTCCCATGACGATTCAACAAACTTGCCATCCTTCTTAATCAGGGGCTTTGTCAGCCGGCCGGGCTTCTGGACTACTTCCCAGCAGGTCGCACCTTTCGGGCAGAGCTTGCCCTCGTTGATCGGGGACCGCTTGTACGGCTCAACACCAATGAGCGTGTTACCCTTGGACACGAGGTTCAGGCCGCAGCCAACCCCGCAGTAAGGACAGGTCGTTGCTGTATATTTCAGCTGTAAATTTTCTTCACTCATGCTTTGATCACCAGTTTCATACCATAACCTATTGTAAAAACAGGTTTCCATAACCGATTTGTTAATTGAAAGTGGTTATAACCTGTACGTTTGTCTAATTACAATATAAGGATTTTGAAATTTTTACAAAAAATGGTGAACAGAAGTGGGTTTATAAACTTACAGAATGATTTACTTCATCACCACGCCCATTGGAGACATAGTGAATACCCTGGTACCAGGCTGCCCTGCCAGAAAAGAGAGGGGAATTGCACCTTGAAAAAACGCCGTATACCCCCGATGCTTTCCGATCTTCTGCAGACCACACTGACGTTATGTGACGGGGTCCTTTTTGATGAGTGTGGGGCCTGTCCGCACTGCGGTGGGGAACTTTCCGGCCATGATACCAAAAAAAAGCAGTTTGCCATAGTCATGGAGGGAGAAAAAAAGAGGATAGTAGGGGTGCTGGTGAAGCGGTTCATCTGTCACCAGTGCGGGCAGGTCTGTCTTGCCAACCAGCCTTATTATCCGGACACCCGGATAGGATCGCCGGTTGTAGATCTCTGTTTAACCCTCAGTGAGACGATGCCGTACTCCCGGGTTTCCTCCTGCCTTGCTGCTATGGGAATTATCGTGGACCGCTGGAGTGTGCGGAATTATGTACAAAAAAACCGCCGCATGATACCCGCAGCAGACATGTTCGGCTTCAGGATTCCCCTGTCAGTTGTTTCTCTCTCAACTCTCGCAATGGGAATGTCTGGAGGTGGCAAGGTTGACGGTCCGGCACTGCTCAATGCGTGCGGTAATCCCTGGGTGAGAGAACCACCCGCAGGTTTACCGCAGGAAATCTGACCAGCGATCCAATCTATCGTTTAAAAATGGGACATTACCGGAACGTGAGAGTTTCGGAATACCAGAGAAAAAAACCTGCTCAGGACATGGATAAAGAAGGTTCCCGAACGGAGGGGAAGGGAGTATCATACTGTTGAGGACAAGAGGCGAATTATGCCCCGGTATCTAGAGGGATGGCATATTCTCTCAAGAGAGTATTCACCTGCACCACGCTTCTGGTGGTTCTTTTAGGTAAAAATTGTAATGGTATTGTTACACCCAGACGTTTTCGGGGAACGCCATATTGGTGTAGATATCTTCCAGTCGTGCCTTGTGGCCCCGCTCCATGTTTGCCAGTTGGGAGAAGAGCAGCTGGGTTTCATTGTCCTTGGCAAGTTTTGCAAGCTGGGTGTACATCTGCATGGCTTCCAGCTCCTTCTTGATCGCAACAACAAGACCTTCAAGAGGTTTCATCTCAACTTTCAGAACAGGCGTCGGAAGGTTATCTCCCACCTTGTAGTCGTGCGATGCATCAAATTTCATCTTTGCGATATCCTTTGTGAGCATCCCCTGCAGGAACTCGCGGTGCTTCTTCTCTTCGCCGGCGAGCTCTGCGAACAGGTCCTTTAATGCCTTATCCTTAACCTTGTCGGCAACGCCACGGTAAAACGTGTATGCCTCGATTTCCTTGGTGATAGCGTCTTCTATAACCTTCTTTGCATCATCTGCTTTCATTGTTTTTCTCTCCTTATCGGATTTTTGCGTTGTTCCACCGGTTCGTCCGGATACGGTTCCTGCTTTTTTACCGGAACGGGACATATCAGAATGTCTGCCGGTAAAAAATTAATTGGTATAGGCTGACTTCCCGAGCTTCGGCTCAAAGAACTTGTCTGCCTCTGTGCGGATTGCGTGGCTGAAGAGTGCCAGCGGTATCTCCGACGGACAGCCCTCTTCGCACTGCCCGCAGTTGATGCAGGAGTCGGAGATATGCGCAAAGCGGCGCAGGTGGAACATCGGGTCGGCCGGAATGAAACCTGCGCGGACCATCTGGTCGGGTTGCTTCCACTTGTCTGCAATGGTGACACAGACCGGACAGTGGTCGATGCATGCGTAACACTTCATGCAGCGCCCGGTCTCCCTGGAAATGGTCTCCCAGAGATTGGGGGCGAGTGCATCAAAGTCGTGCCTGCGCCACTTGTCACCGAGCTTGTACATTGCATTCTCAACCTTGGCCCGGATCTCGACACCCTTGGGGTTTGCCGCTTCCGTGGTCAGTTTCCTGGCGCTGACTGCTCCATCGAGCAGTTTTGCACCCTTCTCACTGCAGACCTCAACGAAGGTCGCTTTGCCGGCCTTGTCACCGATGACACCCCAGTTCCCGCAGGCAAGGTCTGCCTGCCGGGGTACCTTCAGCTTGCAACGGCGGCAGTTCGACCTGCGGCCGTAGCCTGCCTCTTCCAGCTCATCCATGGAGATGCCCTTGTGGCCTCCTTCGTACTCGATGATGAACTGGCCTTTGTCGATCTCTTCCTTGGTGACCGTGTTCGGGTCGACGCCAAACTTTTCCTTGATCATCTTCCGGGCAGCGACCGGGCTGACCGATCCACCGCAGTTGACACCGATCATGACGATATTGTCAAGGTTGACCTGCTTGCGCTTTGCGAGCTCAAGGAGGCCCATCATGTCGCATCCCTTGACAACCATCCCCAGCTTCTTGCCGGCAGTCTTGGGTGCATACTCCATCACCAGTTTGGAGAGGAGAAGGGTCCCGCAGTGGAGCGAACCGGCGCACGCATCAAGGTCCTTGGGATTCGTGACAATGGTCGGGATCGCATCGTACAGGTCAATACCGCGCCTGACGGCAAGGACGGCATCAACCGTCTTGCTCTCGAGCGCATACTTCAGGAGCTCGGTTACTGCACCGCCGCATTCTGCCTTCTTTGCAAGGCCGGCATCATTGGTCCATGCATAGAGCATATCGCCTTTCTTTGCCATTTACTTCGCCCCCGCAATCTTTTCAACCTTGACAGCACAGTGCTTGAGTTCCGGCATCTTGGAGAGCGGGTCGAGCGCGGTGTTGGTCAGCTGGTTTGCACCCTTGGCAAAGTGCATAGCCATGTACAGGACTCCCGGTGCAACGTCATCGGTCACACGGGCGAGGGTCTCAGTTTCGCCACGGCGGCTGGTTACCTTGATCTTCTCGCGTTCCCTGATACCCAGTCTCTTCGCATCTTCCGTGTTGATCTGGATATAGGACTCGGGCACCTCATAGTGCAGTTGTTTGGCACGGTCGGTCTGGGTCCTGGTGTGGTAGTGGAAGATAACACGCCCGGTCATGAGCGTGAACGGGTATTGTGCATCAGCAACTTCCGCCGGCGCTTTGTACTCGAGACCAAACATGGTTCCCTTGCCATCTGCTGCGGAGAACTTGCCTATGTGGAGGATCGGGGTTCCCGGGTGCTCGATGGTCGGGCAGGGCCAGTGGATGGCCTCGGGCTTCTCGATCTTCTCGTAGGTGACACCGAACTGGCCGGGGGTAACGGAACGCATGTCATCCCAGACATCCTTGGCGCTCTTCCAGTCAAAGCCCTTGAGGCCCATTTTCTTGGCGAGCATGCCGATGATCTCCCAGTCGTACTTCGACTCGCCGGGGCCGTCGACGGCCTTCCTTACCCGGTTGACACGGCGCTCGCCGCTGGTGAACGTGCCGTCCTTCTCGGCAAAGCAGGTGCCGGGCAGGACAACGTCTGCATACTCGCAGCTCTCGTTCCAGAAGATATCCTGCATGACGCAGAAGTCGAGTTTCTCCAGCTGCCTCCTGAC
Source organism: uncultured Methanoregula sp. (assembly GCA_964503195.1). Classification (GTDB taxonomy): domain Archaea; phylum Halobacteriota; class Methanomicrobia; order Methanomicrobiales; family Methanospirillaceae; genus Methanoregula. The sequence goes on from CAZCZK010000003.1 coordinate 32,664, forward strand.
ATGGTTCGAGTCAGGGTAGGAGACCGTCGGGTTGAGACCCATGAAATACATTGCCTTGATCGGGTCGCCGGCCTGGTTGATCTGCTCAGTTAAGGTCACACCATACCAGTCGGGCAGGGAACCTTCCTTTAAGAACCAGAGCTTCTCCATCTTGGCACGGTTGTCAGCAACTGCAACAGCCTGGTAGCCGGAGAAGACGTTCGGGTATGCGCCCATGTCGCAGGCGCCCTGCACGTTGTTCTGGCCACGGAGCGGGTTAACACCGACACCCGGGCGTCCGATATTGCCGGTGAGCAGCGAGAGGTTGCCCATGGAACGGACATTATCGGTACCGGTGGTTAACTCGGTGATGCCGAGGCAGTAGATGATGACCGCGTTCTTTGCGTTGGCGTACTGGCGGGCAAACTCCCGGACGGTCTCCTGCGGGACACCGTGAATCTTCGTGGCGTCGGCATACTTCTCGACCGTCTTTTTTAAGTCATCGAAGCCTTTTGTACGCTCCGCGATGAATGCCTTGTCCTCGAGGCCTTCCTTGATGATATAGTACATCATATTGTTGGCGAGGGCAATGTGGGTCGACGGGTTGAACCGGATCCACTTGTCGGCAAGCCGTGCGGTTGCACTGAACCGCGGGTCAACCACGACAACCGGGATTCCCTTCTTCTTGGCCTGCATGACACGACGTCCGGCAAGCGGGTGGGCCTCGACTGCGTTGGATCCCCACATGACGATCAGGTCGGAGTTCAGGACATCCTCGAACGGGTTGGTCGCAGCACCGGATCCGAAGGACAGGGAAAGACCAGCGACAGAAGGTCCGTGGCAGATACGGGCACAGTTGTCCACGTTGTTGGTTAAAAACCCGCACCGTGCAAACTTCTGCAGGGCGTAGCAGTCCTCGTTGACGGTACGGCACGAGGTCTGGAAACCAAGCGCCTTGGGGCCGCCCTGTTTGTAGATCTCCGTGAACTTCTTGACGATCAGGTCAAGGGCTTCGTCCCAGGTAGCGTCCACGAACTTGCCGTTCTTCTTGATCTTCGGCGTTGTCAGCCGGTCGGGGCTCTGGACATGTTCCCAGCAGGTCATTCCCTTCGGGCAGAGCTTGCCTTCGTTGATCGGGGACCGCTTATAGGGTTCGACCCCTACAAGTTTTCCGTCGCTGACCACGAGGTTGAGCCCACAACCGACCCCGCAATACGGGCAGGTTGTGGGTACATATTTTAGAGTACTATCAGCCATGTTCAATCACACCTCTTCACAGGCCAACCTGACAGAAAAACTGTCGTGGCAACTGTGTACACACACTGGATTTTTTTTATATGCAAAATTGGATAATCAATTTTGCTTAATTGTTGATCTTTGTAAACACAATATTTATACATTCTGAAAAATCAGTCATTATTGGTGATTATCCGGGGGTCATCGAGATGCCGGATACCTTTTCGCAAAAAGAACTTTTTATAGTCATGGTTCCTGTCAGCCCTCCGCGCAGAATCATGAAACTGCACCAGAGGTAAGTTTTATGAGATTACGTCCCCTGCCTTCGATCTTAACCGGTATTGTGCTGAGTTCCCTCCGGGTGTGTGATCGGACGGAGTATTTTGTCCAGGGAACGTGCAGATCCTGCGGGGGACGCCTGTCCGGCTACGACACCAGGGTGAAACGTTTCGCAGTCATCTGTACCAATGAAGGAAACGAACGGATCAACGTAATTCTCCACCGGGCATACTGCCGGACATGCGGGAGGATCTGGACTCCTGAAGCCCCGTTCTACCCCGGCACCCGGGCCGGATCACCAGTCGTTGATCTCTGTCGGGCACTGTCTGAAACAATACCCTCCGGACAGGTAGCTACAAGACTCAGCCAGATGGGGGTTTTTGTCGACCGCTGGACCGTGCGTTCTTATTGGAAGGCTTCGTTTACCCCACCCCCGACAATCCCCGTATTCGGCATGAATATCCCCATCTCGATCATCTCCCTCTCTTCACTCGCCCAATCGCAGGACCATGAAGGTCATACCAATGGGGAGGATATCCTTGCCGCATGCTTTTATCCGTCACGTGAGAGACCGGTTCCCTGATCCTTCCCCCCCCGGGACAAACCCTTCGTAAAAGATCGCCGGTGGATCTTCCCCGTGCCTGCGTTGAGTACAACCCCTTACTTTTCATAAAATGTTTATCAGATGATCTGCCAACATATACTCATGCAAGCAGGTCACCATGAAGGATCCCCGGAAGCGCTGACGGTCAGCATGAATTCGTGCGGGATCAATCCAGCGCTCATGCAGCAGATCCTCCGGTTGTCAGAATTCCATACCTACCCGGCACCGGGTGTCCTGATAGGGGCATTCATGGTGGACTATGCACTGGAGCTGCTCGGGGTTACTCCTGACAGGAAACTCTATGGCGTCTGCGAAACCCCAAAGTGCCTTCCTGATGCCGTGCAGGTAATGGCCCGTTGTACAACCGGTAACAACCGGCTTAAGGTTGTGCCTATCGGAAAATTCGCCATCACGCTGAACGCACCGTCCGAGAGCGAGACGGCAGAGGCCGTGAGGGTATACGTGGACCTGGAGAAACTCAAGGCCTTCCCGACAATCGACATGTGGTATGCCAACAGCCCGGCATATGACAAGCATGCCATGAAAGGCCGCCTGCAGGACGAGATCTTCCAGGCCGGACGCCAAATCCTCACCTCAGAGCGGGTGAAGGTCGCAGTACACAAGAAGAAGAAATGGTCCTCGGTCACCTGTCCCCGCTGTGGTGAGACCGTTCCTGATTACCTGATCGAAGGGGACCACTGTGGTGCCTGCGGTTCAATGAAATATTATGAAAGGATCGGATAACTGCAAGGGATCATCGTTTGCGGATAGTGGTGCTTCCCGATACTGGCAATACAGTACTGCCCCACCGTTTTTCAATAAGCTGTTACAATTTCAGAACGAGATGAATGGTAATTAAAAAAAATGTTCAGGCAGCATTCTTTACAGCTGCTTCCGGTGTCTTTGTAACCTTCTTCTTTGTCCAGACCAGCTCGTTGCCTTCGAATTCGAACGAGTTCATCGGGTAAATCTTCATACCTGACGGGAGAGCCGAGGTATCCGTATTCAACGGTACAATGACCGCTGAATCGTAGCGTGCTGGCATTCCGTCATTCATCATCTCTTTTTTATTCAGTTCTTCCACCAGGTCTGCCGGGATCGCTTTATTGAAGGAGACCAGAACCTTCACGATATCGTGATGGCCCCCGCTCATACGCTCAAGTCTGACGAGGGTATCATACCCGGTGCCAAGTTTTTGGGGAACCATTTTCCAGCCATCGAAACTTGAATAGTTCCGCCTGACCTCCTGCAATGCAAAATCGTTCATGATGTCCTGATGACTTCCCATAATATCAGATATTGTACACCAACTGATACATAAATCAGGCTGTTTGTATCACCGGGTTATCATGTTGTTGAGCAGGTTCTGGGGGGTCAGGATGGCGCTGCTTTATGCCCTGATGGGGAAGTTTGTTAATGACAATATTTAAACAACATAATTTAATTAACAGAAAATCAATACTCTTGTGCCCATCAGAACGGGCAGGTCAGGTTTGGATACTCTCAATGGTATCCGGCGTCATGCCATGATGTCGTCATGTCTGACCGATTCCTAAAATTCCCGTGCGCGGCCGCACCATTAAAAAAATGCGGGTTTATTCCGCCCGTATAATGGTCCCCACATTCTTCCCGTTGATCGCCTTCTCGATTGTACCCCGCTTGTGACAGTTGATGATCCGCACTTCCCGGATATTGACTGCGTCTTTTAAGAGGTCGACAACCATCGGTTCAATCACCAGGTCTTCAAGGTTCATCCGGATCAGTTCATCAGCGGTAATATCCCGGATCAGCTCCGCGTCGGGGTTTTTAAAGGGGTCTTCGGTATAGAGACCGTCCACGTTCTTTCCGATGATGCAGTTCTTTGCCCCGAGCACTTCTGCAATCAGGAAAGCGCCGGTGTCGGTCCGGTGAGGAGGGATCATCCCGCTCCGCGAGGGGTGCTCGTATAATCCATACGGTGGTGTGCCATGGGTAACCGGCAGGATACCGAGTTTTAAGAGCATCGGGAGTTCGAGGATATCACCGGTATGGATCCGCGTCCCGCCGTATTTAGACAGGAGAATCGAGACCATGATCGCGTTCTGCTCGGATATCTTTCCGGCCAGTTCGGCAAGCACACCGGTGGGCATCCCGAGGTCAATGCCTATGTCCATGATATGGCGGACCCGGCCCCCTCCACCAGTAGCGATGAGGAGTTTATGCTTTTTTGACAAGGCCCCGATCTCTTCGCAGAGAGGATGCATCACCTCCCGCCCGTAATCGATCACACCATGGCCCCCGATCTTGAGGATATTGATATCCGGTGCAATCCGGATCTGCGGGGCAGGTTTCCGCCTTCCTTTCATCATACCTTTCCGGACAAGGGTCTCGCCCTGCAGGCCACTTTTCAGCTCTAACCGTTGTGCCATACTATCAGCCAACGAACTATCGCTATCAAAAGGTATAAGTCCACGTAAACCAATTGGTATATCAGAGCCACAGAACCCGGTCCAGAACTATGCACTGCGGGTGATGTCTGGCATGGAGGTAAAAACCATGAAAATCTATGTGCGTGAACGCCAGAAAGTCGGCGAGGGCGTCGAGTCCCCCAAGTATCGTGTCGTTGCTGTCACGGGCGGAGAGCTTCAGATAGAGGCAACCCATTTCCGGAAATTCGAGATTGAGCAGATCGCAAAAGATGTCAGTGCAGAAGTTGTCTTCATGAAGCCCGTTGCCGATGACCACAAGAAGAAACACTGATTTTTTTATCCTTGATGAGCATTCATGCAGGCGCTCTGTGACAGGATCAATCCTGGGGTAAAGAAGCGTTGTGCCGTTGTGCACCAAAGCTGGAACTATTACCTATGACGGACCTATCCGTTGACCTCATTTTTGATGCCGCTGTCCGGATCCAGCTGCTGGAACGGTCGATTACGGTTTCCTTTGCTCCCGACCAGAATATCAGGATAAAATTCCCCATTACCCGGCGGCTCGCGGAATTCCTCGGTATGCCGCATTATATTGTTCTTCGCTCTTTTGCTATTATGGAGAATGAGGAGCTGGTGACAAAAGCAGAACGGGTGGGGATCGTTACTACTAAAAAAGGCAGCCGGAAAATGATCGAACTGATGCGGGAGAAATACCGGAAGGAATCCGAAAGTATACTCGGCACGGCAATCTTTGAAGAACTGCTTAAAAAAAACGGATAAGAAATCCCCGGTTCGTTGAACGATGGTAAAAAATTGAATATTGTTCCAGTTACGCTCCCCTGTCATGCAGAAGATTCTGGCTTTTGACAGGATGGATAAGAAATCCGGGGGCGATGAAAAATCTCTATTACCTCATCAATGCCATTCATGTATGCGAAAATCTCATGGCTGCCCTCTCCATTGATGTCCTCTTTGATGCCGCGGTCCGGATCCAGTTGCTGGAGCGTTGGATTACGGTCTCCTTTGCTGACAATACTATACGGATGAAGTTTCCGACAACGCGTCGCCTTGCTGAGTTCCTTGATGTCCCTCACTATTATGTGCTGCCGTATTTTGCCATGATGGAACAGGAGGAACTGGTGACAAGGGCAGAGAGGGTGGGAATCCTTACTACCGCTAAAGGGAGCAGAAAAATGATCGAACTGATGCGGGAGAAATACCTGACAGAATCCAGGGAAATTCTCGGAACGGCAATCTTTGAAGAACTGATGAGAAGAATATGAAGCCCGCCCCGACAACTATAATTGTTACTACGGCTGCTCCGTCTCCAAGCATAACCACTGCTGCTCCAGGAGAATAATTCAATGCTACCTTTTTATGGTCCTGTTCATCAGAACCATATGGCAGAGAGCATCCATGTCATCCCTGCTTTTTCGATCCGGGATGCCGCTGTCCGTATTTAGCTGCTGGATCAATCGATCACGGTATCCTTCGCTGCCGATTCACCGAATCAAGAGCCCGATACCTGCTTGCTTGTAAAATACCCCGAAGTTATGTACTGGGGGGGTGTTTTCCGTTTTTTGTCACGGCGGTGGAGGAAAAACTGTTGACGAGAGCTGAGCACCGGGAAATCTCACCCGAGGGAACGTCAGCAGAAAATGATTGAGCTATACGGGAGAACCGCCCAAAGGAATCCAGGGTAGAGGTCGGCGAGGCAATTTTCGAGGCCCTGATGAGCGGATAATGAATCCCGGGCAGAGCAGGAAAGTTTCCGGAATAAGACCAGAACGTCGTAATCTGTTGAGATATCAGTTGTTTATCAATTGATTAATTCCTTTTTGTTTACAGAAAGCAAAAAGAAACATTGAATACTTTTCCTCTCCACCATTATCACGGTATAATTATGAGAAAAGATGTGCATGTTGGATTCATTTCCACACTATTCGTGATGCTGTTCATTGCAGCCTGCTTTGCAGGGTGCACGAGCCAGGCTCCGGTCGCCACCCCAACGGCGACACCAACCGCTGCTGTCACGACAGTAACGGAACCGATGACCATCGTCATCGCAACAACGTCGAGCCTGTACGACACCAAGCTCCTCGACTACCTCCAGCCCAAGTTCGAGGCGAAGTACCCTGTCAAGCTGAAAATCACGTCACAGGGATCCGGTAAGGCCATAGAACTTGCCCAGAAGGGTGATGCAGATATCCTGCTCGTCCACTCACCAGCCGCCGAACTGACCTTCATGAAAAACGGGTATGGCCTGAACCGGCGCTCGTTCGCCTCCAACTCGTTCGAGATCGTCGGCCCTGCTGCTGATCCCGCGGGCATCAAGGATATGACACCGGAAGCCGCCTTCACGACCATGTACCTGAAAGGCACCAACAAGACCGCTGGTGTTGCCTTTGTCTCCCGTGGCGATGCCTCCGGGACACACACCGTCGAGAAGAATATCTGGAAAAATGCCGGGTACAACTACACCACCCAGGTCCAGAAATCAGGGGTCTGGTACGTTGAAGCGGGCAAGACCATGGGAGAAACGCTCCAGATGACAAGCGAGAAGAATGGATACACCCTCACCGATGAAGGGACCTACCTTGCCTACAAGAGCAACCTCACGATGGTGCCGCTCGTCACGAAAGGTGCCAGCCTGCTCAACATCTACAGCGTGATGACGGTGTACAATACCAAACAGCCCCTCGAGAAGATCCAGATGGCCAACAATTTCGTCAACTTCCTGATCGATCCGGCAACCCAGGCCGATATCGGCAGCTTTGGTGTTGACAAGTACGGCAAAGCGCTGTTCATCCCGATGACTGTCGAGGTTCCGACCGCAACCGCTGGCTGGGTCGCTGACCACAGCACCCCTGCTACTGCGATCGCACCGGCACCTGCTGCAACTACTGCTGCCCCGGTAGCGAATGCGACCGTGGCGGTAGTTGCGGCCAAATAAAAACTCCACTCTTTTTCTTGTATGGTAAAAGCTTATCAGAACCAAGGAGAGCCGGTCTTTTACACTCTGGAAGAAGATCCCTTCCTGGTGCTTCAGGGGGGTATGAAGAGGATGGATTCTCTCAAAAGCTCCAATCCCCCGTAAAAAAGGATTATTTAACGGGTTTCCCGTCCGGTCATCCTCTTTTTCATCCAGATGGCCCCATACGCAAGGACCATCCCGACAATAAAGGCGACCGTCATCGAGCTCACCAGCGCCAGGATCCCGATAATGCAGGTAATCACCAGCGAATCGGTCCTGAAACTGTGGCGCGCCATCTCAATCCCGACAAAGACAAGCAATGCCCCAAGGACGCCCACCGCGATGATGGAGAGGACCTGCGGTGAGGTGAAGAAAAGGGCGAGGATGATGAAGATCAGGCCGGCATACACGTTTGCCCCGCCGGTCCGTGCCCCGTAGCGGTACTGCCCGGCGAGCCCCCCCGCACCGTGACACATCGGGAATCCCCCGAACGGTACGGACACAAGGTTCATGAGGCCGATGGTTGTGGAAAATTTCTTCGGCGGCACGTCCTGACAAAAGAGGTCTGTTGTCAGAAGAGAGGTCGCAAGGATCGCATTGGTGATGGTCAGCACCACCTGGGGGAGGACGAGGGTAGCAAAAGCCGAGGAGAAGTCTGAAGGGACAGGTACCACGAGTTGTGGGGCCGGGATAATACTGACTGGGGGGATACCGTAGAGAGAGATACCGGCGATGAGGCCAACCCCAATGACAACGATGGCAGAGAGGTCCGGAACAGATTTACACCGGCACAGGAGGTAAAAGCAGGCAATGATAGCAATACCCAGCAGGAAGAACGTGGGGTCCTTCACCACAAATCCCCATGATGACCGAAACAGGAGAAGGGCCAGCCCCAGCTGGATCCCCCGTACAACACTCTGCGGCACCCACTGCTCGATGAAACCGAAGAACCGGCCGTAGCCAAGCACCAGGAAGATGATCCCGAGAATGAGGCCGGCGGCAGCTATCTCACTGCTCCCGATCGATCCCGCAATGACGATCACCGCAACAGCCTTCATCGGTTCAAGAGGGATCGGGAGGCGGTAATACAGGCCAGTGAGGATAAACCAGATCCCAAAGAAGAGGAGAATATACCGTGCATTCACGTCGGATGTGAGGGCAACAGCAAGGACAAGCGGAATTATAGTACCAAAATCCCCCAGCGACCCGGCAAGCTCAGAGAGATTGAACCGTAAGGGGGGGAGACTGTTCTGGGACATGGGTATCAGGAACCTGGAGAACACAGCGGAAAAGACCGCCAGGGCATTGCAGCGATTGTGTGAATGTTTCGTTAACAATAATTAAAAGAAAGTAAAGGTGATTATAGGAATTAATCTTTTCAACAGGGAACCGGACTGGAACCCGTCATCATAATGCAGGAGTGATCAGAATTGGATGATATCACCCAGGGTATACAACAAGCGATACACCTCATCGTGACCCTCGACCCCGATGTTATGCAGATCGCTCTCCTCTCCCTCTTCATCTCCCTTTCAGCAACCTGCATCGCTGCCCTCATTGCGATACCCCTCGCGGGATTTATCCACTTCCATGAATTTTACGGCAAGCGGGCACTGATTATTCTCATCCAGACCCTCTACTCCGTCCCGACCGTTGTTGTCGGCCTCGTGATCTACCTCCTGATCTCCCGGAGCGGCCCGCTGGGTTTTTTTGGCCTTCTGTTTACCCCGGAAGGAATGATCCTCGGCCAGACCGTTCTTATTATCCCCATTATACTCGGGCTTGTCATCTCAGCACTCAGCGGGATCGACAGGAGCATCAGCGATACGCTGGTTGCTCTCGGGGCTACGGGTTTCCAGAAGATTCTCGAGATCGTGAAAGAAGCCCGGTTTGCGATCCTGAGTGCCGTGGTCCTCGGGTTCGGGCGGGCAATTGCGGAAGTGGGGGTTGCCATGATGATCGGGGGAAACATCCGGGGATTTACCCGGGTCCTTACCACGGCAATAACCCTTGAAACGGGAATGGGAGAGTTTGGTCTTTCCATCGCGCTCGGGATCATCCTCCTTGCCCTTGCCCTGATCGTTGTCGTGATCCTGAACCTCATCACGTCAGGCCTCTCCCATGACCTCCAGGTGATAGCCGGGGGTCCCCGGGGATGATCCGGATCGAGAACCTCACCAAAACGTTTGGGGAGAAAGAAACCCTGAAAGAGACCGACCTCGAGATCCGGAAAGGTGAGATCTTCACGTTCATCGGGCCGAGCGGGAGCGGCAAGACCACCCTGATCCGGCTCATGGATCTCCTCGACCGGCCGACATCTGGCACAATCTTTTTTGATGGTATCGACACCAGCGGAACAGAGCAGGTTCAGCTTGCCGTCCGCAGACGTATGGGCATGGTCTTCCAGAAACCCGCGGTGCTGAACACAACCGTGGCAAAGAATGTTGCCTTCGGGCTGAAGTTCCGTGGAGTACCTGAAGCAGAAACGCAGAAAAAGGTCCAGGGGGCCCTTGAGATGGTCGGTCTCCCGCACTTCAGCGAACGGAAGGCGGTTACCCTCTCGGGGGGGGAGATGCAGCGCGTTGCCCTCGCCCGTGCCATGGTGACCGAACCGGAAGTCCTCCTGCTGGACGAGCCGACCGCAAACCTTGACCCCATATCAGCCGACCTGATCGAGAAGCTGATCCGCGGGATCAACAGAAAGTTTGGTACAACAACCATCATGTCCACCCACGACATGCTCCAGGGACAGCGGCTCGCGGACCGTATCGGGGTGATCATAGACGGGAGACTGGTACAGACAGGATCGGCTGCCGAGATCTTCTACCAGCCAAATGGGAAGGATATCGCACGGCTGGTGGGGATCGATGCCATAACCGGGGGTGTGGTAACGGAGAACACGGGGGGCCATGCTCTCATCCGGGTAAAGGATGCCTGCTTTGAAGTGCTGACCGATCTGAAGCAGGGGCAGCGGGCAGCCCTGTATATCCGGCCCGAGGAAGTAATCCTGACACCGGCCGGGGAATCTCCGGTAAAGTCCAGCGTGCGGAACCAGCTCTTCGGCCGGATTAAAAAAATACTACCCTCGGGGCCATTCGTCAGGATCACGGTTGACTGCGGCTTCCCCCTCATTGCCCTGATCACCCGCAGATCCTGTACTGAACTCGGGTTTACCGTTGGATCTGCTGTTCTTGCCGGTGTAAAGGCAACCGCGATCCATGTACTGCCGGATGATGAGAGCCAGATTCATCAGTAAGGGTTCCTGCCCGGACTGAATCGCGGGGAGCGACCGGGATCTGACAATCCACCACTTTGAGCGACCATTAAAACAGGCCTTCCTTTCATGTGACCCTGCTGTACTCCGGGTTGCCCTCACGTTCCCCTCCTGACAGCGTACAAAAGCGTTTTGCAGAGTGAAGGGTAGTGCCCCGTTTAACCTGAATCCCACGGAAATCGCTTATTTGGGAAAAATGAGGGAAATATACTGGTTTTTGCAGGTATGTTACCGGAAACACTCTCAGAACGGGGAAACGGAGTCCGATGTGGGCCCGGCTTATACCTACCGGATTACACTCTCCCCTGGTTACCAAAAGGGAGTTTATTCGCCGTCGTCCGAAGGAGAAGCCGAAGGACAGCCCGGTCAGCGGGGATACCGGACAGGTCCGTTTCCTTCGCGGACCGTGATTCGCATGCGATGAACAATATATTGACCCGGATCTCCCGTAAGGTCTCGTTCCAGACCAGAAAAAACTGCCATGTCCCGTCCAGTGATCAGAGTTTGCATGAAGCCTCCCCGTGAGCCGGTATTGAAGGTCACGGTACCCGGTAAAATGCTCTAATACGAGGAGGACCTATAGTACAGGCAATGCGCTGTACCATGCTTGCCAGCGGGAGCAAAGGCAATTGTGTTGTCATTGAAGGCAGGGCCGGTTCGCTGATGATTGACGCCGGCCTGAGCGCAAAGGAATGCCTCCTGCGGATGGAACGGGAAGGTATCGATGCCGGCAACATCGAAGCCCTCCTGGTCACGCACGAGCACACGGACCATATCCGGGGGGTTGACGTCCTCGCCCGGAAACTGGAGATCCCGGTCTATGCAACTGAAGGGACGCTCGCGGATTTTCTCTCGTTCCGGCGCACATCGGCAAAACCTCTCACCCACCATACCTGCCACGATGGCATGCGGTTTGCCATCGGGGACTTCACCATCGAGCCCTTCAACACATCCCATGATGCGGCCGAGCCCTGCGGGTTCATCGTGAGTGAAGGGGACACTCGGATGGGATACTGCACTGACACGGGGATTGTCACCCCGCACATGCACGAGCTGCTCCGGTATTGCGACGGGATCGTGCTGGAGAGCAACCACTGCCCCGAGATGCTCCAGAACGGCCCGTATCCCGAGTCGCTCAAGCGCAGGATCCGGTCGAAACGGGGACACCTCTCGAACCCGGCGGCGGCGGCGTGCCTGCGGGACTTTGGGAAGGATGTGCCACTGGTGATCCTTGCTCACTTAAGCGAGATGAACAACACCCCGCAGAAGGCGATCGGGAGCGCCCGTGACGGGCTCGGGCTCTTCTATCAGATGGAACTGGTCACCGTTGCCACACAGTGCGGGACGAGGCAGGACTGCCCGCAGCGGATGCTGTTGTAGGGTTAGCGATCGGAGGAAAACCTTAGCGGGGCAGTATCTTTCATTGAGATAAATTCGAGGGTTCCCTGCCTTAGATCCTCTCCAGGGCACGGGGGGCAGATGAGCTTTACGCAACCTATGACAGGTTCCTGATCCTTCGCGGTGGAGCCCGGGGGGAAGGCAGTTTTCATCACAAAAGGGGGGGGGATTTCGCCCCCAGCAACACCCAGCTCTCAAGGTAACCATCGTCAATCTCCACTCAAATTTGCTGATTCTCGGTAAAAACAAAACGTTAATCCACCCTCCCAAGAAAGATCACCGGCAAGAACCGCTATGCTCTTTATGGACTTCTCCCGGGTCTGCGAACGCCTTGAGGGAACGGCAGGCCGGCTCGATATGATCGATATCATCAAAAAAGAGCTGCCCGGCCTCTCTGACGAGGAGCTGCCGGTCTTTGTCCGCTTTGTCATGGGGAGGATCTTTGCTGACTGGAGTTCGAGGAAACTGGGGATCGGCCCCAATCTCCTGTACGAGGCAACCGGTGCGGTCGCCGGTATTCCAAAGGAGAAGGTGGTCGAGAAGATCAATAAAACCGGTGATGCCGGACAGGCAGTCGAGGAGCTCCTTGCCGTAAAGTCCCAGACAACCTTCTTTCACGAGGATCTCGACCTTGTCCATGTCTATTCTTCTCTCATCAGCATCGCGGAACTGGAGGGCAAAAAGTCCCAGCGGGAGAAACTCCTCGCAGTCCGAAGGCTGCTCGGAAACGCCCACCCGCTCGAAGGACGGTACCTTGCCCGGATCATGCTCGAGGAGCTGCGCATCGGGGTCGGGGAGGGTAGTGTCCGGGAGGCGATCGCCCGGGCATTCGGCGTTGAGGCAGCGCTTGTGGAACACGCGATGCAGGCCCTCAACGACATGGGAGAGGTGGCCCGGCTCGCAAAAGTCGGGCCCGAGGCTCTCCACAATGTCCATATCACCCCGTTCCACCCGGTCCGGATGATGCTCGCCCAGCAGGGGAGTATTGCGGAAATGATCAAAGAACACGGCCAGGTCGCCGCAGAGTTCAAGTATGACGGCTCCCGGTTCCAGTTCCACAAGAAAGGGAACTGGGCCCGCATGTACTCCCGCAGGCTCGAGGACGTGAGTGCTGCCCTGCCGGACGTGATAGCCCAGCTGCTCGGGGCTACCGAACACGACGTGATCCTTGACGGGGAGGTGATCGCCATCAAGGAGGGGAAACCGATGCCGTTCCAGTCCGTGCTCCGCCGTTTCCGGCGCCGGCATGACATCGCCGGTGCACAGGAAGCAATCGAGATGGTGCCCCATGTTTTCGATATCCTGTACCTCGACGGGGAGACCCTCATCGATCTCCCGCTTGAGGAGCGGCGGAAAAAACTCGAGGCTGTCGTGAAACAGTATCTCGCCCCGCAGGTGACAAGCGATGACCCGGCTGTTATCAAAAAGACGTACGAAGATGCCCTTGCCGCCGGCCACGAAGGGATCATGATCAAGGTCCTGTCCTCCCCTTACTCCCCGGGCCAGCGGGGGAAGAACTGGATCAAGATCAAGCCGGAGGTGGACACCCTCGACCTTGCGGTGATCGGCGCCGAGTGGGGAGAGGGAAAACGTGCCCATGTCTTCGGCTCGTTTCTTGTCGCCTGCCAGGAATCAGGGAAGCTCGTGCCCTTAAGCCGCGTGGCAACCGGGTTCTCGGACGAGCAGCTCGCGGAGGTCTACGATCTTCTCAAAGACAGCATTCTAAAAACATCCGGTAAAGAGGTGACGTTCGAGCCCTCGCTCGTATTCGAGGTGGGGTATGCCGAGCTGCAGGCAAGCCAGAACTATGGGGGAGGATTTGCCCTCCGCTTCCCGCGGTTCATCCGCATCCGGGACGATAAGGCCATTTCGGATATCGAGACCCTGGAGAGTATCCGGGAACGGTACAGGCAGCAGGCAAATTCAGCACAAGCCTATCAGAGCTGAAAAACACCGTCTTCCTGAATTAAGGAACGATCACATGATTTATTCTTTTTAACCGTGTATCAATAAAATAATGAGAAAAATATTATTCTTTTTCCTGATAGCGTCAATAATCCTCGTGACAGGGTGTACGCACCCGGCAGAAACCGCAGAAAAGCCAATCGGAAAAGGATACCTGAACCTCTGTATCACCGATCCGGAACGAGCGGATTACTGGCAGAAAACTGATGAGGTCTTATGGAATACTCCGGAAAACCCGCACGCTGTTGAAAACCGTGCAATAGTCGGTGATATCCCTGCATGTCAGAATACATCGGTCACGATTTGGGGTTTCCAGCAGGAAGGCGGGGGATGGTACCTCGTCACTACCAGGACAAAAGATGGAAGAACCCATAACGGCTGGCTGGCTGCCGGTCATCTGAAACAGATATCAAACGAGACAGGAACAGAATGGAGTACCAATTACAACGCGATTGTCGGCTCCTGGTACCAGACCGGACGGGGGAATGGGGCAAACATCTGGTATGAGTTCAATCCGGATGGGACGTTCACCTTCAATTACGATATGATGGGGAACGGTGATAACACACGGAATAAGGGCAGCTGGACATATCTTGGGAATAAAACCTACGAGATGGTCTCGAGTATCTCAGATGAACCCAACACCCATGGCAACGAGAATATTACCCTCATTCAGGATGGAAAATCCTTTCAGTCGGGAACGGAATACTCATCGCCAACAGCAGAAACGAGGGCCATACTATTTGCAAAGAAATGACGTGGGGCCCATCAGAACTGAAAAAGTGTCCGCTGTGTGCGGAGCTCGGGTATGAGCGTGCTGTGCGGCACCCAGGTACCGGACCCGGTAAGGAGAACAGCCTGAGCGACGGCTGTATCAAGCGATGCACAGGAGACCGGCTCCGAACTCATCGCCTTCCGTGCGGCCTCGCGGATCACCCAGGTCCCGAGCGGTGCCCAGTAGTCACCCGAAATACTGCGGATGACAACGACACGGGCCGATCGCCGGATACTCATGAGATATTCCAGGACCGCGAGACGGGCAGAGTAATAGGCACCGGAGATCGGGGAGTAGCTGTTCTTGGTCATTCCCTCACGGTCCTGCACGATTACTTCATCATCCCCGGCCCAGAGCGAGTGCTTTTGCCAGACCTCTATCATCTCGTACTTCCAGTTGCCCGGGAGGAGGAGTGCCACGATCCGGTTGCCGTAGATTTCACCGGAAAAGACCAGGATCTCCCCGAGAGGGGAAAACCGGGCGACCTCTTTTTTCAGTCCTTTTGAGAGGGTGTCATCAACGGCCGTGATCGCCCAGCGGGTGGGAACAAACTTCCGCCGTTTCCCGAGCAGCCCTGAGGTCATGAGTTTTGCGATCTGGTAGACATCAACGCCATCGCTTTTTAAGGAGATGACCGCGTCGGTTGCCACGATATCCGTATCCGAGGTGATCCGGTCAACCGCCCGGCCGACTTTCGCACTCCCGACGATGTCCATCCGTTTCAGGGTCCCGGAAAATCCGACCGGTGCCACAGTACCGTCAAAATTGAGCGAGAACTCGACCGGCTTTTCAAAGGTCACGTCCACATCGACCGGCACTGATGAGAGGGCGATCTCCTGCAGGCTGCCGGCTAGCCGGGGAATGGAGGAATTCCCGCGGATGGTGCGGGAGCGGATGCCCACAATATCTTCCATCCCGAGATTGTCCCGGATCCAGTCCGGAGGATTATCCGTATCATTGATGAGAAGGGGACCCCCCCGCACATCGGGGTACCCGAAACTCCCGATGAAGACCGATGGAGAGCTTCCCTGGTAGCTGCTCGAGGGCCTGCTTGTTACCTGAGCCTGAAAGCGGCTCACGATGGGACAGCGGGGAAGGCCGCACAACCCTTTTCCCTTGCACTGGGCGCACTGCATCACGGCGGGGGCTCCCGCAGGTCAAGGACCACCCTGACCCGGCTGGCGTACCGGACGAACATTTCCTGCACCCAGGTATCCCAGCAGACCGGCCATTCCGGGACATGTGCTGCAATTTCTGCCCCCACATCATCGTCCCGCTCCGGTCGCGTGTCGAGGACGAGGGATCCACAGGTAAATGCCGACGGAAGGATGGTATCGCAATCATTGTCCGTGATCCCGAGGACCGGGATGCCGCGGTGCATACAGATGTGCCCGCAGACGGTTGTCGTATCATCCCCGACAGCCAGCACACCGCAGCAGTCTTCAAAAAGCCGGTGATAGATCTCGTGGCCGCAGTGGTCGATGACCGCGACCCGGCCGTACCGTCCCGCACGGGACCCGGGCCTTGCACTGGACGAGCGGATGGCGCCGCTCTTGCACCAGGCAGTGCTGATGTCCGGGGGGCAGCTGCGCAGGAGCTTCTCGATCCCGTGCGGTTTTGGTTCCAGGCCACTGACCGGCTCAACCGTTCCCGGTCCGCTCCTGAGCACGACAACCTCCGCGGTTGCCCTCCCGATAACGATCCCGTTCACATAGACCGGTTCCCCCGGAATACAACCCCGGATCTGCCGGGTATGGGAGGGGAGTTGTGCGCCGGAGGTCTGCTCATCAAGGGCATACCCGGTCAGGCGGGCGAGGTTGGCAGCAAGATCCCGGTCACCGCCGTTCCAGCAGCAGACCCGGGCATCGGAACACTCCACCTGTACGAGTCCGCGGCTGCCAAGACGGGACGCGACAATCTCACCAAATACCCGTCCCGAGAACGGCGTCTTGCCGCGGTTTGCCAGGAATACCGGTCCCGGTAGATCGCTGATAACCCTGCTGGGAGGGCGGCTATCAAACGCTACCTGAAGCCCCGACTCTTCCGCTGCTGTCCGTGCCATCACACCGGCAACGACAGTGCGAGCGGGTGAGAGGCGTTCCAGCAGCCACGCGGCATCCCCGTGGTCAAAGACTTCGGGGCCGTGGATCACCATCACGGGAGGGGGGGAGGGGAAATTATTCGGGCGGGTGCTCATCATGGTGGGGGGGTGCCGGCAGGCAGGCGGCAGGATTACCGTGGGGAACACACGTGGAGGCCCGGACCAGCGCACTCCCAGACCGGCTGTCGGACGCATGCAGCATGACCTGCCATCCCACGTTATACCGTGCACCGCATTCAGGACAGATAAGGATCACAAAAAAGACCTCCCGGGGAGCAGCGGGAACGATGTCCCGGTTTTTGCCGGGACCAAGGAACGAGGTATGGAACCCCCGCTCATACCCGCATGCTGGACAGGTATGGAGCTCGTTTTCGACCGTGACCGAAATTATTTCCTTGCTACCGGGCAATTGCGAATCCTCCTGCTGATGCATTGGTTGCCGGACGGATATCAGGATTTCCTCCGGTTGACGGTTGCAGTGATGAGGTCCATTGCGTTCTGCCTGCCGTTTATCCTATGATGCGTCTGCCGGAACGGACGGGGACACACCGTCATAACCTCATCAATCTTCTTCTCGAGCACATCCTGCGTTATGGTCCTCCCGTCCACCGCAATACCGGCTCCCATATCCACGATCTTTTTTGCATTGTTCTGTTGCTCGGGATGACACGTGTCCATGATGATGAGCACGGGTTTCTCAAAGAGCAACGCCTCGTGCAGGGTGGTGAGACCTCCGTGGACAATCGCGATCCGTGCCCGGGCAAGGTGCTCGTAGAGGTCCGGGACATACCCATGGGATGCGAAATTTTCCGAAGATGCGGGAAGTTCTGCGCCGGTATAGAAGACATCGAAAAACAGGTCCTTTCTTTTATCGGCAATCTCCCGGAGGGTCTGGTACATCGGGAGCTTATAGGGCTCTCCCCCGAAACTGGCAAACACGGTGGTACATTCATAGACGTACCGCGCAGGGTCAAAGATATAAAAAGGCCCGCAGAACACATATTTTGCCTCATCTCCTTCTGGCACAACGAGGTTGTACTCGCTCACCGTATCGGGGGCGGGATAATCCGGTACGAGGATGAGGTCAGCAAGCCGGATATATCCGCGGATCAGGACGTTGAGGATGCGCCAGACCGGGTTTATCGTCCCGCCGACACCATTGAAATGGTTCTGGTTGGTCACGAAAATGACCGGAACCCGGTTGTATCGACCGGCAAGCACACCCCCGTACATGGTATCGCAGACTACGCAGTCAAAGCGATGTTTCCTGATCAGCCAGTGGACGCTCAGTGCTGACTTCACCATGTCGAGCAGGACCCCTTTGGAGTACCAGAGCGTCTTTTTCAGGCTGAAGAACCCGCCTTCCCCTTCGAGACAGA
>CAZCZK010000004.1:0-18784 GCA_964503195.1 uncultured Methanoregula sp.
GGATATGGCTTCGAGGACATGCACTGATTCTTCAAGAAAAGACAGGATATCTGCCGGGAAGACTTCAATCCCGTACTCATCAAGCAGGTATCCCGCCACCTGCCGGTGGTCAAGCCCGTTCATCCGGAGCTCGAGCACTTTTTTCGCAAACTTTTTCTCGGGGCAGCCGCAGAGGGGGGAGTCCCGGCAGTCACACCGGAGGAATTCATTGAAAAAAGCAAGGATCTGTTCCCGGACCGCATAGTCAAGGGAATCATAGTCAACCCGGGAGCAGAGCGCCTCGAGCACGGTGCCGGAAAACGCCATCTCGGGAAGGCGGTAACCGGCAAGCCTTTCTAATTTTTTTGCGTGACGGAAACGTGCCCGGTCAGCAATCAATCGTCGTCTCCGGTGCTTTCATCGAAGTTTTTCAGGGAGGCCATCGAGTCACTGATCCGCTCGCATTCAATGAGCCATTCGTCGAAGAGGGTCGGGTTCTCGAGATCGTCCTTGACATATTTCCCGCAACAGGCTGCCCCGTCTATAACCGCAGCGGCAATACTGGACGCTGTCTCCAGGGCGAGTTCCATGTCCTTGTCGATCTGTTCCCTGCCTTTCTTGACGAGTGTCTTGATGTCCTTGTCAAACTCGCCGGACAGGTACTTCCGGCAGCCGGCAAAGAGCACCAGCTTGGGCAGCTGCAGGATCCCGACCAGTTCCTCAAGGTCCCCCTTCTCGGGTGTGGACATAACGATGGCTTCAACTGCCGCCAGTTTGTCAAGCGCCTCATCTGCTGAGAACCGCTTGTTCTGAAAGAGTCTGATGATCTTGAGGACTTCGAGGGTGACATCCACGGAGAACCCGTCAAGGATACGGAATCCTTCCGGTAATTCGTCACTTTTCGGGTCTGCTTCGAAGCTTGCTTCGGAAAGGGTTTTCAGCCAGTTGTCCCAGCGTTCCTGGTTGTAAAAAATATAAAACAACTTGAGCGGTTCTTCTTCACCTTTTTTTGCTGCCTTCTTCGCCATTTCAGTACAGTATTCCCTCCCGTGATTAAAGGATTTCCCTTTCATTGGCCCCATAACGCTTTCCGGGTGTTCACCGGAGGGAATTACCTGGTTTTGGATGCAGCGGACCGGCAGATTATACCAGAAAATACCCTGATGTGTCCATGGAAAGGACAATCTTCCCGGCATGGAGTGATAAACCGGGGCACAAGCAACCGGTCATACTCGTGCTCGTTATCATCGTTTCCGGAAGGGAACAGCCGGGAGAACGTGCAGGCGGTTCTGCTGCAGGGCCGGGAAGTCTTCCTGCGGATGCAGGAACACCCCGGGCCAGCAGCCGGCCCCGGCGCTCAAGCGGGATGGGGAGTACCGGCCGATCCTCCGCGTCCGGATCCCTCCGGTTGTGCCGGATTCCGGAAGCTCCGCGAACGGTTATCACCCTTGAACGGCAATAGATCCAGGACAATGGCAGCCGGAAGAGATGAGCCCAGGGAGGAAACACTCGTCATGGTGCGGTACGGGGAGCTCTTCTTAAAAAGCGAGCCGGTGAAACACTATTTTATCGGGATACTCCTGCGCAATATCAAAAAAGCGCTCGGCACTGCCGGTATCACCTGCCGGTACGAGACCCCGCGGGGGAGGATCCTGATCTATGGCGATGACCCGGACCGGATCACCGTCATCGTCTCGCGGATCTTCGGGATCGTGGATGTCAGCATCTGCCACCGCACATCAACCAGCATAGCGGACCTGAGCCGAACTGCCCTTGCGCTTGCATCCCCCAACCTCTCCGCCGGCATGCGTTTTGCTGTCCGCGCAAAGCGCCAGCAGAAGTCGGGTCTCACCAGCCAGGAGATCGGCATGGAGATCGGGTCCTGTATCTATGACCACATCCCGGGGCTCCGGGTCGATCTCGATGACCCGGAGTACGAGCTCTTTATCGAAATCAGGGACTTCGGGGGACTTGTCTATGACCGGCGGATCCCGGGCCCCGGGGGGCTTCCCTGGGGAACCCAGGGACGGGTCCTTGTCCTGCTCTCAAGCGGTATCGATTCTCCCGTTGCATCGTACCTTGCCATGAAACGGGGCTGTGAGATCACCCATCTCTATCTTGACGCGGGCCGCTGGGCGGGCAGTGATGTCACTGCTGCGGCAATCGACAACCACCGGAAACTCTCGCTCTGGTGTGCCGGCGCCCCGCTCCCCCTGGTAATTGCACATAGTGAACCCCTCTTTGACCGGATGAGCCAGCTGAAGATCCCCCCACGGTACCGGTGTGTGATCTGTAAGCGGTTCATGTTCCGGGTTGCCGCTCAGCTGCTGTCCCCGGAGGGCTGCCTTGCACTCGTCACCGGTGAGAACCTCGGCCAGGTGGCATCCCAGACGCTCGCGAACCTTGGGGTAATAGCCGACGCGGTGACGGTGCCGGTTCTCCGCCCGCTTATCACGTATGACAAGGAAGAGACGATCACCATCGCCCGCAGGATCGGGACCTTTGATGCAAAACCGGGAGACCTTGCCTGCCGTGCCGTGCCGAAGATGCCGTCAACCGCTGCGGCACTGGATGAAGTCCGGGCCTGCGAGCTGAAGATGGGCATTGATACCCTTGTACAACATGCTGTTACCCACCGGCGTTTTGTCACAGCCCTTGACGGGAAAATCGTTGAAGAGACCCTCTTTGTTCAGGACCCGTAACATCCCGTTCTTACAAACCCGCGATCCCGCTCACGTCCGAACCGCGATACCGGAAGTTCCCTGCAACCGGAGAACACCAGGACGGGTCCTGTCGGGCACCCGAGCTTTTTCCCGTCCTGCACCGTCCGCACAGGACATTACGATCTCATCACGGGGGGTAACGACGGGATTCAGCCGTATCATACACCTGCCGTTTGTTGCCGTTGGAAGGTGCACGCTGGCGGGGAGCACCCTCAGTGCAGAAAGAGATGTTCGTGTTCTTTCCTGATCGTTGCCGGACCCCCGCCTGCGGGTGCGGCCATACGGACCTGCCGGCCATCTGCCCGGGGGTATACGGGCAGGAGTCCGGGAGGTATTTTTCACCGGGCAAAAAACCTCTCCCGTCCCCCCCGGCCATGTCGCACCGGATACGCATGGTACAAGCCCCCCTGAAAAACACACTCTCTGATGGAATAGGGGCACCAGGTTCCTGTCTGGGGGTTCAAGACGATTAAACCGATTTAATGCCTCTTAATTGCGATAAAATAAACCTGTTCTTCCTGTCCTTATACTAAGCAAATTTATATACTATTAATTCAAAGTAGAGGATACACCAAGGTATGAGGAATTCCCGTGATGAAGGAACCCGGAACTTTCCACGACCTCGCAGGTATCGACGGTCTCTGCCCGGACGGAATCCCTGACTTTGGGCCTGAGCGTACACGCTTTCAAAGGATGGAAATTCATGAGGAGGTGTACACGGGAGAACGAATGATACGGGAGAAGACCATTATCAGGCTGATGAATGAGATGATCGAGTCCGGAGACTTCACCGTCACGCACGATCGGGGAGCCGTGCTTCGCTGCACCGTGCCGGCTGAAAAGAACCGCCCCTCTTTTTATATCGAGATCTCGGAAGGTTTTCTCTCGTGAGAGAACGGTTCTCTCCAGACCGTCTTTTTCTCTTGGACCCTAAAAAAAATCATGCCCGGACCATAAGCCCGTTCTCCCGCGCAATCTCAACAAATGACCCGGCAAGGTGCTCTGCCTGCTTCCGGGTCGTGCCGTACGTGTTGAACTTCCAGACTTTCGTGGCACCCGGGATAACGCCCGTGATACCCTTTTCCGCGAGCGCACTCTGGAGATAGTACCCCTTTTTCTTATGCGATTCGGCAACCCGGTCAAAGGAGCCCGTGGTGTCGACCCGGGTCATCGTGTGCTTCCGCGGGTACTCCGAGAGGCACTTCGTCCCTTCGATCGAGAGGAGTGCCTCCATCACGATCTGGTGGTTCTGGAGTTCGCGCTCAAAATGCCGGGTCCGCTCCTTCACGTGCGGGAACGATGCCATCATGCCGACCAGCGTTGCCCCCATCAGCGTGCAGCCCATCATCTCCGGCTCCTTGATCCCGAACGTCCGGTTCGTCACATCCCCGACAATGGTTGTGGTGCGAAAGACCTCTCTTTCGCGTTCGGCCGTTGCCGCGAGGATACCGGAGGGTGCCGGCGCTGCCATGCTCTTGTGGCCGGAACCGACGACGAAATCAACACCCAGCGCTTTCCCGTCAACAGGAAGGACACCGACCGTGTATGCGCCGTTATAAACAACCGGGATATCGTACTGGTGTGCTACCCGGGCTATCCCGGCAACATCGTGGATATTGCCATACTGGTAATCGACATGGTCGATAAAGGCAAGGACGGGCACCCTGCCAGACTCTTTTTTTACCGCCTCGATCTTCGCGGCTGCAGCATCGGGCGTTACGAGTTTTTGGTCGTTTGCCGGTATCTCGCGGGCAACCCCCCCGGCCTCCTCCACCGCGAGGAACTCCGTGTAGTGCGAGAGGGATGTCAGGAGGACCGGGTCCCCTTTTCTGACATAGGTGTGGGCAACCGCCTGGAACCCGCGCCGGGCACCGGGAACGGTCCGGACCGCGTCCATGTTCAGCCACGCTGCCACATCCTTGTGGAACTCTGCTATGGGGGGCTTTGCAATATAATCGAGCCGGTTGGGCTTCCGGCAGTTGTCGCAGACGGAGTACCCGTCCCCGTACGCGATAACGGCTTTCATCGCGTCAGCCGTGAGCCGTCCCCCTGCCTGGATCGGGTCGATGTTGATGAAGAGCTCATCCACCTGGCGGGCCTCGATCCCGTTCCCGCACCTCATTTCAGCATCTCCTGCTTCAGGGACCCTACCTGCCGCTCGAGGTTCTCAAGGAGCCGCTGTACCTGTGCTTTCTGGTCAGTATCAAACTCGTGGGAGGGTGCGCTTTCCCGGAGTAAAATCCGGAGATCGGTAAGCGTATAGATTGCCTGGAAGGTCATGTCGACTGCCCGTTTTGACATCCGTTCACCTGTGGTTAGTATTGGTACCCGGGAAAAATAAGTACGTGTGGCTTTTCGGAATTCCATGGATAAAAATCCTGTCTGAAAAAGAAAGATACGTACCATAGGTTCATGCTCTTTAATTGCAGAACGCCAAAATACTCATAATCCGGTGAATACTCTGCAAAACCAGGCACTCATCCAGTTCAGGACCGAGATCCGGCAATTCTACCTCGTCTGTATCCTGAACCTTGTCTTTTCGGCCCTTGCAATGGCATTCGGGATCAGTTACGTGATCTTCGCGATTCTCGGGCAGACCCCCGGGCTGCTGGCTAACCCCGGCCTCCGGATGCTCATCGGGGCAATTGCCCTGGTCTGCTTCGGGCTCGGGTTCAGCTGGCTCCTCTCAACGGTCAGGATCTTTGATGGTGTTGATGATCTCCAGAGCAAACTCGTGGCGGAAGGATCAGCCATACCAGACAACCGGATCACCTGCCTGATCGTGCAGATGCTTGCTCTGTACCGGGACAACCGCACGACCATCGGCACGATGATCCGTGGCTGCACGTTCGGCGGCATCTGCTTCTTTGGCCTCGGGATCGGAACCAGCCTTGAAGCCATATCCATGCTATCGGACGGAATCACCTTTACCGTGAATAACCTCATGGTCATTCCCGCAATGCTCCTGACACTCGGCATCGCTGGTGTGAGCCTTCTCTCGTCTTATTATTTCTCGAAATTCGCAAAAGTATGGGACCGGCGCCTCCACGAGATCGATGCATCAGAGTGTTCCCTGAAAAAAACCCTGGGGCTGGATGAGCCATGAGCGGAAGGCGCACGGTGTACGAGATCTACTGGGAGATCCTCGTCTACTGCAAAACGCCCCGCTCGTTTACAGCCATCATCAACCGGTGCGACCTGAACTCGAAGACCGGGCAGGAATACCTTGAATTCCTGACCGCAAAGGCGTATCTCTCCGTCGTGCTGGACGGGGAGAAGAACCGCTATGTTTCCACAACGGCAGCAGGGGAATATATCGCTCTCTTCAGCTCGCTGTACCAGAAACTGTTTGATAACCCCCCGGTGTTCAGGCTCTGAAGTGCGGCACCGGCCCCCGGGAGCAGTCCCCGGCATCCCCCGCACGGACGGCTGTCCCTGCCGGCTCCCGTTTTCATGCTCTGCCTTATGTACAAAAAAAACAATGATATTCCCACACGAGCCGGAAATTTTTTAGAGGAATCCCCCCATGAACCCGATCTACCTATTCGGACACCAGAAACCCGACACGGACAGCATAGCAAGTGTCATCGGGTACGCGGAGTTTTTGAACCACGCCGGGCCGGGCAGGTACGTCCCGGCCCGCTGCGGTGAGCTGAATCCTGAAACCCGGTACATGTTGGAACGGTTCGGGCTCCAAAGCCCGGCGTTCATACCCTCGGTCAGGCCCCGGCTCTCTGATATCATCTTCAAGCCGGTCTTCTCGCTTCCTGCTGAAGTGCCGACGGTTGACGTGGCGACCCTGATGGTCAAAGAAGGAATACGGAATGTCGTCATTACCGACCCGGTCGGAAAACCGCTGGGCATGGTGGGAGAGCATGCTCTCGCTGCGGCGTATCTGAGGAATATTCACCTCGCTGAGCTTGCCGTGACCCCGGTTCCTGTTGAAACCCTTGCCCGGATCCTGAATGCCGAAATCGCCGTCCTGGCCAACGCTGTCCTTGAAGGGCGGGTCTATATCGCTGTCGACTCCCTTCAGGTGACGCTTGCAAAGATGACCGCACAGGACATCGCGGTTGTCGGCGACAACGAAGACGCCCAGCTCGCGTTCATCTCGGCCGGGATCGCCTGCCTGATCATAGCAGAGGATGCACCGGCAGGGGAACGGGTTGCAGCAGCAGCGAAAAAGAAGGGCGTCTCGGTCCTCACAACCCCGCTCGACGCGTTTGGTGTCGGGAAGATGATCAACCTCTCGCTCCCTGCCCGCGAGGTTATGGAGCAGGACATTCCCGTGCTTTCCCTTACGGCCACGGTTACCCATGCCCGGCAGGTGGTCTCCGGTTCGAAATTCCGGGCTGCCTGCGTGGTAGGGCCGGACGGGACACTTGCCGGTGTCCTCACCCGGACAACCCTGCTTGACGATGCGCACCGGCGGGTGATCCTGCTCGACCACAATGAGGCTTCGCAGGCTGTTGACGGGATTGGCGAGGCGGAGATCGTGGAGATCATCGACCACCACCGCCTGAGCCCCATCACCACCTTAACGCCCGTAAAATTCCACAACGACCCGGTCGGTGCGACCTCCACCATCATAGCGATGAAATTCATGGAGTCCGGCCTCGTCCCGTCCCGGGGCGTTGCCGGGGCGCTCCTCTCCGGCATCCTCTCCGACACCCTTCTCTTCCGTATGTCGACGTCGACCACCTCCGACCGGATGGCTGCAGAGTTCCTTGCGCCCGTTGCCGGTGTGGAACCGGACGAGCTCGGCACTGCCCTGCTCGAGCACGGCATGGACCTGTCCGGGATCCCGCTCGCAGACCTCCTTACCCGGGACACCAAGGAGTTCGAACTCTCGGACCACAAGGTTCTCATATCGCAGGTGCTGGTCCCCTCCTTTTCCTGGAACCGCGAACGGTCTGCATCGATTCTCGCCCAACTGGCTGTCGTGCGCTCCGGCACAAAGGCGGATATCGTTATTGCCCTCTTCACCAGTGTCATGGACAACGCGAGCGAAGTGTACGGTGCCGCAGACGAGCCGCTGCTCCAATCCCTGTTCGGCAACGGCTTCCCTTCCCGTTTCGAGGGGGTCATGTCGCGAAAGAACGACTTTCTCCCGTGGCTTGGTAAGCGGCTCCGCGACCTGTCATAACCCGGCACCACCGGGATTGAAGGGTGTCCGGTTTTTTTGGTGCTGAACCGTCATTCTCTTGGCCTCGTACAATCTACATGAATTGAGTATGATGTCCCGCACTCTTTTTGGTCTCGTCGCTCTCCTGGTCGTTGTTGTATACACTGCCGGATGTGCCCAGCCGGCGTTCAAGGATCCCGTTGTCACGGTCACGGATATTGCCCTGTCAGAGCTCTCGCTGCAGGCAATGACGGTAAATACTACCGTGAATATCTCCAATCCCAATCCGGTCGGGGCCGATCTCAAGAAGGTGGCGTTCGATGTCTGGTATGTTGAGGATACCCCGCAGTACCTCGGTCATGGCGAACAGTCCGATATCCCGGTGAAAGAGAACGGTACTACCTCCGTCACGATCCCGGTCAGGATCGGGACGCTTCCCGCAGCGCAGGGTGTGGGATCGCTCATCCAGAAGGGGAAGCTCCTGATAAGGGTCAACGGCTCGGCGTTGATTGATCTCAAACTTACGACGTTTGAGAAGCCCTTTGAGCAGACCCGGGAGTTTTCGGTTGATGAGTTTGAAGACCTCATCCCGGTAAAAATGATCCCCGGGACTGATATCAGCGTCTCTGAAGGAATTCAGCAGATCGGGGGACTGCTGGGATCGGTCTCATGATCGCGGAGTTGCGGTTCCTGACAATCGAAGGATAATTCTTATGGAGAAAACATCCATTTTTTCGCAGGAATACCGGTCCGGCAGGAGTTCAGGACTACCCCTCTCTCCTTTTCAGCTGACGGATTGCGGGACCCCGTCCTGGTACCACAAAAACAGCAGAGCCCCCTCGCAACAGGCAGGTGAAATGAATGCCGTTTGAATGCAGCCAGTGCGGGGAATGCTGCAGCTATCTCGGGCAGGTCCATATCATCCAGGAGGACTACGGGGAGTACCGGTTCCTGGTAAACAACCAGTATACGGGTGAAAAAACCGTGGTGACCGTTGATCCGGACAAGATCGCCCTCTTTTGTGACAGGAGCATTTTTCAAAAACGTCCTGAAGCCTGCCCGTTTTTCCGGTATGATCAGGGATCCCGTAAAGGCTACTGCACGGTTCACCTGACCCGCCCGGAGATCTGCCGTGACTATGGCTGCTGGCGTCTGCTGATCCTCGATTCCGAAGGAAAACGGGCAGGGAGGATCATGTGCCAGCGCCACCTGGCATCGGAGGACGAGGCCCTGACCCGGCTTTTTGAAGCGCATATCAACCATCTTGCTGAGCCCGATGATGCCCTCTGGGACAGGCAGGTTATCCGCATGCTGAATGCAGCGGGATATTCTGTGCGGACGTAGGGGCGGGTTGCAGCCGGCGCCCGGCGCAGTACCGGAACTGATTTGTGTAAAAAGAAGAAAACGTCAGAATACCATGCCCGAAAAGATGAAATGCGAGCACTGTGGCAAGGATGCGATAGGATACCAGGGATTCGGCTGCGGTTCAGAATATGTCTGCTGCGATCATGCGAGCAGTTTTGTTCTCGCCCTGAAACCCGGAGAAAAACAGGTCTCGGGAGACTGCTACTTTGAGCGGTACTGAACTCCGGTTCTCAAAAAAAAATGGGGTACCGTATCAACGAAGCCGCCACCTTCTCACTTCTTACCCTGATGGGCAAAACGTACCACGCTCCCCCAAAAAAAGGATGCGCCCGTGCGCCGGCCTTCAACAGCCGGCACTGATAAGATAGTGGTAGAGCCCTGCTTCCTGTACGGAGAGGATCCTGAACCCCTCATCTGCAATCATCTGCTTCGCCTTGTGCACGGAGAACCGTTTTTCAGCCGGTGGTCCGAAGTCCATAGGTTCATCCTTCCAGTCAAGATCTATCAGTCTCCCGGAGGGTTTGAGCATCCGGCGGGCATTCCGTATGACTTTTTTCGGATCAGCAAAATCGTGGAGATCGATCCCGTAGAATACAATATCCGCACACCCTTCGCAGGCGATTGTCTCTTCGGCAGCCTTCACCTCAGCGGACACGTTTTTCAGGCCTTTGTCTGCTGCATCTTTCCAGAGAGCTGCAACCGCATCAGGGTTGATGTCAGCCGCGAATACCTTCCCGCCCGGCCCGACCCTCTGTGCGGCAGGAATGGTGAAATAGCCCTCGCCGCAACCGATATCCACGAAGGTCATACCGGCAGAGAGCCCGATTGCTGAAAAGATCTTTTCCGGGTCCTGCCATCTTTTCCGCTCCGGGTCATCAGCCCGGAACCGCCGTTTGTTCATGAACAGTGTGGCACCCCTTTCCATACAAAGGTGTACGTCCGCCATGGAATAGGAGGATATCAGCATGGGCCGGCAGCCCCGGGAGGATTTCCCTGGGCGCATGTGGGGAGCGTCACGTCAGAAAAAAAAAGGTTCTAAAGAGCTGGTTCTTCTTTATCCTTCTTGTTTTTGTTGAGTAATTCCTTGAGCACCGGGATTACCAGGTTTGTTGGATCTTTGGTATAAATCCCAAAATCGGTATAAATTGAACCACAATCGCGGTTGGGACACCAGGTACCGGCGCGAACGAACTGAAAAACGTTCTTATCCCCCCGGTCAACCTTTATCCTCCCATACAGGGGTATTGCATCGTGTCCACACATTGTGCATTTTGTTTTGCTCACGGCACACCCCTTTCGTGTATACAATGATGCGAACCCAATCAAATATAAAAAAATGCAAAGCACCGGTGCGTTGCACCAGGTTTTATCGTGCGTGCAGATCGCCCCCCCCTCCCCCCGTTCCCTGCAGGGAGGCCGGACAAACCCCCACTTTGGCGTGAATCCTGTTTTAAAAAAAATATTCCTTTCGATAATAAAGGGTTTACGTATGCCTGTTGTCAAAAGCAAGCGTCTTCCCCAGTCCGTTGCAGAGAGCCGTTAAAATTTTTTGGGTCTCCGGATTATTCTGAAATTCGATAAGGGGTTTTGATAAAAATTCAACGTCTTTTCCCATCCTCGTAACTTTGATAAATCCTAACGGTATGCCGCCATCGAGGACCATAGTATTTAATGTAGCAAGCCTGTCGGGCTGCCCGCGAAAAACTATTCTGCATTCGTGCTCAAAACCAACGACAAGCCCCGTTTGTGTCATAAAACCTGACTGGTCATGATCTGCTGCGGTTTTATCCAGATCGTGTATCACATCTGCGGTGGTCCTGGTCATGGTATCATCCCTGATCTCCGGCCGGGATTCTGATGCCGGACATGATATTCCCCGATCGGATACCCTGCCAGACTGCATACAATTGCCAGACTGCATACAATTGCCAGACTGCATACAGCAAGACTGCCCGCGGCCATCTGAAGGAATACTGATGCCATACCGGACACCAGCACGGATGAGAGGATTACGATTGAAAGAATGAGTATGTTCAGGTTCTGTCTCATGGATACCCTCCCCCACCTTAATCCATCCCTGGGGAGTAATGGTGAGTTCCTGTTCGATTCTTCACGGGCAATTAAATAAATGGTTGCAATACACCGGTGCCTCGCATCAGGAAACATTATATATTATCACGGTAAAATGAAGGAAAATCACGCCAGCATTTCACGGTGTACACAAGAGGCGATACCAGGGTTTGTGGGCCGGGTCCCGGGGGAATTTCCGGATTCACCGCCCTTTCTTCGGATTGCGGTTTTGAAACGGACCCCGGATGGTTACGGGAAATGCAGTACCCCACTCCGGACCAGGCTGAACCCTACCTCAGGTCTCTTTCTGGCCTCCTGGAGGGTCAGATGTGTCCGGATGATTTCTCCCGCGGAAAAAAGCAATTTGGTTTATCTCCCTGCACGGAAGGGATCCATGAAAACGATCGCACGGGCGAACCCGGTGGACAGCATGCTCCTGCCGGCAGGGGGAACGCCGGGGTGTGATGAGGATTTTCGGCCAATCATTCTATACGCTTTGCCCGCCAATAGTACATGAGTCATACACGGTTTTGGTCTCACAACCGCCCGATATTGCCGGGCAAAGGATCTCCCCCCCTTTCCTTTCTGAACCCTGCGACCTGAGATACCCGGATCTCTCGGTAATGAAAAACTCCGGCCAAAGAGAATACGAAGGTACATCCTCCCATGACAGACCATACCATTCATCCTGAAATCCCTGGCACGAGGTCCGGGTATGTCATCCGTTACACCTGTCCCCGGTGTAATACCGAAAACAGTATCGTCAATAAATCCCCCCGCGACCATTACAAGCTCAACCGGGATACGACGTGTACCTGCTGCAGGAAACGGTGCAGGGTGGTGACGCCGGCGATAAGGCAAAGCCCGGAATATCCGCCGGTCCGGGTCATTGTACCCACCGTAAAAAATACTGCCTAAATACTGCCTGCCCGAATCCAAAATTCGTTCGTGAAGTATCGATAAAAAAAGGTTATTGGTCTCT
Organism: uncultured Methanoregula sp.; assembly: GCA_964503195.1. Lineage (GTDB taxonomy): Archaea > Halobacteriota > Methanomicrobia > Methanomicrobiales > Methanospirillaceae > Methanoregula. The sequence goes on from CAZCZK010000004.1 coordinate 12,245, forward strand.
TTATTGTAATGGCCCTGCTTTTTTCAGATGGAGTGCAGCCCCGCGGTTTGTCACCTGACAGGGAAGAGGGATCATCTGGTGAAGGGAATACGATCTCAGCGCACGACGAGAGTCCCCGCCATCGTTGTAGGTCCTGTCCTCTTCCACCGTGAGCGTGAGTCTCAGGGTATTTCCCGTGAGTACATCAACGGAAATTTTTGCATCTCCGGTTCCCGGTATCATGTCAAACGTCACCGTCAATTCATCATCGTGCTCTGCGACTTCTGCGTTCAAGGTGTGCACGGACCGGCACAGGATGTCGGGGCCTTCCCCTTCAGGCAACAGCGGATTATCAGCTGGTTCAAGGGCAAGCTGGTACAGGTAGTCCATGGATGCTCTTTAGTTCATCGAGTTCGTCATAGATTGATCGGTGAAATCGTCGTACCATTCTCTCTACCTCCTGCTTTTTGTTGCCCAGGTGTTACCCCACCTGGATACCGTCACAGGTGTTCTTTGAGTCAATATACGGTTGTGGTAGCCGGTGCGGGAGTTGTAAAGGATTGCGGGATATACACCAGGGGCGGTGAAGAAACGAGGAGTCTGCGTACCGGATACTACCGACAACCTAATCGTTGTCAGTAAGGGGTTCGCGAAGGATAACCATGACCCTCTTATCAATCCAGGATTTCGGGACAAGGACATGAGCAGAATTTCCAATGGGTTTAACGGTTCCCTCCCTGTCGCCATAGTAATTATCAAAAGAGATCGTTCTTTTAATTACCATTGTTTATCCATTGTTTAACAATCTATATATACAATTGGGTTATACAATGTTTATATCACAGAGGGGTGTTAAAACATGGATCCACCACAAACGGAAAAGGACCGGGAAGCACGGTTATACAACGCCTTCAGTTTATTATCAAAAGAAGGCTATCTCAATGAACTTGTGTACGACCGCATGAAGACCATAGATCTGAATTTCGATTTCGATTAGAGCCTTCTGGTACCCGGGTATCCCTGAAAAGTGTGGCACCAGACCACGCTTCAACCAGGAATTCCTCATTTTCATCGGCCGGGGGCGAATCCAGGTTCGTGCCGGGATGTCCGGAACAAAAAAACAGGGAGAAAAAACGGACATCACCTAAAAAAGAACCGGATCAGTCCGGCTCCCGAAAAAAACCCCGTTGTTCTCCATCCAGCCGTACGGTCCGGTGATGGAAACCTGACCGGGTGTCCGCCTCCGGTTTTGATCCCGGGTGGGTTTTTTCCTGCATATGCAGGAGAAAAAGGGTAAAAAACGGTTAAATGTACTGGTTTCTCCGCAGCCAGTCTGTCTGCGGTTTGAGGTACCGGTAGATAATATCGCACTTCTCGTCCTGGAAGCTCCATGGCGTGACGATGACGGTATCGCCCTCCCGGATCCAGGCTCGTTTCTTGATCTTTCCCTTGATCCGTCCCATGCGGGTGACACCGTCCATACACTGGACACGGATATGGTTTGCCCCCAGCATCGTCAGGGCAAGGGCGAACTGTTCATTGTTCCATTTCTTGGGCAGACGAACACGGGCTACGGGAGAACCATCAGGATTTACCGCATTCGGATTTGCTGCTGCTTCATTGTTTGTTTTGTGAAAACCCATTCAACCAACTACGTTATTTTTATAAATATGGTGCCCGACAACAAGAAGGTATGTTTGTTCCCCGCCGGCATTCCCCCAGAATGGGTGCGGACCTTTTTACCGGCAATGGCGACTGGCTGAGGGGTGAATGTTTTCAGATATGCGGGGGTAATCCACGCCCGGGAGGAAAGGATCCCTGTTGTATACTCTGAAAAATCCTCTTTTCCCGTGATGATCGCCCCTCTTGCTCGAGCCCTGCCCCCGGGGGAGCTCAATCGCGCGTTACCATGCCCTGGTGGTATTCATCGGGAAATTCCTCCACGATTGCGTACAGGAAAAACAGCCCAACCGCAACCGGGAATGCCATTGCGGGGGGCAGAGCCTTCGGGAGCGTCATGATGCATAGCAAACGATAAAAAAAATGCACTGAACAAAGGTGGTATGTGGATTTTTCACGCTCTCGATCACGTGCGATGAATGCCGCCGCACCAAAAAAGGGGTGCCTCCGTGATGGGTCAATACCCTCAGGCATTGTGGAAAATACGGAACTGCCCCACCGTGCTCCGCGAGATCCCTGAGGTGGGGAGCTCTCATTTCTGCGATTTTCACGGTTCGGTTGCGAACTCTTTGTCCGTGCCCGTTGCTCCGGAGTACTTTTTGCTCCCGGTGGTTGCTCCCGGTTGTTTTGGTGCTTCCGGAGGTCGGGTTCAGGAGGAATCTGCCGGCATGCCTTCTGCCAATCCGGATCTTCCATATCGGCGTTGCAGGTGTTTGGACATACAAAAATTTTTCCCGGATCCTGTGTGGAGGCAGATCCGGAGCAGTCCCCGGTATCACGGCCGGTCTGATCAATACGCTTGGGGGAAACTCTGCTGCTGGCTTACGCTTATGATCTCACCGGTCTTGTCCAGAAGCCCGGCAAGGTATTCTTTTGCCCATTCCTCGTTCTCGTATTCCCCGAACGGGCGGTAGGACCCTTGTATCTGAGAACCTTCCCGGTCAAACCGCAGCAGCCCTATGGGAGACCCGCCTTTCTGGACAAGCTGGTTCAGTTCTACAAGAGGCTGTTTTGCCGAGCTGAAAACGAACCGGGTCTCCTGTTCAAACCCGACTACGATTGCAATAAGCCAGGCCGTTTTTCCTTCTGCAAGCATCTCGTTCACCAGATCAGATGTTTTTCTCATGGTTCCCACCAGTGGAATTGCCTTTCATTGCATAAATTATTCGTTATCTGTCCCCGAAAAATCTGCTCCGGCACGGGTGCCTGCCCGGAATGCATCCATGAGACCCCTTTCCCCTGTACGGGAGGAACATGCCGGCATCCGGACCCGGTTCGTTCTGCAGGTCGTATCTGCCGACACCGATCCGGTAGCTCTGGAGCGGCCAAGCGGCCGGAACAGCACCCTGCGATGGTCTGTCACGTGCATTGATGGGGGTAGCACGGGGATATGGCCGAACTCTCGCACGGGCATCCCGTACATGATAGAGGAGCACCGAGTGAACAATCCCGATACCGCTTATCCTCTCCCGCCCGGTCCGTTCCCGCACCGTGATGCATACGTTCACTATTCCTGCAGGAGCCCTGCCGTACAAACCGTGACCTGCAGCAAAAAACAGCCTCCAACCGGATCCGGGCGGGAGGCACGGCAAACGGTGCCCCGGTCTCCGGAACGCCGGGCGGACTGAAAAAGGGGGGCTGTTCCCTACCCCCCCAAAAAAACGGCAGCCACCGGCACTTACCTGCTGTTGTGACACACCAAAAAGCATCGGGTATTCCTCATTTTCCCTGGTACCCCAATGTGTGGGACCGGACAATCAATATCTGTTCAGGCAGGAATAGTACACCGGATATACATGCCGGATACTGTTCAACCAATTCCTGTTGCCAAAGGGGAACATGTGATTTCCATCCTGCCCGCGATGGCGAACCGTCACGGACTGATTGCCGGTGCAACCGGGACCGGGAAGACCACGACCCTGCGCGTTCTTGCAGAAAATTTCAGTGCCATCGGTGTCCCGGTCTTTCTCGCCGATATCAAGGGCGACCTCTCCGGGCTCGCAAAGGCCGGCGGGGACAACCCCAGGGCCCTCGAACGGGCGCGGCAGCTGGGCATTTCCTCCCTGCAACCGGAAGGGTACCCCGTCACGTTCTGGGATGCATACGGGCAGTCCGGTCACCCGGTCAGGACAACCGTTTCTGAGATGGGACCGCTCCTCCTTGCCCGTATCCTTGACCTCAATGATATCCAGACCGACGTACTGACCATCCTCTTCAAGATCGCGGACGACCAGGGCCTGCTGCTGCTGGATCTCAAGGATCTCAAAGCCATGGCCCAGTACTGTGGCGATCATGCAAAAGACCTGAAGACCCAGTACGGGAACATATCTCCCGCGAGCATAGGGTCTATCCAGCGGAGCCTCCTCTCCCTTGAACAGCAGGGGGGAGATCACCTCTTCGGGGAACCGGGATTGAATGTTCTCGATTTTGTCCGGACAGATACGGCAGGACGGGGGATGATCAATATCCTTGCAGCTGACCGCCTTATGCAGTCCCCCAAGATCTATGCAACCTTCCTCCTCTGGCTTCTCTCCGATCTTTTTGAAAAATTCCCTGAAGCGGGTGATGTCCCGAAACCGAAACTCGTCTTCTTCTTTGATGAAGCGCACCTGCTCTTTGCTGATATGCCGAAGCTTCTTGAAGAAAAAATCGTCCAGGTGGTCAGGCTGATCCGGTCGAAAGGGATCGGGGTCTATTTTGTTACCCAGAACCCGCTCGACCTCCCCGACCCAGTTCTCGGGCAACTGGGGAACCGGGTACACCATGCTCTCCGGGCGTTTACGCCAAAGGACGCAAAGGAGGTAAAAGGAGCAGCCGGAACCCTGCGGCCAAATCCGGCCTTTGACACCGCGACCGTGATGACCGAGCTGCAGATCGGCGAAGTCCTTATCTCCATGCTCGATGAGAAGGGCAGCCCCGGGGTCGTGGAACGGGCGTTCATGTACCCCCCGCACAGCAGGTTTGCCCCGCTGACATCAGAAGAACGGGGTGAGATCATCAGGACGTCCCCGCTCCGGGCAGCGTACGCGGATATCATTGACCGGGAATCTGCGTATGAAGGACTGAAGAAGCGGGCTGAGAAAAGCCAGCCTGCAGGTGCGGAGGCACCTGCCCGGCGGGCCCCCGGGGGTTCAGGAAAGCAACCTTCACGCGATTCCCGGTCTGGTTCCGGCGATATCATCGGGTCTGCCGCCAAGAGTGCTGCCCGTTCCCTCGGTACCCAGCTGGGAAGGGCGCTCATCCGCGGCGTCCTGGGGTCGCTCACCGGAAAACGGTGAGCGCTGAAAGGCGATTAACCCCGCGCCCATCCGGCTGCGACAGGGATCAGGAGGATTCCCTCTCGTCTCCCTTCCTTTTGTCCCCTTTGGCGTCGGAAGCCTTCTGGAACCAGAGGTCCCTGTGCCCGTGTGCGGAACGGAAATCATGCAGGAAAAATTCGCTCTCCCAAAAAAAAAAAGAAGGGAGCAGGGCGGTTTCCCGAGGGCAGGCTGCCCTTTGGATAACCCCCCACGCACAGTTTCACGTTACAGCCGGTAGCAGGTTGCTTGCACAGGCCGAAACCTGGCCGGAGTCCAGGCCTTTGCGGAACCACTGTACACGCTCGGCAGATGTGCCGTGCGTGAACGAGTCCGGCACAACATATCCCTGGGCCTGCTTCTGGAGCGTATCGTCACCGATTGCGTTTGCAGCGCCTAATGCCTCTTCCACATCGCCTTTTTCGAGGATGAGGTCCTGGTACTGGGCGCGGTTGGCCCAAATGCCGGAATAGCAGTCGGCCTGCAGCTCAAGGGCTACCGACAGCTTGTTCGCCTCCGCCTCGCTCACCTGCTGGCTCTTCCTGCTCACGTACTGGGATGTCCCAAGAAGGGTCTGGACATGGTGGCCGAGTTCGTGGGTGATCACATAGGCCTGGGCAAAGTCCCCGGAAGCCCCGTAGTTGTTCTTGAGTTCATAGAAGAAGTCGAGGTCAAGGTATACCTTCTGGTCGCCAGGACAGTAGAACGGCCCGACAGCGGAACTTGCATAACCGCAGGCCGAGTCAACACCCCCCGTGAACAGGACCAGTCTGGGCTTTGTATACGTCTTTTTCAGCTGGTCCTCAAAGATGACTGCCCACGTCTTTTCCGAATCACCGAGTACCAGGGACGCATTGTCCGCGAGCAGGTCCTGCTCCGTCTGGCTCATCGGCGACTGCTGCACTGCTGATCCGCCGGAGAGATCGCTCCCCTGGATGAACTGGGTGGGATCGACCCCCATGACGAGAGCAAGGATGACGACGATCACGAGCCCGATCCCGCCGATCCCGCCCGCTGCCCCGGCCGAGATGCCTCTCCGGTCCTCGACGTTCTCGCTTCTGGTGCCTGTTCGCCACCTCATATCCTGTTCACTCCCCGGTGGAGATAGGCAACTGCCGCAGATTCAGCGGGATCATCCAAAAACCCGTGGATATTTTCGTTGGTCTTCATGGTTTATCACACGCAACTATACTGATAGCTTGAACGTTGATAGTAAAGGGTAATTAAATCCTCCCATGTTCCTGACTGCCAAAGGGGTCTTCCTGCCCTGCACGGTTCGCTGGCACGGGACGATCCATCTCGGATGCTCCCCACAGTGCCAAAAAGAGAGAGGTGCCTTCTGCGCTCAGACCATCTGCACCGGTAACATGTTATTCCCCATGTGCATTTTGACCGGCCCTGGCAGCCCGATCCCGAGCGCCTCATGTAGGACCTCCTCCACGGTCTCCACCGGCACGAAGGTAAGTTCATGCCGGACATCGTCAGGAACGTCCTCCAGGTCCCGCTCGTTCTCCTTTGGCAGGATGATCTTTTTGATCCCGGCACGATGGGCGGCAAGCACTTTCTCTTTGATCCCCCCCACCGG
>CAZCZK010000004.1:18794-46580 GCA_964503195.1 uncultured Methanoregula sp.
TGCCCCGCTCAACGTGATCTCGCCGGTCATGGCAAGGTTCGGGTCGGCAGTCTTCCCGGTGATCAGGGACGCAAGGGCGGTAAAGAGCGTGACTCCTGCCGATGGGCCGTCCTTGGGGGTCGCCCCTGAAGGCACGTGGACATGGATGTCGCTTGTCATGAAATTGAATCCATGTTCCGCGTTCATAAGCCGTGACCGGATCAGGGAAAGGGATATCGTTGCCGATTCCTTCATCACATCCCCGAGCTGGCCGGTAAGCGTCAGCTTGCCGGTCCCGGGCATGAACGTGCCTTCGATGAACAGGATCTCCCCGCCGACAGGGGTCCACGCGAGTCCGGTAACGACACCGGGAACCGGTTCCTTGCGTGCCACTTCCTGCCGGATCTGTTCCTTCCCCAGGACTGCCGAGAGATTGTCCGGTGTCACGATGAACGGCAGTCCGACATCTCCGGAAACGATCTTCTCGGAGACCTGGCGTGCCGCCTTCGCGAGCTGTTTTTTGAGCCACCGGACGCCCGCTTCCCGGGTGTATTTTTCGATGATCATCTTCAGGGCATCGTCCTCAAAACGGAGCTTGTCCGCATCGAGACCGTGCTCTGTCAGGGTCTCGGGGATCAGGTGCTCTCGTGCTATGGCGAACTTCTCGTTCTTCGTATAACCCGAGATCTCGATCATCTCCATCCGGTCAAGCAGCGGGGCCGGGATCGATGCAAGAGAGTTGGCAGTTGCAATGAACAGGACATCCGAGAGATCATACGGAACCTCGAGGTAGTGGTCCGAGAAGGTATTATTCTGCTCCGGGTCGAGGACTTCGAGGAGCGCACTTGCCGGGTCGCCGGCATAGGATGTTGCCAGCTTGTCGATCTCGTCGAGAATGAAGACCGGATTTTTCGTGCCTGCTTTCTGGATACCCTGGATAATCCTCCCGGGCAGGGCACCGACATAGGTTCGCCGGTGGCCCCGGATCTCGGCCTCATCTCGGACACCGCCAAGACTGATCCTGACATACTTCCGCCCCAGTGCTTCCGCAATGCTTTTCCCCAGGCTCGTCTTGCCCGTGCCGGGAGGTCCCGTGAACAGGAGAATCGAGCCCTGCTTCTCTGCCTTGAGTTTCATGACAGCAAGGTGCTGGATGATCCGTTCTTTCACCTTTTCGAGACCATTATGGTGGCTTTCGAGCACGCGGCGGGCTTCTGCGATATCGATGCTCTTCTTCTCTTCCGTCACCCATGGGAGGTCGAGCAGGAGGTCGAGATAGTTCCGGATCACGGAACTTTCATGGTTCTGGCTGCCGCCGGTCTCGAGTTTTTTTACCTCTGATAATGCTTTTTTCCGCACTTCGTCCGGCATCTTCGAGTTTTCGACCCGTTCCCGATACCCCTTCTCACCGGCAGGACCCTCGCTCTCGCCCAGTTCCTCCTGGATTGCCCGGAGCTGCTCCCGCAGCATTGCTTCACGGTTCGATTTGTTCACCCGGTCGGTGACTTTCTTAGCCATCTCGATACGGATACTGATCTTCTCGTTGGCATTCATGAGGAGCGTCAGGAACGTGATATATCGTTCCTTCACCGAGACGATCTCCAGGAGTGCCTGCTTCTCGGCAAGGTGTACCGGTAAAAAAGGCATCACAAATCCCATGATCTGGTCCGCGGTCTCCATGCGGTCAACCGGTTCGGTGAACTGTTCAGAGCCCGAAAAGCGGCTGCTCATATCGTGGATGGTGAGTTTGATGTCTGTCAGGATCCGGATCTTCAGATCGTCTTCGAGATCCATGGTATCCGGGACCGTTTCGTACGTGGCAAAGAGTCGCCCGTCTTTTTCACTGAGGGAGACGACCTTCACCCGCTGCACGACGTCTGCACAGATCATGTACCCTTCGTCAGCCGGCTGAACGTACGCGATATGGAAAAGGTTACCGATCTTATACAACGACTCGCCATTCAGTTCCTGGGGGCGGGTGCCGCTTTTTACGGTAAGACCTATCGCATGTGCATGCTTTTCATCTTTCATCGCTTCCAGCAGGAGCTCGCCCGTTGCCTGGTCGACCTGGAATTTTGTCCGGCTCTCCGGGAATACGACAATCTCAAAGAGCGGTATGACCATCGTTACTGGAGTGTTCTCCGAGTTTTCTGATTGCATGGTTTCCTCATTCATTTAGTTCGAATTTACCTAACTGATTTGCAGGTGAAAAAAATTTACCTGACCTTTTCCAGAACTCCTATCAGGAGATCCAGTTCCTTTTCATCCAGTGTGTCAATCATTCGTTCAATCACCCGGCGCAGTGCGTACCGTTCTGCCTGTGCAATTTTTTTTCCTTTGTCGGTGAGGCGGATATACAGGATCCTCCTGTCATCACAGCAGGATTCACGGTACACACACTCCATCCGGACAAATTTGTTGACCATCTCGGTGATCGTGGGTTTTGAATTTTTCGTGATCTCCGCGAGCCTGCTGAAGGTGACATCTCCCTGTTCATCGATGGCTTTGAGGTATGCGATCTGTTTCATGGTCATATCCGAAAGCCCGCATTCGGAGAAGATGGAACAGGAGCATTCGTTTTTCATCATAAGCAGGTGCTCAAGCGTCTCCAGCAGCTGCTCGTCTCTGGTCATCATTCTCCGATCTTTCGTTAGTTAGGTCTTACCTAATAATAAAGGTGGTGGTCCGGGTATTCCCGTCCTGGTGTTGCTGCTGTCCCCTGCTTCAGGGATTTTTAGATAGACATCCCCCGGGCCGTTGTGACAGGAACCGGGAAATTTGGTACCGGCACACTCCAAAAAATCCGGCACGGTTCATGGTCAGATCTTGGTCGCGTTCCCGCGAACCGTGAAGTAATTGGTGAACTCTCCGGACAGGCCGTTGGGATTGGTGATGACGATATCCCACGGCCCGACCCTGGTCGTGTTGGCAAGCTCGAACGTGCAGGTGATACTTGAGGTGGAGAGCCAGGTTACCTTCGATGCCGTAATACTGCCCTCACCCGAACGGCGCAGCGTTGCGGTCAGGTTGGACATGAAATCGAATCCCGTGATATCCGTGGATACGGTTGTTCCGGCTTCCCCCTCATCAGGGTCCATATCCTTGATCGAGGGCCTGGCAGTGGATTGTCTTGTCGTCGCGGTAGCAGCGGTCGTGACTTTTGTGGTTAACGTTGGGGTTGTCACGCCCGTGGTGACACTGTTTGGTGCAGAAGTCGGTATTGAGGAGACCGCCACGCGGGCAATCTTCACCGTGTACACCTTTTCCATCATCGCCCGGTCCGACGTTTCCGTGTTGGAATTGACACGGTATCCGTACGACCCGTCACTGTTCTTGTAGATGAGAGCCCGTTTGTACGAATCGCCCGCGGAATCATAACTCAGGACCAGCCATGCAGGCGAATCGCTACCGGTTGTACTTCGTACGATATCGCCGGCAGTGAAGAGCGGGCTGGTCGTTGTCGCCGTGGCGACGGCCGGAGCGTCCGGATTATCCGAACAGCCCGTCATGAACACCATGGTGATGAGAAAAATGCTGCTTATGATAACCATCTTCGCTGAATGTTCCATGCACAACGATTATTCGGGGTATTATAAAAAGAACTCCAACCGGTCCCCCGGTAAATTCCGAATGTACGAGCAGAATTCAGGGGTCCCCGTTGCGATACCCCCCGTCTTCTCACCCGCCAAGCCGGAACGAGCCGGGAGGGAAGTGATAGAAGTAGTCCTCATACATCTCGGATGCACCACGGTCAGCAGGAGGTGTATAGGGTTTTGCCCGATACCCGAGAATCGCACGGATATCCTGCCGTACAAAAAAAGAACGATGAGAAACGATCGCACGCTGGTCGCGTACCCGCAGGGGGAGGCGGTGGATATGGTGATGGCAGGGATCGCAGACAACCAGAATCCGGGTCGAGGGATCCCGGATCATCTCCCGGTACATGCGACGTGAAATCTGGTGGATCACCAGGAACGGAAGTGCACAGTATTCAGAGCAGAGTTCACAGGTTCCTTCAACAGCGATCTTGAGCTTTTTTTCCTGTACCGCGGTCAGTCCATGATATTCGGCCACCGGCATAATGCATCACGACCCGTGAATCCATCTGTACCAGACAGATTCCCGTTCAAACAGGAAAATTTTTCGATCGTTTCATGGATGTGAACTCACGTACTCCTGCATTGTCTGCAGAATGTTTCAGATCATCATGTTTTTTTGTGCTCTGTAGAATTCCTCTTTTCCAGTGATGATCGCCCCCCTTACGCCAACCCTGCCCCCATGGGGGGCGGGGGCGCATTGCGATGCCTTGGTATAACCTAAACGGGAAATATCTCCACGATTACCTACAGGAAATACAGTCCAATCGCAACCGGGGAATGCCATAGCGGCGGGGGCAGAGCCCCCGAGAGCGTCATAATTAGTATCAAATGATTTCAACAGAGCAGTTTTTTGTTTAAAAAATCCCTTTTTAATCAGATTCCGGATACCTGCATCGCTGCCCGCAAGTTGACCTCCGCACCCAAATGTTAACTAAATCTCACGTCCAACGTCCATCTGATAGAGGTGAAAAAACACTACCCGTTCCTCATTTCGGTCCCCCACGGAGGGACAGAAGTCCCTGTCCACGTCCGCCCGTCACTGCTCCTGAGTGATGACGAACTCCGGTATTATTGCGATCCTGATACCCGTATTCTCTTCGGGTTCCAGGACCGGGTCACAGCCTATGTCGATACCCCGGTCTCCCGCATGGTTGTCGATCTCAACCGGCCCCCGCTGCCGCTCCCCCTTCGTGATCCCGACGGGATCATCAAGGTACGGACGGTCGATGGCAGGGAGGTCTGGCGTCCGGGGCTGGTGCCGGATATATCCCTCTGCCACAGCCTGCTCAAGACCTGGTATTTCCCGTATCACCAGCAGATCGATGAGCTCATCGACCGGCACCCGGTTGGCATAGCGTTTGACTGCCATTCCATGCTCCCGTTCGGGTCAGAACACCAGAAGGATGCCGGGAAGGCACGGCCCCTCATCTGTCTCGGGAACAATGGTGACCGGCAGGGGAGAGCTAAAAAGGGCAGTATTGCTACGTGCAGCGAGGAATGGATGAGCGCCCTTGCCGGAGTTTTCATGGACGAGTTCTCGCTCGACAAGGAGGTCGCGCTCAACAATCCGTTCTCGGGTGGGTTTATTTCGAACGCCCATTACTGGCACAAGGGTGTTCCCTGGATCCAGATTGAGATAAACCGAAAACTCTATGAACCGGCGCTATCTGCTCCCTGTTACGGGAATGATCCGAACGATCCGGCACGCAGGTTACAAGAAAAGATCTGGAAGGTGCTGACAGGTTTCTGGGACCTCGTCGGTTCCTGAACGGTCGTTTCCGGTCCCGGCTGCCATGCATTACGGTACGAGCGTTATGTGTATCCATTATCCCGTTCATTCTATGGGGAAAGGCAGCGGGTTGATACCTGGTGGCCGATGGTTTCCGGTCCGGTCGCGGTAGTGCGAAGAACAATGCATGGTCTCCTACACTCGGCCGGGTCCTACCCGTGGCGGTTCGTCACGGCCTCACCGAACGAACGGATCGCCTCTTCCGGTTGCCCTGACCCGCGGGAGCGTTGATGGGGATGACCGCAATCCCCCGGGGTTCACGTCAATGCATGCATGTACGCTGCAACTTCCTCTCCGTTCCCCCCGGGGTCTGCGAGAGGGACCCCCTCGTTGTACAGGACTTTCGGGTACCGGCCCGGGACCGGGAGGGAACGCGAGCGTAAAAAAAATTATATATACTCCCGGAAGTCTCACTACAACTATGGCGCACCCGGCGGTATCCCCAGGAGAGGGTCCCGGCACGGTCCGGCCCCTGAACCAGGAACAGCGTGCCGATAAACAGACAACAAAGAGATCCTCACGGAAGAAGACCAAACGGGAGGTGCCGACAGCTTCACGACCCGAATGTGTTATGATTGCCGGGGAGGGATCCTGCCCGGAGTGGCAGGAGCTTCTCATCCAGTACCCGCTGATCGATTCGGTCCAGCGGGAGGATTTCCCGGAGCATGGTGTCAGTTTTGCCTACCTGGCGCATTTTTACCGCACCGGAAATCATGCAGCGGAAGGTTCCCGCGCACAGGAGGAGTTTGAACGGTTCTTCCATGCCATCGGGTTTGAGTCTGATTCCGCAAACAACTTCGAATCCCGCTGGTTCGAGGGGATTGGTGTGCAGATCACTCAGGATAACGGACCAGTCCCAACACCACGGAAAAAGAGGGCAGCCTGAAGAGACACGGATTTCCCGCAGGGAGCTGCAGCCTGCGGGAGGGTCTTTACAGGAAGAACGGAACCGGGTTCAATCCGGAAGAGCCTGAACTGAGGTCCGGGGGAACGATCTCCCCTCCATGATCAGACCGCCCGATGGTTCATGGTACGGGAAAACCCGGGCGGGTATCCCTGAACACCTGACCCTGTTACAGCTTAATATTCCTGAACAGGAATGCCCCGATGATCGTCATTGCCAGACTGAAACCTCCGATAACGGCAAAACAGATAACCGGGTTGATCTGGGATACCCCTGTCAGGCCATAGCGTATGCCCTCAACACCATAGGTCATGGGGTCAAGAAGGGTTACCGGCACAAGCCATGCAGGCAGGGAGCTGATGGGAAACATCGCACCCGATAAACCGAATATCGGGAAGATGACAAAGTTCATGATCAGCTGGAACCCGGTCATATCCTCCATTCTCGATGCTATGGCAATGCCAAAGGCCGTGAACGAGATGCCAATCAGCACCATGAACAGGAATGCGATCAGAAAGCCGGTTAATCCTGAAACCTGGAGCCCGATAAAGAGCGAGAGGACAAGGATGATGAACCCCTGCAGTACAGCGGTTGTTGCCCCGCCGGCGGTCTGTCCGAGCATGATCTCCAGGCGTGAGACGGGCGCAACAAGGGTCTCTTTCAAAAAACCGAACTGCTTGTCCCAGATGATCTGAATGCCGGAGAAGACCGACGTGAACAGGACGCTCATCGAGACCATGCCCGGGACGAGGAACAGGATATAATTACCTCCTATACCGGGCAGCTGGACCACAGAGTTGAGGCCAAACCCAAGGAAGAGCAGGAAAAAGAGCGGCATGCTGACGCTGCCAATGATGCGGCTCTTTGACCGGACGAACCGCTTCATGCTCCTGAGCCAGATGGTATAGATGATATCCATGGTCTAGTGCCTCCGCGTTCTCATGTGGATGCGCATGTTCTCCTTATGGTCGGCTTCCTGTTCCCGGATCGTCCTGCCCGTAAAAGAGAGGAAGACATCCTCGAGCGTCGGCTTGCGGACCGTGATTGAGGTTATGGGGATCTGCCGGGTGTTGAGGATCGTGACGATTGTACTGATATACTGGTCAGCATTTTTCAGGCTGACGACCACGTCATCGTTGTGCGTCTCCAGACGGGCGACCCACGGTTCTTTGAGGGCTTCTGCAACGGCTCGCGTGTCAGGGGAGCCGATCGTTACGAGGTCCCCTCCAAGGCCATCCTTGAGGTCCTTTGGTGTTCCGGTGGCGATAATCTTTCCATGATCGATGATGGCGACCCGGTCGCACAACCGATCCGCTTCATCCATGTAATGGGTCGTGAGGATGATCGTGATCCCTTTCTCTTTTGCAAGCGTGGCGATGTACTGCCAGAGGTGGTTTCTGGTCTGCGGGTCAAGGCCGAGCGTGGGTTCATCGAGAAAGAGGACTGCAGGGTGGTGGAGAAGCCCCCGGGCGATCTCAAGGCGCCGCCGCATCCCGCCGGAAAAGGTCTTGACGATATCATCCCGGCGGTCGTTCAGTTCAACGAGCGTGAGGAGTTCGGTGATCCGCTGGTTCCGGGTATCTTTCTGGATCCGGTAGAGCCGGCCATGGAAGTCCATATTCTCCCACGCGGTGAGCTCCTCGTCAAGGCTCTGGTCCTGGAAGACGATGCCGATGGATTTTCTTACCCCGTCCGGGTCCTTTTCGATATCGATGCCATTGACCGTTGCCGAACCGGAGGTGGGAGTGAGCATGGTGGCAAGCATCGAGAGGGTCGTGGTCTTCCCGGCACCGTTGGGGCCTAAGAGACCGAAGATCTCTCCCTGCCGGATGTCGAACGAGATATTGTCCACGGCTACGAGATCATTGAAATTGCGCGATAAGTTCTGAATCTGCAGTGCGAAAGTCATGCGATCCTGTCCATTCTCCTTTGTACCGGAAGATATGCGGGTACCTTACATCATTGTTCTTTTCATATGCTTACTACCCCTCTCACCAGGGGATTCCGGCCGGCAGATCGCATGAACCGGGCGGGATATCGTCCTCCCAAAAACCTTTTACCATACCCGCCCCACATCCCTGTATGTCAATAATGAAAGCGAAAACAGTTCTCCTCCTGGGACTGCTGCTCATGCTTGCAGTTCCTGTTCTGGCCGACGTCCCGCCCGGCAGGATCATGGTCTATTCAACCCCGACGGGCGCACTCGCGTGCATTGATAACAAGACCTGCGATACCACGGGCGCAAGCTTTTCCGTGGAAGGCAATGCCTGGCACACGGTCCTTATCACGGAAAAAGGGTACCGGGACTGGACTGAAGACGTGTATGTGACATCCGACCAGACCAGCATGGTCACGGCGTACCTGGACCTTGACCGGAATGCAACTGCCATCCGCATCAATATGGTGTCCGGCAGTGGCACGGTCTGCCTGGATAACACTGACTGCCGTGCGGATGTGGGATCTACCCCCACTACCAAAAGCACGCTGTTCACGGGTGTGAGCCCGGGATACCATACCGTGAGTGTGGAGGCCGCGGTCAACTACGCGGATACCTCGGAGCTGGTTCAGGTGACGCTGGGCAAGGTCACGGATGTCAACATCGAGCTGTACCCGTTCGTGGTTCCGACAACCCCGACCCCCTCCCCAACAAGGGAGACCGGTTCAATCAGGGTTTATGTTGACCGGACCGGCAGCACGATCTGCATTAATAATGTGGACTGTTACGTCAATGTGGGCGGGGCGCCCGGGTCGGGGACCGGCACGGTTGTATTCAACGACGTGACCGCGAACGAGACGCAGATCATCACGATAGCCGCTGAAGGGTACATGCCTGTTTCAGCAAAGATCACGGTTGGAAAAGACCAGGTGGCTACCGCGGATGTCTCATTGCAGCCGATCGGGGGGAAGATAACCGTCCCAACACCAACCCCGACATCCGTTGCCACGGTACCCCCGACCATGCCGTCAACCCGGGCCGGGCTGGATCCACTGCCCGCTCTCGGTGCACTGGCTCTCTGCGGGGTAATCCTCCTGTCGAGAAAGTCCGGTGAATAATCTTTTTTCCTTGGTCCGGAGATACCCTTTTTCCCTCCTGCGTTGAAACCGTCTTCGCGCCACCTTTCTCCCGATGAGGACCGGAAGACAAGCGATAATGAGGTATTTGGTTCCGTCTCCCCGGAATACTTTTTTCATGCTATGATACCCGCTCCGTCTCTTGGACAACAGGCGGTTATCACGCTCCCGGATTCCGTGCGATGGATGAAAGCATCACGAGTGGATATTGGGTGATTACGAGACATTTTTTATAGCATCCGGCCGGATAATGAATGGAAATCTCATGGACCCGCCGACAACGGACGACGAACCCTGCGAGCAGTGCGGGCTCTGCTGCCGTATCTTCGGGCCGGGTATTACACCCACTGCGGCAAATGTGTACATTTGGATCGAGCAGAACCGGACCGATATCCTGCAATGGTTTGTCGCATTCATGGAGACGGGAAGTCCCGTGAACTGTGCAGGAATTTCCGCAGAAGACCTCGGGAATGCGGTCTCCTTTGAGATGCGGAACCCGGAGACGGGTGAGTATGTGACGGTCTGCCCGTTCCTGCGCCGGGTTGCAAGGGCCCGGTATCTCTGCGGGATCCATGCCGTAAAACCCGAGATGTGCTGCAATTACCAGCCATGGATCTGGGGTGAGACGCACTTCAACGGGTGCCCTGCCCTGAAACGGGCGGACCGGAAGTGCCCCTGGCCGCTCTGATCCCCTTCTCACCAGGCTTTTGGTCTCCTGGATCCTGCGGACCGGTGTTTGCCGGAACGGACTTCTCCCTCCCCTCTCTCAATTATTTTCTGTATATCCCGGTCCGTTGATGGGTTCACAGTGTTCCGGAGGGACGGTGTCAGATGATTCCGTACTCGGGCAAATATTGGAACTCAGACAAGATTTTTTATTGATCATAACCTATACTCGAATGCTCTGATATGAACAATGGATGATATTTTCAGGATTCCCTGGCAGGAACCCCTTAAAAATCATCATATCATGAGAGGAATCAGGAGTTGAAGAATGATGAACGAAAGAATCAACCAGACAATACGGAGTGGTGCATAAGCATGTCAGACGAAACGATAAACAAGATGGCATCGGGTGCAGATCAGCTCAAAAACCAGACCATTGATGCACTGGAAGAGGCTGCCAGCAAGCTGCGGAATGCAGATGTCTCGGTGAGCCGTGAGCATGTGGAGAATATCCTTCATGGCGTCCAGGACAAGATGGACGTATACAAAGAAGAGATCGGTGCGAAGTACCATGAAATGGAAGTGCAGTACCACCAGCAAGTGGAACCGGTCGAGGATATTATCTGTGAACATCCCATTCCCGCGGTCCTGGTGGCGCTGGGTATCGGATTTCTCTTTGGTATGCTGGTCTCCAGGCGCGACTGATGAGGGATCGCGATGGAGCCTGACACCAGCGATTCGGGAGCATCAGTAGAATCTGAGTTTGCCACTACGGCAAGGTATCTTGAACTGTACATGCAGCAGAAGACCGACCTGTTCCTGCAGCACTACGTTTTCGATCCGTTCAGGTTTCTGGGAACAAAGCTCATGTACCTGGCAGTCGTGATCGCATTGCTGGCTGCAGGAACCCTGATCCTGGTGGCGGGGCTTATCCTCCTCCTTGCAACGAGAATGCAGCTCTGGGCTGCCCTGCTGGTCATGGGAGTGGTCACCTTTATCGTGGGAGCTGTCATTGCGTACGTGGCCTTCAAAAAAACTATCGTTCTGCAGACGCCGACAGCAGCGGAGATGATGAACCGTGGAAAGACGTAAACCGATCACCGAAGAAGATATCCGCATGACCGAGAAGATGATCGCCCGGTCCTTCGGGAACCTGAAACAGTCTGCAGTGCAGACATCCCGCCGCTCTCTCAGGTCAGCAACCGGAAAGATCACGCAGAATCCCTATACTGTGGCAGGTGCAGCAGTCGGGGCCGGCATCCTCATCTACGGGATTTTCCGGCTTGTGAGCCGGAGCGGAGCTGCCAGAAAGGAACGTGCCGCTGACCGGCGCTCTTCATCCCGGTCGGGTCTGACCATGGAACTCCTGCCCCTGATCATACCTCTGGTAAAACCCTATGTCACCGCATACCTTGGGAACTACATGGGAAAGAGGTTCTCCAAAGGACGGAACTAAAAAAACGCGGGAAGGCACGGGCATCAGGACATCGTATTTCCACTGCGAAATCAGGGCAACGCGGGTCCGCACCGGAGGAAAAAAAGCAAAATCCATTTTTGGATCACCCGCCTGGTCATCAGATCGGTGACCGGGTATGCTGATCATTTTTTTACCCCTCAAGGGGTTAGATATAGAGGGGGCACTCTATTCCATGATGTGAAGTTCGACCGGCGGTACTGGGTATTCATCGCAGCTGCCATGTTTTTTGCTACCGTCGCGTCTGCCTCCACCCTCTACCTGGCGACAGTTCAGGAAAATTTCAGGGAATGCAACTCCGTGAGTGCAGCGTGTTTTACCGGCATCGGCATGGTTCCCTGCATGATCCTCGGGATCCTTGCCCTGTTCCCCCTCATGGCTGCAATCCCGGTCATCTTCGGGCAGAATGAGAGACCGGGCCTCCTCTCGTTCCTGGTCATGGGGTGCATTGTTGCCTACACCGCCCTGGATGCCGTGAACAATGTATCGGCTATCATGGGATATCACAACCTGTACTTTTTTGCTCATACGCTCCTTGAAACCACGAATAATGTGACCGGGACGGTTGCAGGTACCGGGGAATCGCGCTGCTGATTCGGGGAGGTCGTATTCAGGGTCCCGCCCGGTAGTGGTGGGACGGGATGGTGCCGGGGAAGGTCGCGCTCATCGATTTAAGGGGGGAAAATTCCCCCCGGCCAGAAACCGTCACGGCAATGAAAACGATGAGTCCGGTGCAGTATCTCTCGTCTCTGAGATCAGGACGTGAACGAAGTTTTTAAACAACACCGGATCGATCCGTCCTCATGTGAAATGAACAGGGTCCGGAACCCTGCTTTCTGGTCATGAACCATGGTGCATCCCATCCGATCTTCAGGAAGCATATGGCACCCAACCGGCAGGAACCGGAACATATAAAACCATAAATACGTCGCCGTTGTACAACTGCCCATGAGCGAGGAGAAAGACCGCGTCCGGAGGATCCTGCGGGGGAAAAAGGAGGCAATGCTACCGGAAGATCGGCTGGAGAAGAGCCACCGGATCTGCCGCCATCTCATGAAGATCATCCGTGATGGCGAGACGGTGATGGTATTTACGTCAAAGGAAAAAGAAGTCAATACACAGCCACTGATCCTGTCCTTGTTCAGCAGGGGAAACCCGGTGGTTGTCCCGATCATTGTCAAGGAAGACTTCAGCCTCCGGTTGTCCTATCTGCGGGATCTTTCCCTCCTGGTTCCCAGCACGTTCGGGGTCCCCGAACCGATTGGCAGCGAAATACCGGCAGAAGCGGAGCAGATCGGCACCATCATCCTCCCGATGCTCGGGTTTGACCGGGCGGGAGGAAGGATCGGGTACGGCGCCGGCTATTATGACCGTTTCCTGGAAAAAAATCCGGGCATGCGGAAGATCGGGATCGCCTTTGGCTGCCAGGAAGTCGGAAGGCTGCCCGTTGATGAGAAGGATATCCGGATGGACATTATCATAACCGAAGACGGCATCGTGTACCCGGACGGAGGAGTCCATGGAGATCAACGGCACGGTCATCCTTGACACCTTTGCCGAGGCCTTCCCGGTCTGGATCTCGAGGGTCATTGTCACGGCGGCAACACAGGAATGGGCATACCGGGCAGCAGTGGAAGCAACGGGTTTTGCGAGTTCCAGGATTGGCTGCCCCTGTGAGGCCGGGATCGAACGCCCCCTCCCGCGTGAAGAGACCCCGGATGGCAGGCCCGGGGTCGCGATCCTGATCTGTGCCGATAAGAAAAACATGCGGTCCAATGTTGCCGGCAGGATCTCCCAGTGCATCCTTCCGGCCCCGACCGCGTCAGCCTTTGACGGACTTCCCGATGCTCCCTCCCGGTTTTATACCCGGATGCACTATTTTGGCGACCGGTATGAAGAGCGGTGCATGGTCGGCAACAGGAAGTGCTGGAAGATCCCGGTGATGGAGGGTGCGTACGTGGGAGAGGAACGGTACGGGACCATAAAGGGTATTGCCGGGGGGAATTTCCTGGTCATGGGTAAAGACCAGCCGTCGGCACTCTCCGGTGCGGTTGCTGCCAGAGAAAAGATGAACGGCATGCCGAATGTCATCACCAGTTTCGCAGGAGGCATTGTCGCCAGCGGTTCCAAGGTGGGGTGCAGAAATTACCGCTTCCCCCTGCCGGCAAGTACGAACGATCTCTGGTGTCCGACCTTAAAAGGCCGCATCCCCGGTTCGCTGGTCCCGGCAGGTGTGACCTCCTTGTATGAAATTGTCCTCAATGGCATGGATGAGACCTCAATCCGGGATGCAATGAAGGCCGGCATCGGGGCTGCAGCGGGATCGGGGTCGGTCATGTGTATCGGGGCCTCGAATTTTGACGGGAAACTCGGCCAGTACCGCATCCACCTTCATGAGTTGTTCCGGTAATCTGTTGCCCGGTCTCAGAGGCTGAAAGTTACGGGCTGATGAGGATCGGCTCCACCAGGTGAAGCCGGGCGGGCCGAAGCGGGAAACGAGAGGGCTGGGCACGACCGTCCTGCTCCTGGTAGTACAGGTCCGGTTTTTAGAGGATTCTTGTGATCCGGGGGGATAGCCTCTTCTGTCTTATGGGAGGTCAGGTTGCGGAATTCAGGCTAACGTGCACCGAAGTCTTTAATAGCATGAACACACTTCACCCAGTGAAGTGATCTGTATGACGGCACCAAAAAATTCTGTCATTGAATTCCCGAGCGTGCTCGATTCTGCCTACAAAGAATCCAAACGCCACGTAAAAGTCGGTGACATCATGAGCCGCAAGGTCATCACAACAACCCCGGAGACTACCATGATGCAGGCAGCCAAGACCATGGGCGAACAGCACATCGGGAGCCTGATTGTGGTAAAATACAAAACACCGGTCGCCATTGTAACGGAGCGGGACCTGCTTTCCCGGGTCCTTGCCTGCAACCTGGACCTGAAAACAACGCTGGTCGGGCAGGTCATGTCGTACCCGCTCATCAAGATCTGCCCGACTTTCGAGATCCGGGAGGCGGCACGGACTATGACCAATAAGAAGGGGAGACTGGTTGTGTATCTGTGCGGCAAGCTTGCCGGGATCATCACCGCATCCGACCTGATCCGTGTTATGCCCGAGGCTCCGGAGACATCGCTGGTTGTCGATGATTTTATGACAAAGGAGGTTGAGAGCGTCAATGAAGATGAAACGGTTCTTTCCGCAGCCGGTATTATGGGGAAGAAGCGGGTCGGCAGCGTGATTATTACCCGTCTTGGAAAGCCATTCGGGATATTTACCGAACGGGACCTCCTTTCCACATTCCTGGCCCATTCGAGATCGCTTGATACTCCGATCGGTGAGGCATGTTCCGGGATGCTGACAACAGCTCCTTCGGGTATCAGTATCCATGAAGCAGCCCAGGTCATGGCTGCACAGCATGTCAGGCGGCTCCCCATCATGAAAAAGAAGAAGATCGCAGGGATCATCACCGCACGCGACCTGGTTGCAGCGTATGCAAAGTAAGCCTGGAACCTGAAATACCGGTCATTTTTCTCAACCATGACCGGGAAGCACAAGAGCATCTGCGCGGGAACAAACGGATTCCTTTTTTATAAGCCGGTTTTCAGCAATCTGCCGGCCGTGCCAGAGTCCAATCCAGATGGCGAACGATTGCCGGGCGATTTTAGCCATCACAACCGTGACGGGCATTCTGGTCGAGGCCCACATTTGGGCACGTTCCTGTACCCGCAGGTATTCTATGAAATTCCTGCCGGAGAAGGAACTATTTGCCGATGGGGAGCTCCGATCCTCAGCAGATCCAGGGAAAGTATCAATTTCCGGTAAAAAGCAGGTATTAGGGAACACTATGACAGAAAGGTTTGGCCAAAACCCGTGCTGCCGAAGGAGAGCCTGAATGGATACCGGTATCCTGTACGGAGCCATCACGGTGGTAGCAGGGCTGGTCCTTGCCGCCCTTGCGCACGGGGTTATCCGGTGGCTGAAGAAGAGAGCGGAAGCAACGGAGACCCTGCTGGATGACATCATCCTTCTGGCGGTTGGCACCCCGCTCGTAGTTGCAATCATTGCGCTGTCGGTATATATCGCAATGACCCGTTTTGGTATTGTCCCCCAGTCCATGGGCGGTATCAGTACCGGCCAGGTTATCAATGCAATCTTCATCCTGCTCATGGCATGGATCGCATCGATCTTTTTTCATAATCTTATCCGGACCTACGGTGCCATGATAGCTGAACGGACGGAAACGAATCTGAACCGGCTCGTACCGACACTCCTGGTCGCGGTACGGTACCTTATCTGGTTTGTGGCATTCCTCCTCCTCCTCGCGAACTTCGATATTGATATAACCGCACTGCTTGCTGCTGCGGGAATCGCGGGTATTGCCCTTGCGCTTGCTGCGCAGGATATCCTCTCCAATTTCCTGGGCGGTGCGATCATTGCCTTTGACAAGCCGTTCCGTATCGGTGACCGCATCAGGATCGATACGTTTTTCGGCGACGTTGCGGTCATTGGCGGGAGGAGCACCCGGATCAGAACGCTTGATAACAAGGTTGTCACGATCCCGAATTCGACGATAACCAAAGGCGTTATCACCAACTACTCCCAGCCGGATTCGACCCTGAAAATCCGGATCCCATTCTCGGTTGCCTATGGAACTGATATGGACCGGGTAACGGAGATCCTTCTCGGGATTGTCCGCGAGGCACAGGAAACGACCCCCTGGGTCAAACCTGATCCCGCTCCCTCCGTGTATTTCCGTGAGTTCGGGGAGTCCAGCCTCAACGGGCAGCTCACCCTCTGGACGAATAATTATGATCGCGAATGGGAGGTCCAGGACTGGGTGAACCGGCGGATCGCCCGCAGGTTTGCCGAAGAGAAGATCGAGATGCCGTTCCGGCAGGTGGATATCTGGATGCGGAGCAGGAAGGACCGTTGATACGGGAGGGAACCTGGTCGGAAAGGCAATGGGGGAACATGCATGCCCGTCTCGTTCACCCGGTACGGGTGCGGGGGATCCATGACCCTTCGCCAGGCTACCATGAGCGCGGAATCAAAAACCTTATACTCCTTCCCCACCACATCACGGTTATGCTTCGTAACTACACGAGAACACTGATACTCCTTGCCGCGCTCCTCCTTCTTGTCCTGCCCCTTGCCTCCGCTGTCCCGGACGGCAGGATTACCGTCTATTCAACACCCCCGGGCGCGAATGCCTGCATCGATAACAAGAAGTGCGACACCACAGCCGCGACCTTCTCTGTTGAAGGAAATGCCTGGCATTTGATCGTGATCACGGAAAAAGGGTACCGGGACTGGACAGAGACCCTCTACGTGAGCTCCGGCCAGACGAGCGTGGTCACTGCTTACCTGGACCAGGATCCTGCGGCAACTGCTGTCCAGGTCAACGTGACGCCGGGCGGGGGGATCGTCTGTCTCGACAACAGCCAGTGCCGGGCGAACGTGGGAACCGTCAACAGCACGGGCAGCACGCTCTATACGGGCGTGAGCCCGGGGTACCATACCATCTCGGTCGAGAGCCCCCCGGGGTACATGGATACCCAGAAGCTGGTGGTCGTGAACCTGGGAAAGACGTCCTCTGTCAACATCACGCTTGACGTGGCCATCGTCACACCTACCACGGCAAAACCGGCAAAACCGGTAACCGGGATGGTCCGGGTGTACGTTGACCGGACCGGGAGCACGATCTGCATCGACAACGCGCGTTGTGCCTACAACGTCGGCGGGAGCCCCGGGCCGGGGACCGGCACCATGGTCTTCGATGGTGTGACCGCGAACGAGACGCATATCGTTACGGTTGCTGCTGACGGGTACCAGCCCTTCTCCGCCCCGGTCGTGGTCGGCAAGGACCTTATCGTGAAGGTGGAGGCTTCGCTGCATCCGATCGCCGGGTATACAACCGTCCCGGCAACCGCACTCACAACCGTAGTGCCAACACCCGTGCAGGAACCCACTCTCCAGACGACCATGGTACCTTCAGCAACGGCAACAGTTGCGCCGATCCAGACTCAGTCAGTGCTGGATCCCGTCCTGCTCTTCGGGGCCCTTGCCTTCTGCGGGATGGTTTTGGTCTCCCGGAAGAAGAGGCGATAATTTTTTTCTTTCCCGTATGCCGGACAGAAACCTGCGTCCCCCACCCGTCCGTTCTGACGCAGGTGCCTGGCCGGGACCTTTCCGGCTCACCCGGAGGGTTATGCCCCCGGAACCGGAACAACCGGACGGCCATCCGCCCGAGTACCCGGGCAGCGGGATGGTACACTCCCGGCCGGCCAGGTGTATTATGAAGGATATCAGGTGGCTGCTCACGGTCCCGGTTGCCCACCGGGGGTGCCATGCTCCGGGTATCCCGGAGAACAGTATTGCAGCGTTTCGTGAAGCGCTACAAAACGGGTTTACCATTGAACTGGATGTTCATGCTACCCGGGATGATGTCCTCGTTGTTTTCCATGACGACACGCTGTCCCGCATGACCCCCTGTACTAAAAAAATATCGGATTGTTCCTTTTCTGAGATCCAAGACCTGAAGTTACAGGAAACGGATCAGAGAATCCCTACTGTTCCCGAAGTGCTGGATTTTGTCCACGGCCAGGTAGGACTGCTCGTGGAGATCAAACCACATCCCAATCCCGGGACGGTTGAAGAGCTCCTTTCCCGGGAGCTCGACCGGTATTCCGGTACATTTGCTGTCGTTTCCTTCGATCCATGGATCCTGCGATGGTTTTGCAAGAACCGCCCCTCCTACCTGCGGGGCCAGATCTCCGGCAGGTTGCGGGGGAAGAAATTATCCGTTTTCCAGCGGTTTTTCCACAAAAATCTCTTTGTCAATCTCATCAGCAGACCTGACTTTGTTGCGTATGAGTACGCCGGCCTCAAACCGTGGATTGAATTTCTCGCAGGCATATTCCGGTTCCCCCTCCTCCTCTGGACCATCCGGGACCCGGAGACCCTCCGGAAAGTACGGCGTCCCGGGAGGAATGCCATCTTTGAGGGGTTCCGGGACAGGTACCCGTAAGCATACCGCCCCCGCATCGTGGGATGCCCGCGGTGGAAAAGAAGCCTAAACGAGCGTCTGATCTCCTGGCAGGATCTCTCCAGCGATGGTTTGCGGGACCGTTTATGCTCCCCTGTACAAGGGCTTCCCGGGATCTCTGCGCTCGCCGATCCGGGCAGAACATTGCAGACAACAGACCCTTCTGCTCAAAAAGACCTGAAGGGTAACCGTTCTCCACGATCTTTCCCTTCTCAAAAACACCGATCCAATCCGCGTGCAGGATCGTGGAGGGACGATATGCCGTAGCAGAACGGAGATCTGCTTCTTCAACGTTGAAATGGCCATGAGGGTAGTTACAAACTACTTGCCTGGCGTAGAGAAGGGCTGGTACGGAAGAATTTAAAAAAAGGCCTGGATTGAAGGCTGTCAGAGCAGTTTCTTTCCGGCATCGGCGCCGGGTTTGATGCTGTACACTTCGGTAACCTTCATAACGATTGCGGACTTGGGTGTCAGGGTGGGTTTGAGTTCTTTCACCCATGCCACATCCTTTTTGAAGACCTCGTCATTGGTGTGGATGGTCACCGGGCCCTTGATCTGGAAACCGCCTTTCTCTCCCCACCAGGAAAGTGCTATCCTCGGGTTTTCCTGCAGGTTCTGGAGCGTTTTTTTGAAGAACTGGTCCGATATGAGAAGCGTCTCGTCATCCAGGAGTTTGAACGCCCCGATTGGGACGACATTGGGAACACGGTCTTTGGACGATGTTGCCAGATACACGAGTTTTGTCCCGGCCAGGGACTCTTTGATATCATCAGTCAGGTTCACCATTGTAGTACCTCAGGCTCCGGTATTATTCCGCAAGGGTATTAGTGTTGTTATTCCCACGGGCCTCCATGGGAGGGAGTGCCAGGGGGACGGGGATCGTGCACTCCCCCGAGGTCCAGTCCCGGGGGGCGGGATTCGGGACCCGGCCTTCATTTGAGAACGGGGGAGACCGGTTGTCAGGAAGGGGAGTTGAATCCTTTACTTCCCGTAAGAACAGGAGTTATCCCCATTATCACCGGCGCCGCATCACGAACAGACCGGCGCCGAGAGCGGCTGCCCCGAGAACGGATGCAGAATCAGCTGGTGAGGCCTGTGTGGTCTCCGGCCAGGTCGTGGGGATTGCGAGTGTCGACTTCCTGATGGTGGTCGCGGTTGTCACCGCGGAGGGAGGTGGGAGAGGTTCGGTAATGGAAACGCGGGGGGCCTCCTTAAGGTCGACAGAGAAGATGACCCTGGTACCCTCGACCACCGTGACCTGTCCCGTGTAGTTCTCGTACCCTTTTTTCCATGCACGCACTTCCATGGTCCCTGTCCTTTCGGAGTAGTACGTGAACGGGCTGATCCCAATCTCCCGGGTGTCCAGCCAGACTTTGGCGCCGGAGGGGACGGTCTCGAAATAGATACTGCCTCCGGTCCTGTCAGACAGTGGTTGTGCCCTGACGGTCGTTACCGCCGTCGTCACGGCTGTTGTTGTCGTTGTTGCCGGGGAGTCTGCAGACACGCTCCCCCCCATGAACAGGAGCAGGAAGGCCAGGAAGACCAGGAACGGGAATCGTTTCCTGACCATCCCCCCGGGAATTTCAGCTGCATTCATGACCATGGTACCACATCCTGCTATCTCTTGCATGCCCGAAGATACCCTCTGTTTTCCCGGGTTTCTTCCTCTTGCATTCCGCTCAGGCTTTTTTGAAAAAACTGGTGGTTTGAATAATTAAATTCATAGGATGTTCCGGGTCATACGCTTACGCGGAAAACCTTGATGATGGGGAAGTCAGTTTTATTACGAAACCGGTCATGAATGCTACCCGCCTCCTTTTGGAGAGGCGCTGCATCCTGTTTGAGGGGGCCTTCAGAGCATGTGTCTGCTCCCCCTGGCTCTTCTCAGACCGTTAATGTCTTTTTTATCTCGCCGTTTTTCAGGACGGAAATTTTTCCGCCGGTCGTCGAGACCACAAACCCGATCGCGTTCGTCATCTGGGTGATACCGGCTACCGATGAGTGCCGGGTCCCGTACCCCTCCGGGATCTTCAGCACCAGGTTGTCGATAATAAAATGCCGTCCCGATGCCTCGATGAAGCCGTCATCGCGGATGACAAATGCCCCGTCCATCTGTGCCAGCCCCTTGATCACCTCGCCAATGTCCGGCCGGGTGACCTGCCGTTTCTCCGTTGGCTGTCCCTCGAATGAATTGATGGTGCAGGGCCGGGAGTGGGCCATCACGGTTCCGGTATCCCCGATGACAAACGAGGTCCCGACCACATGCCCCTCCCGGCCTTCCCGGGATATATCAACGCAGAGGTGGAATACCGCATCAAAGACATTTTCCTGCACCTGCGTGCCGGCAAGGACCTGGTACTTCCAGGGATCAGCGCGGATCCGGCCGGGTGTCCCCGTCTCGCGTTCGGTTATGTCTTCCCCGAGAAGGAGCATGCCATAGATCCGGTCGTTCTTATCCCGCAGGGCAAGAATCTTCCAGGCAACCCAGAGTTTCTCACCGGTTTTTCTCATGTTCTCAAAGGCATGGATGGCGTACCCGTCGCGGCAGAACACGGGGTCGTTGACCATGGCGATCATCTGCCTGGCGTACCGTGACTGTTCCGGCACGATGGTCCCGACCAGGTTTCTCCCTTCAAGCTCCTCCGGCCCGTACCCGAATGCCCGCAGTGCCTCGGCATTGGCATGGGTGATCGTCCCGTCACTGTCCGTAACGAGGACAATGCCCGGCAGTGCTGCAATACTCTCTTCCAGTGACCGGGAACCGGCGTTCTCCTGCCCGATCACCTGCCATAATTTCCGGGTTGCCCCGGCGGGATCCGCGGTCTTCTCGATGATCATGAGGTGCCCTTTCAGCGGGTTGAAATCATCGAGTCTCCGCACCATCATGGTACAGGAGACCGTATCCCCTTTCTTTGTGGCGAGCATCCGGGTGGAGCAGTGCCAGCCCGCCCCGTTCTTATCCTGGGACATGGTGCGGGAGAACTCCCGGTACTCCGCTTCTGAAGAGAAAATGTCCGGAAATTCCATGGGGGGAACCTCTTCCGGTGCATAGCCGAGAAGTCCAGCCAGGTGGCTGTTCACCTTCTGCAGTTTCCGCCCGTTGATGACGGCAACCCCCATACGGGAGCCCTCGAGGACTTCGAAGATCTGAAGGTTCTCCTTGTCCAGGAACACGGCCTGGAAATGGTCCCGGATATAATGGACCACCCGGTCCGAAGCCGCGAGGAAGAGGTCCCGCTCGTTTTTGAACCCGGAAAGGGTGGATTCTGCGGAATGGTGGAAATCCTCCAGGGTGAGCTTGACCCCCCTCAGGTATCCGCTCCGGTCTTTCTGCGGCTGTGCCGGTACGATATCAACGGAAACGAATGCAGCGCCGTTCCCCTTCGCTGCTTCCTGAACGAGCCGGGTGTCCGCTTCCTGCCCGCACATGATAACCAGGTTGTAGCGCCGTTCCTTCATCTTGTTGATGGCATGAACCGGTGAGAATGCCCGGTCTATCTGGAACTCCGGATGTTTTTTAAGAACTGAGAACAGTACCCCCGGGAACGGCTGGGAATTCTCAATGAACAACAGCGACGACAAACCTGCTCTCCTTTCGTAAGTAAGATCGGCAGGATGGCCTATAAAATAGTACGATGGGTGGATGGTGTCGTCCGTACCTGCATTCCGTTGTGCGATGATGTGCCGCCGGATCCTCAATGTCCTGTATCACCGTCACGGTCCAGCCATACTACCCCATTTCAGAGAATTCCCCTGATGGTCAGGACGATGCCTCGATTTTTGCCACAGAGACGCTGTTCAGATCAAGAGTATACCCTGTAACAATCCTTTATTGGGGAGAATGGCCGGTACCCGCATCCCTGTGCTGCACCGGATACTACCGCAGCACAAAAAGCATATGCTGCGAATATCTGAAAAGAGCGTTCCCCCGGGTCCTGGTGGTGGAGCAGGAGATGACGGTCCCTTCTCTTTCTCCATTCAGGACCCATCTTGAACGGGAAATCTGGGCCGCAACCCGGCTTTGCAAGTTCCCTGCCGGAAGGCCCATGCCGGATCAGATCCCAACAAGCCGGCACGGATTGGCCCTTACCGGAATTCGAAAGCACCCATGCCGAGATTGCCCCAGTACCAGCTCTGGTGGAGTATGGTGCCCTTTGCACCCGGCCCGGCAGCGCCGAGTGCGGTGAACAGCGGCATGAAGTGGTCGGGGTAGGGTTGTGCGTGCATTGCGGATGGCGCAAGGTCCCGGTAGCGGACCAGGCTCTCCCGGTCTCCCGTGGTTACCGCACGGTTCAGCCACCCGTTGAACGCACCAGCCCAGCGTTCTGTGGGGATACCTTCTCCGAGGGCTACCGTTGGATCCCCCAGCGGGTGCACTGCCCCGCCGCTGCCGATTATGAGTACTCCCTCGGACCTGAGGGCAGCGATCGCCGTCCCGAGCGCAAGGTGGCGGGCCGGATCGAGATGGTCCTGGATGGAGAGCTGGACGACCGGGATACCTGCAGAGGGATACATCAGTATCAGGGGCACCCAGGCCCCGTGATCGAGGCCACGGCCGGCATCGATATCACAAGGAATACCGGCCGCCTCCACCAGACCGGCAACCCGGCGGGCAAGGTGCGGATCCCCCTCAGCCGGGTAAGTGATCCGGTAGAGCTCAGGAGGAAACCCGGAAAAATCATGGATAGTCGGGGGTTTCTGCAGGGCATTCACTGCAGGCCTCTCCGTGTTCCAGTGAGCGGATACACAGAGAACCGCAGTGATACCCGGGAAACGGTTGCCAAGCATGGCGAGGAACTGGTGAGCGGGAACGTCCGGTTCTACTGGCAGGGTCGGGGCACCGTGCGAAACGAAAAGGGTGGGAAGGGGCGCCGGGTTCATGAGTGAGTGTGGATCCGGGGAGTAATAAAAGTGGCTGATCGATTTGCGTGGCAGGGCAGCCTTCGATTGATAATGGTGGCGCCCAGCCTGGCTGATGTCAGGAAACGGGTATGAACGCAAAGAGGCTTGCAGGAAAGATCCACACTGGCCGAAGGGAGGGGGAAGGGTCTTGAGTGGTGGGACGGGTGGTGTTCCGTGAATGGTGAGAGAAAAAGGGTCCGGAACAGGTTCAGAATGGATGAGTGATTTGCGGAATTACTCAGAGCACGAGAATTTGAGAGAGGTACCGGCGCGACAGATGCATTGGTTATGGTGTATGGTGGCCAATCCACGCTGGTGATTGGAGATCCGGTGGCAATGAATCACGCATTTTGGCGGCATAATTCATTCGCGGGGTTTCTTTCGTTCACCAATCTGCTGCCGCCACATGGCATAATACAAACCCTTCTGGTCAAGAAGATCCTGATGGGAACCGGTCTCAATGATCTTTCCCGCCTCCATGACATAGATCACATCTGCGTGCAGGATGGTCGACAGGCGATGTGCTATCAGGACGGAGATCTGGTCCCTGCTGGTGGAGATATCCCGGATGGTATCGGTGATATCCTCCTCGGTCAGCGAATCGAGTGCCGACGTTGCCTCATCAAAGATCAACAGGCGGGGATGACGCACCAAGGCCCGGGCAATGGAGATACGCTGCTTCTCCCCTCCGGATAACATCATACCACCCTCCCCGATAAGCGCGTCAATACCAAGGGCGGAACGGCCCAGTATCCCGTCACAGGAAGCCTTGTGCAGTGCATCCAGCATCTGCTCATCGGTAGCATCCGGCATCACGAACAGGAGGTTCTCCTTAATCGTACCCGAGAACAACTGGGGGTCCTGCGTGACGAGGCCAATCTGCCTGCGTAACGGGTTGAACCGGATCATGGATGAAGGCTGGCCGTTGAAATAGATCTCCCCGTGGTCCGGCCGGTATAACCCCACCAGGAGCTTCATGAGCGTTGACTTGCCTGCACCGGAAGGGCCGACAAACGCGATCGACTCACCGGTCTTCACATGGAAAGAGATCCCGTCGATGGCGTTATACCGGGCAGTCCGGTGACGGAAGACAACATCCTCAAAACGGATATCGGAGAGCTCGTCGATAGCGATCGGGTTTTCGGGGATCTCTTCAATGGGCTTCTGCATCAGCTGGTCGAAATTACTGAGGGACGCCTCGACCTCGCGGTAACTTACGATAATGGTGCCAAGGTCCTGCAGGGGCCCGAATATGATCGCGGTGATGAACTGCATCGATACCAGTTCCCCCGTGCTCAGGACATTCCGGAAGATCAACCAGAGGAGGATGAACAGGATCGACTGCTTCAGGATGGAAAGCGTTGTCCCCTGGAAGAACGTCAGGAAACGGACCCGTTTTACTTTCGTCATCTCCAGGTTGAAGATCTTCAGATTCTGTTCCCGCAGTCTCCGGATCTCGGGGAAGGTCAGGCCAAGACTTTTCACGAGCTCGATGTTCCGGAGGGATTCGGTGATCACCCCCGCCATCTCATTCGTCTCCCGGTTGATCGCCCTCTGGGTTATCTTGATCTTTTTGGAGAGCAGGCCGGTGAGTGATCCCAGGACGAGGATACCGATGATAAAAACAGGTACCAGGAGCCAGTTTTTTGTAATGGAATACGCAACGAGAAACCCGATTCCCACGAACGAGGAGAAGAGGATATTGATGAAGGAATTGAAGAACGTCTGGGTGTCCGACCGTACTTTCTGCAGGACCGATAACGTCTCGCCGCTCCGCTGGTCCTCGAACTCGTCATAGGACAGGCGGAGCGTCTGCTTCAGTCCGTCGTTGAATATCTGCATCCCGAACATCTGGACTGCCAGTCGTGCGAAATAATCCTGGAATGTTTTTGCAATCCGGGCAAGCACGGCGACTGCGACAGCCACCCCCAGCCAGAAAAGCACTCCCGTGACCAGTGCGTCCGTCGGGAGGTTATGGGGATTTAAGGCAAAATCATCGATGATCTTCCCGAAAATAATCGGATCGACAAGGTTCAGCACCTGACCGATACCCGCTAACACGAGAGCGACAGCGATAAGCCACTTCTGCGGCTTCAGATACTTCCACAGGATCGACATTTCCGGTAAAACGGCGTTCTGTTATATTCTTTTCACAGGTATTTGACGGCGTGTACGATATACTTGTCTGGCGAATTGACCGTCAGGTCTGAAAGATTCCCGAAAAGCAGGGTGTATCTCGGCGATGACTGGTTTCACATCGGATAACAGTTGCATCCCGAAAGAGCAGTCTGCCGGCGAGAGTGGGACAAGAGGGCCTCAATACGGCATGGAAGTCGTGTACGGAGCCGGTGACAAGACCAGAATCTACTGAACCTCCGGCTCGACCGCAATCCTTCGCGGCAGGAATTTCGGCACCGCCACTGAATACCGTTTGCCGGAACCTGGGTTTAATCCCCTTTTTTAAAGTTCATTCCTTCTATACTCATCCAGGCAACGGGTCGAACCTGGTATTACCCCGCTCGAGGACCTGAAATCCTGTGCGATATACATTCCACGCCCTTGGTGGATGTCTATAAAGATCCATACCTCATTGAACAGAAAAAAATGAATCGGACAAAAGATTTGAGGGGATGGTACTGGCACCAAAATTGGTGAAATCGAAGAATCTGCGATGATTCACGGTATAATTCACCGTTCATTGCGATTGTTTCATAAAACCATTCCGTGCCGCACGTTTTTATTCCCATCCGGGGCACATGTGCGGGAATGTCCCGGGCACTATTTTGCGACAACCACTTTTGCCGGGAATTTTGGCCGGACTTTCTCGGAAAAATATTTTCCAATACTCTCCGAATGCATGAGATCCGCGTACACTTTTGGAGGGACTCCCGAATACCGGTACACCAGCCCTGTCTGGAATTCGATCTCCAGGATCTTTGTGCCGGTATCATATCCAACGGAGCGCAGGATGCGGGACTGAACGGATATTTTTTCCACGGGTATCGTCACGTTCTTACAGGAGCGCTGGAGGGTTAATGGTTGTTATACCCTGGATATATGGTTAGTATCCCATGGTTACGTGTGGAGAACCGGTGGCAGGTTTTTTTCCGGTCCCCGTGGGCCGCTGCAGGCAACGGGTATCCGGGGACCCTTGCGATCATCGTGCGGCCGGGAACACGGGGTTTTCTCTCGTTTTACAGGACGCTTGCAAGTTTTTCTTCGAGGATGCCGAGCCCCCGTTTGATCTCGTCAAGGTTCCTCCCCCCCGTCAGGATGATCTTTCCGGAGGAGAAGATAAGGACAACGATCTTGGGGTCTTTGATCCGGTATACCAGCCCGGGAAACTGTTCGGGTTCGTACTCGATATTTTCGAGATTGAGTGTGACGGATAACCGGTTGATATTGATGAACCTGCCAAGATTGTAGGAACAGACCATATTGGTGACCGCAACCCGGGGTTCTTTTTGCGGTTGCATACCTGCTTTTTTAATCGCCTCCTGAACGACCGCAATTCCCCGTGCAAGCGCTTCATGGGTACGAAGGCCGGTCAGTACTATTTTACCCGATGAGAAGATCAGGCACGCGATCTTTGGGTCCGGGATCCGGTATACAGCACCCGGAAACCGTTTCTTATTGAGCTCGCAGTTTTCAGTATTTTCTGAAAACCGCACCAGGTCTATGGCTTCGGCGATCGTCCCGGATGCAACGATATTCTCAATCTTTAATGATTCATACTTTTTATCCGTCATTGTCTATGGTATGCTGTCCCCCCGAAGCATAAGACTATGGACAGGGCACATTCCCCGCACCCGTGCGGGAGCGTACGGGGCCCGGTGACGGGTGAAAAGGTTGTTTACGGGGAGAGGAGCGGACCGGGAGGAACCGGCTCACCAGCTGGATGAGCGCGATAATTCTCGTTCCTATTTCCGGTATTTTTTCACGCGTTCCCGGATATAGATGATCTTTCCCACCTGGTCCTTGGACTGCCGTTCGTCGACCTCGAACAGGTCCAGGGAATGGATGAGGTCGAAGAACTTCCTGAACCCGTAATTCCGTGCATCGAATTCCGGGCTCTTCTTCTGGATGTTCTGCCCGACCAGACCGAGTTCGGCCCAGCCCTGTTCATCCGATGAATCCTCGACACTGTTCTTCAATAATTTTAAGAATTTCTGGTCTTTCTTCATGTCTTTGAAGACCAGGGTATCCCGCTGGACCGGCGGGGCAGTCCCGGCGGGTTCCGTTGGCCGCAGGATCTCCGTATAGATGAATTTGTCACAGGCATCGACGAATGCCTTGGGTGTCTTTTCCTCTCCAAATCCGTACACCATCAGGCCGGATTCGCGGATTCGTGAGGCAA
>CAZCZK010000005.1:0-45304 GCA_964503195.1 uncultured Methanoregula sp.
CGGACCGTGGTCGCTTCCGTATCGATACCCCGCGTGCCCTCGAAGACCTGGATGATCGCATGCTCCTCCGAGATGTCGAGCACCTGCCCGGTCCGCACCTCGCCATTGCGGAGTGTGATCTTCACCATCTCCCCGAACGAGGCCCCCTTCACATTCTCGACGAAAACGAGGGGCCCGGATACGTAATCGATCGTCCGGTATTCCCGGGTGACAAGGGAGGCCTCCTTCATTTTTCCACCTCGAGAGCAGCGATCTGCTGCCCGTTATCGCCCATCATCTTCCGTATCGCCTCCACGTCCTGGACATCCTTCATCCTCCCGATGCCGGTCTTGAGCGGCAGGTTCTGGATCTGCCGCAGCGAGACCCCCCGGCCCATCGCGATGTTCACATCCTCGTAATACTGCATGATGACCCTGAGCATCAGGTACTGCTTCTCCACTGGGCAGAACGAGTCGGTGTCACTGTAAGCACTCTGCTGGAGGAAGTCCTCCCGGATCATCCGGGTCACGTCAAGGATCGCCTTCTCGCTCTCGGGCAGGGCATCGGGACCGACCAGCTGGACGATCTCCTGCAGCTCGACTTCCTTCTGGAGCAGGTACATCGCCTTCTCACGAAGTTCACGCCAGTCCCGCGCAACGTTCTTCACGTACCAATCCCCGATAGAATCGAGGTAGAGCGAGTAACTCTTGATCCAGTTGACCGAGGGGAAGTGCCGGCGGTACGCGAGATTCGTGTCCAGCGCCCAGAACGTACCGACCACCCGCAGGGTGTTCTGGGTGATCGGTTCGGAGAAATCGCCGCCGGGTGGCGATACCGCGCCGACAACCGTGACCGAGCCGGTCCGCTCCTCCGTACCCATGCAGATCACCCTCCCTGCCCGCTCGTAGAAGGCCGAGAGACGGGTAGCGAGGTAGGCCGGGTATCCTTCCTCCCCGGGCATCTCCTCGAGCCGGCCCGATACTTCCCGGAGGGCTTCACCCCACCGGGAGGTCGAGTCAGCCATCAGGGCGACATCGTATCCCATGTCACGGAAATATTCGGCGATGGTGATCCCCGTATAGATAGAGGCCTCGCGGGCCGCGACCGGCATGTTGGAGGTGTTGGCGATCAGGATCGTCCGCTCGATAAGAGGGAGGTTGGTCCGCGGGTCCACGAGCTCGGGAAACTCCGCGAGGACATCGGTCATCTCATTGCCCCGCTCCCCGCACCCGATGTAAACCACGACCTGCGTGTCGGACCATTTGGCGAGCGTCTGCTCAGAGACGGTCTTGCCGGTCCCAAACCCGCCGGGGATCATAGCCGTGCCGCCTTTTGTTACCGGGAAGATGCAGTCGAAGACCCGTTGTCCGGTGATCAGCGGGAGTACGGGATCGAGCTTCTTCTTGTGGGGCCGGGGAATGCGGACCGGCCAGACCTGCATCATGGAGAGTTTTGTCGTATGATCAAGGGTGCAGACCGTATCCTCAACCAGGAAGGCGCCGGCTGAAATATCCGTCACCGTACCGGCAGCACCGTGCGGGACGAGGATACGGTGCTCGAAATGGAACTCCATAACCGTTCCGATAATGTCCCCCGCGGCGACGTTGTCGCCTGCCTTGACCGCGGGCACAAACTCCCACTTCTTTTCACGGTTGAGACCGGGGGCATAGATCCCGCGGGCGATGAAGTCCCCGCTCATCTGCATGAGAACGGGGAGCGGGCGCTGTACGCCGTCATAGATCGAGGAGAGGAGTCCCGGCCCGAGCTCCACGGAGAGGGGCTGCTCCGTGTTCACGACCGGTTCACCGATCATGAGGCCGGTGGTGTCCTCGTATACCTGGATGACCGCATCTTCGCCTTCCAGCCGGATGATCTCGCCCCGGAGGGCCTCATCGCCGACTTTGACAACGTCATACATCTTCGACCCTTTCATGCCTCGGGCGATGATGACCGGGCCCGAAATTCTCAAAAGTGTTCCCGTGATCATGTTCTCATCTCTTCAAAACAATGTTGTAGCCGATAGCTTTTTTCAGGAGCCGTTCGATATAGGTCCGCCGGTCGATCTCTTTCGATTTCGACGGGAGAGGGATGATGAGCGGACGATGCATCTTCTCGATACGATCCATCACCTTCTCGTCAAGCGTCAGCATGTACTCCTCGTTGACCGCCACGATCCCGATATCGTCTTTGTATAAAAGCGGGGGTATCAGAGACCGTGCCTCCCGGGCGTCCGCCGCCTCGAGCACCTCAGCACCGGCAAGGCGGAACCCGGATGCCCGGTCGCTGTCGGTCACGACGACAAACCTATACATACACCAGCTCCTCTTTCAGGTTCTCCACGGGAAAATCCGCGGTCTTGCACCGGGAGATGATCCGGATGTTCGTTATCTCGTTGTACTTAGCCCAGAAGTACCCGATGACCGAGGCGACGCTCAAAGGCTCAAGCAGAAATGCCCCCACGCCTTTTTTGATCAGGAACCGCTCGAGTTCTTTTTCGATCACGGAGATCTTCTGGGTCCGGATCGCGGCATCGGGAACGCCGGAAAGAAAACGGTACTGTTTTGTTGCCAGGGATTTTACAACGTCCTCAAGGGTGGGGAGGGAGAGAAGGGATGCGAGCGCCTTGTCGTCGAATTCCTTTCCTCCCCCGATAAGGTACCGCTGTGCATCAGCCGGTTCCACGCGGTCCCGCACCATACGGAGGACCGTCCGCACGTTCACGATATCGACTTCGAGAGAGAGGAGATCCCGGATCAGGTTATTGTTGTAGGTAGGATCTTTGACGCCGGCGAGGGCATCGGTGTAATAGTACCGGTCGAGCGCACATTCGAGAACCGCGAGGTCCCTGGTTTGTACAAATTCGGGAAAGGACTCTGTCAAAGGCTTCGCATAGCGGATCTCCCACGTAGCCAGGAGGTCGATGACTGCCCGTACATCGGGCTGCTTGAGGAGCTCCTTCAGCGTCACCTCGTCAAGTTCCCCCGCGGGCACGAGACAGTCGAGGATCTCCTCGGCCGTTGAATGGATGTTCTTCCCGCGAAGAACCGTCTTGATGTTCTGGACATCCCAGCGGTGCAGGAAGATCGCGATATACTGCGTTGCCTCCACCTCATCCCGTGAAAAGTCCTGGATCTTCCGGAAGGTCCTGATGAAATTCTGCCGGAGGGCGGACTCTATGCAGAGGATCCCGGAAAACCGGCCTTTCGCCTCGATAATATCTTCCCGGTACGGGCTGTTCTCGAGATCGGCAATCAGGGAATCAAGGTCCGGCTTCAGGATGAGGTCATCAAGGGCGCGGTGGGAGAGGAGCCGGCTCTTCATCCCCCGCATCCGTGCGTTGATGTACCCGTAATCCATCGTCACGCCCCGGTCAGGATAGCATGGATCTCTTTTCTCTTCAGCTCCTTTGCCCGCTCCATCCGGGACTCGACCGTGTTGGAGATGATGATAGAATTGTCGGGCCGGCTCACCACCATCCCGCCCGCAGTCGTTATGTCGGATCGGATCTCAGGGGTCAGGTTGAGAAGAGCGAGGGTTTTTTTACCGAGCGCCACATCCCGTGGATCGATGTGGACAATGAATGCCTCGTTTCCCATTGCACTCACCGCCTCGAAGAGGAGGTTTTTAAAAACGGCCGGGTATTCCGGCTCGGATCGAAGGGCACCAAGCCGGGCTTGTGCATCGGAAAACGCCCGGTCAAACGCGGTCTCGCGTGTTTTAATCAGGAGCTCCTTGTTCTCCGCCTTTGACAGGTAAAGCAGCTTATTCCGTTCTGTCGTGACGGATCTGCCCGCATCATCGAGATGGGCCTGCCGGATCTCCCCGGACCGCTTTTTTGCCTGTGCTTTTATCTCA
This sequence comes from uncultured Methanoregula sp., assembly GCA_964503195.1. Taxonomy (GTDB): domain Archaea; phylum Halobacteriota; class Methanomicrobia; order Methanomicrobiales; family Methanospirillaceae; genus Methanoregula. The sequence goes on from CAZCZK010000005.1 coordinate 3,835, forward strand.
TCAACAGCCATCGCTGCCTTGTTCCGGAGAGCCTGCTCTTTCTCCCGAGCGCTCTCTTCTACCGATTTAAGAAGGTCTTCATACGCCACGTCAGATCACCAGCCTGATGTTCCCGTACCGGTATGCGGGCTTGGGAACCGGAGGTATTTTTCGTTTTTCTGCTGTAGTGGTTATTTCACCATCAGAATGATCATGGCAGCGACGACGAACCCCAAAATAACCAGTGTTTCCGGAATGGCTTCAAGGATAATGATCGAACCTGAGGTTTCAGGACGCTCGGCGATTGCACCGGCTCCCGCTGCACCAATCCGTGACTGTGCCCAGCCTGTACCGATTGCACCAGCGGCAAAGGCGATTGCTGCCCCGATGGGGACTTCCCAGCTTACCATTTCATCTGTCTCCTAATGATACAACCTAACAGTGTTCCATAATATTAATCTATCGGGGTGGAAGCTGACTGAAGGCCGGATCAAAGCGGGCGATCGCCCGATGAACAGGATAACAGGATAGCTTCGATCTCTCCCCGGACATCACAGACCTGGTGGTGCCGGGCACGCACCTCGTCACCCAACGCAATCAGTCGCAGGATATCAGGTTTTGTCAGGGTTGAAAAACAGTACTGCTGCCAGCGCTCGTGCTCACAATTCTCCCAGATCTCGGCAAGGATTGTCTTCAGCCCTGCCCGTTCCTGAGCAGAAAGGGTCTCCCACCGGGAATCCGGGACACGCCGTATCCTCTCAAGTGCATGCTCGACTGCCTTGTCCCGGTGGAGCAGAAAACGGCGTCTCCCCAGGTTATCCTCTGTGGAATCAGGCATATATTTTTTTGAATCTATTCGGGTGCCGGATGATAAACTTTCCTGCCCCAGGCCCGGCCTTTCGTGCCATGTGGCTGGTTCTGCTCGCGGATAAGCCGTAAAGTATAAGTCCGGGAAAGGGGATTGACTCAATCATCCCCGCGGGGTGTGCGGGAGGGGAGAAAAATGCCGGATGTGACGCAGGCAGAAATAGGGAGACGGATGTACCATGTCCACCGGGAGAAACAGGTGGAGCATGCAGTGAAGCTGATGCGGCAGGGCCTTGGCCCGGCCTGGCGTTCTCTTCGGGATGAGGAGATCGGGATCCTGGGACATGTGCTGCAGTGCACGTGGAACACCATCGACCAGAAGCAATGGGAGAGGATACCGTTCGGCACGATGGGTATGGATACGGTCCGGAAGGTCCTGACCTGTGGCGAAGGGGTCAGCCCGGGCCATAACCCGTCACCGGAAGCAGTTGCGGAGATCCGGAAGATCCTCTTGTCCCTTTCATGAGAACGGTCCATAGAAAGATGCGATGATCCGGCAGTGGATGGCAGCAGTCGGGGGGGGCGGGGAAGATTCGCAGGAGTGGGTGCGGGAAACAACGGAGGCTTTGATCGGCCGGGAGCCGGAATGAAGACGGGATTCGTGGAAAATTTCACCGGTTTCTTCTTTAACAAACCAGGTACATGAGGAGCACAAAAACCCGAAGGCATTTTTCGCAGGAGCTCTCGTACTTTTACGGACAATCCGGGCCAGGATAGCATTTTTACTCCGTTGCCACCTTCACACACTCCTCCGTTGTCCCGAGCCGGGCTACCCCACCGCACATGTCGGGCACGTACGCGAGAGCCTTGCCGCTGTTGACCATAATACCCGCGTACTGTTCCATGACTGGCGAGACCACCATGCAGGTATCGGCATAGACCTTCGCCCCGCTCCTCTCGATGGCCTGAACAGACTTCCGGTTGGCATCGATCACGCCCTGCGATGCGAAGATGTACAGGGGCCTCTTCACCTGCTTCCCGCTCAGGAGCCGGGCAAGGGTGCCGAGTTCTTCCGGTGAGCAGTGCGGGCAGCCGAGGGCTACTGCATCGACCGGGACCTCCCGGAAGATACCAGCAATCTCCTGAGGTTCAACCGGGATCTTCTCAAGGCAGCTGATATCAAACGGCGTTCTCTGTGCTTCGGGGGTTACGTCTCTGATATGGTAGAGTGCAACGGCACCGGTAGCTGCCATGGCAGCACCAAGGGCTTTGAGCTGGTCGAGGTCCGGGCGGATACCGGTCAAGTACGGGATACGGTTTCCCACCACCTTCCCGACATGATACCCGAGAGCCCCGTAGTCGGCAGCAGTCCAGCCCCGGGTTGCTGTCTGCACATCAATAACCAGCTGGGGTCTGCGGTTCTCTCTGAGATGAAGCCCGTAACAGGGCGTCTTGCCGATGAGAGCCGCAGCAAGCGCTGAGGGCCCGCCCTCGCGGTTGGTCCGGGCCCCGAGAACGGAATTTGCATAGCTGACCGCAGATGATTCCGACCACGCGAGGTGATCCCCATAGGAGGTTTCGTGCAGGTAATAGGGCGTGCAGGTGCACTCGAGGGTGATCCCCAGCCGCCCGTAGGCTGCCACCACGGCCTCCTGGTTCTTCGCAAAGCCGAAATCCACCCCCATCTCCTGCCAGCGCCCCCGGGGCATCCCGATAGGGTTCAGGACTGCGGGGACAACGGCTTTGGCATCGAGGCTCCTGAGCCACTGGAGGCCGAACTCGCCGATGGTCTTATACGAAGCCCCGCTCACCTGCGCACTCGTGATCGGGACGAGCCGTTCTGCACCAAAGACCTTGCCAAGCGCCACGAGGAGCCCGAGCATCTTCTGCCGGGTCTCGCCCTTCTCGCCGGCAAGGATCCGTTCATCGTCAGATTCGAGCTGCATCCGGTCACCAGGCTGCCCGTGAAAAGTCTGCCTCGCGCCCGAGTACCATGGTTGCATCGACTCCGATCTTCACGTTGGTCCCGTCATCAAGCTGGCATGGATCCAGCGAAGAGCCCCGGACCCCGGTGATCACCATCAGGTCCCGGTCGCCGTTCACCCGGGTCGCTATCGCATATTCCACGTCATACGGGTCATCGGGATTGATATCCTCGTCAACAACGACCACGTGCTTGAGCGAGGTGTGGGCAGCAAACGCGGCCATGATCGCGTTCTTTGCATCCCCCTGCGTGCTCTTTCTGATCTGGATCACCGCATGGAGGTACCCGCAGCCCCCTTTCGTCAGGACTACATTTTTGACTTCAGTCACGCCAGATACGGCTTTGTAGATCTTCGGCTCGTACGGGCAGCCCATGAGCACTTTGTGCTCGTCGCCGCCCGGCAGGATCCCGTGGTAGATGAAGTCCGGCTTCGTGTACATACCGGTGAACTCGATGACAGGCTGCATCCGGACCGGGTCGTAGGTCCCGGTGATGTCGACAAACGGCCCTTCCTCCGTGAGGTCCGCCGTGATATAACCTTCCAGCACGATCTCTGCGTCGGGAACGCGGACACCGTTTTTGCACCGCTTTACCTTCAGCGTGCCGCCCATCAGTTCCGCGGCGAACGGGAGCTCCATGCCGGCCGGGACCCGCGTGCAGCTCGCGAAGGTCACGGCCGGGTGCGTCCCGATGGTCACCGCGATCGGGAGCTTCTCTCCTTTCGCCAGCGCCCGCTTCAGCATCACGTGGGTATGCCGGCCTTCGACCAGCCGGGCAGCAACGCGGCAGCGGTCCAGCACCTGCATCCGGTGGATCGAGGCATTCTCCACGCCATCATACGAGGAAAAGACGATCCCGGACGTGATGTACCGGCCGGCATCCTTCGGGAAGTGGTGCAGGATCGGGAGCTTGTCCAGGTCCGGCTTCTTCATGGTGAGTACCCCGTCCTCCACGACATTCCCGGAATAGGTCGCATCGGCAAGGGTCCTTACCATCTGCTTCTCGTCGATGCCGAGGGCAAGGGAGAGAGCCCTGCGGCTCCCGGTGAGGTTCATGACCGCCCGGTGGCCGCCCATGTTGTGGAAAAAGAGGAGTTTGTCGGTTCCTGCTGCCATCTTCGCGGCCTGCATAGCTGCGGGCATTGCTTTCTTCACTTCGGTGACCAGACCTGCCTTCCGCATCTTTTCGATAAATTCACGCATCGTAACCACTCCAGCGCTTCCCGAGGGTATGGTCCACCCCGAGATGGTCCAGCACGCGGGCAACCACCATGTCCACGAGATCGTCAATCGTTGCCGGTCGTGCATAGAACCCGGGGCTCGCTGGCATGATCGTTGCTCCCGCCTCATGGGCAGCCAGCATGTTCTTCAGATGGATCTGCGAGAGGGGCATCTCGCGGGTGACCAGGATGCAGGTGCGATGCTCCTTGAGGCAGACGTCCGCGGTGCGGGTGATCAGGTTGTCAGCATAGCCGTTCGCGATGGCCGCAAGCGTCTTGGAACTGCACGGGATAACCACCATGCCGTCATAGGTGTGGGACCCGCTTGCGATCGAGGCAAAAAGTTTGTCATTTTTGTGGTACTCGGCATCCAGACCCTCCAAGGTGACCCCCTCATGGGAGGCTATCTTTGCCGCAACCTCCGATATGATGATATGGACCGTTGCCTCCCTGCAGAGCACCTCGAGCAGGCGGCGGGCATAGATCGCTCCGCTCGCACCCGTTACACCGACTACGATCTCTTTTTTCATGGTTGCCGTTTGCTCTCCTGTGATACCTATGTCGGAGTGGGGACAAAAAGAGTTTGTGCAGGGCCCCGCGGGATGACGGGTGGAAACGGTGGGTGAAAAACTGCAGAGTATATGCGGTACCAATCGGAGCAATGCCACGGGCACAAAACATCTCGTCCTGTTCCACGCTCCGCACATGCCCTGAGCCTGAAACGCGAAACGTTGATTGAGGAGGCCACGCTGCCCGGGGGTTTTAAGGGCACAACAAACGCCGAGGCGGAGGTGGCAGGGCGGGTATGCAGGGGGGACAGTACGTTCCCCTACAGCCAAATCTGCCAAAAAAATGGGTTACCGGTTCCTTGGCGGGGAGAAGAACCGGTACCGGACCTGGGCTTCCTCAACATTCCGGGCATGGGACGGGTTGAGGTCCCGGCGCGCCTCTATGACCAGTGTGTTGAGGATATTGTGGAGGCGCAGCGTGTCGAACTCCTTGTCCTTATATTCGTTTAAGAAATCCAGAAGATCGTTGGTACTCCTGAGCACCCCGCTGCTGGCGACGAGGTTCAGGCGGTTGAGGGTCATGGCCAGGTTCTTCTTGGCAATGTCCTTCTTGTAGGTGTCCCCGCCGGCAAGGTTCAGCTCGGTGATCGCATTCAGGAGGTCCGTATAGACCCTGAGCTTGTGGGTATTCTCATGCATCCGACGCTCTGTACTGCGGATCTGCAGAATCGCAATCGCTGCAACGATGACAACTGCCACCACCCCGCAGGTTACTACTATCCAGTCCTCGATCATGTTCACCATCTCCTCGGGATCATGGCATCCGCTTGGCTGCGGTCAGCCAGACCTTGACATTCTTTCCGTTCATGGTCAGTTTAAAGGGACCATCCTTGTACATCGGGATCCATTGTTCCAGGTCCGTGGGGCGGTCCCGTCCATAGCCGAAACTCTCTGTCGCATTCACGTCAACATTGGTCACATCAACCACGAACCAGCAATTCGTGAGATCATCGCTCAATGGCTGGACTTTAAAATAAATACCCCACGATGGACTATCCACCCGGAATTCCTTGATAACGGTATCATTTTCTGTCAGAAGCCGGTATCCGCCCGCATCTGCAAGATAGTGACTTCCCAGGGTGAAAACGGGCTGGGGTGTGGTTATTGTGACGGGCGTTGTCACCGGAACCGTGGTCGGTTGCGGGGTGGCTGCCAGGGGTGCCGGGATGCTGATACACTCCGCGACCAGGACACACGCGAGGATCAGCACACAAATACCAAGATAATTCATATGGGTGATGTTGGGGGATTGGAATATATTATTGTTTATTCTGCTCGGTACACATCCCCGAGAAACCTCTGACACCCGCGGGGTCACGCGTGCCCCTGACGCCGGGCATCCCGAAAAGGGGATGGTGATGAGCTCCCCGTGGAGTAATCACAGGATTTCCCGGTGACCCCCGGTAGTTCATCACCCTGCCACCCGTGCCCCAACGGGGGAGCGGGGCGCCGGAGAGGGGTTTGATAGCAGGGAAAACATGGTTTTTCGGGAGCTGGTTATCCGGTCATCACACCGCGTAGCTGATACTGCCCCTCAGAACAGCGTGTCCTGCCGGGTCGGCTTCCTGATATGGAGTACCGCACACGCCGCATCTGCCACAGTCTCGCGATATTCCGGGAGCGTGTAGACGCCGAGGCGCCACTGCTCGCGCCGGGTTGCGTTCAGCGTGCGGATACGGGGCGAGAACTCCTCGAAACTGACGACCGCGTGCTGGTTCTTCACCCGGACCCCGAGCGACAGCTCCCGGGGGACCGCCGGGATATCCACCAGGACCTCATGGGGCCGGAGACCGGCCAGCTCCGCGATCTGTTCCGCATAGTGCCGGCAGACCCCTATCGGTACACCGAGATGGAACGCAGAGGTGGTCACCTGGTCGATGGTGGCATACAATGCCCGCTTGTAGAGCCGGCGCCCGTAGAGCCGTTCTGCCAGCTCGCGGGCAACGGGGCTTTGCGATGTACGCAGGGAATGCATGCATGCAGCGTCGTCCATAGCCATAATCTGCCGGACCGTGTCTTCCCTCCCGCCACCCGTATGCTCCAGTACCGCGAGCTGGAACATGCTCTCACCGATACGGCTGACATGGTGAAAATAGACGCTCGGTCGCATGAGGGTCCGGGATGTCAGGAGCGACTCGGCGGCATTCACCCCGTTCTCGTCAAGAATGGTTCCCCCGTCGGGGGTCTGGATCAGGTGCCGGATCAGGCGCTGGGCATCCACCGTGCCGTACGGGGCGCCGGTGTAGTAGGCATCGCGGAGCAGGTAGTCCATACGGTCAACATCGAGATCCCCGTGGATAATTCCCGAAAGACGGTGGTTCCCCTTGACGATATGACAGAGCTCGCCTGGATCGATTCCATATTCCCGGAGGAGGGGACTGATACTATGGCTGACGATCGGTCCTATATCGTCATGGGTCATGTGGAGAAACTCTTCCATCAGGAGCTCGCTGGCATGGGAGAACGGGCCGTGCCCCACGTCATGGAGGAGCCCGGCAGCGACAACGAGGGTGCGGTCGTTGTCGGAAAGCCCGAAGCGGCGGGCTGCCACGTCGGCAAGAAACATGGTTCCGAGTGAGTGCTCAAACCGGGTATGGTTGGCACCGGGATAGACAAGATAGGAAAAACCAAGCTGCCGTATGTAGCGGAGGCGCTGCAGCGGGGGAGAGTCGAGCAGGACAAGCGCAAAGTCCTCCACTTCAACGTAACCGTGGACCGGGTCCTTGATGATTTTCACAGATGCACTAAAGAATCTTCATATACAAGGGATAAAAGTATTCTAGTAATGATTACGTTTCTTTCGGGGGGGACGGGCACCCCGAAGCTGCTCCGGGGCATGCAGACCGTGATGGACCCGCACGAGATCGCGGTGATCGTCAACACGGCCGAGGACATCTGGATATCGGGAAACCATCTCTCGCCGGATGTTGATACGGTCATGTACCTCTTTTCCGGCATCCTCAACACCGACACCTGGTGGGGAGTACGGAATGACACCTTCACTACCCATGACGAGGCTGTACGCCTCGGAACCGATGAGTTTATCGCCATCGGGGACCGGGACCGTGCTGTCCATATTGCACGGGGCGGGATGCTCAAAAACGGCATGCGGCTCACCGACGTGACCAGAGCCCTCTGTGAGCGTTTCGGGGTCCGGGAAACCGTGCTCCCGATGACCGACACGGAAGTGACAACACAGGTGATGACCGACCGCGGCCTGATCCATTTTCAGGAATACTGGATCCGGGCAAAGGGGAAGATCGATATCCGACAGATTGTCCGCACCGGTGATGTCCCTCCCGTGGCAACGGAAGAAGCGCTCGCAGCCATTGAGGCGAGCGAGGCGGTGGTGATCGGGCCTTCCAACCCCATAACGAGCATCAATCCGATCCTCTCCTGCGACGGTATAAAACAGGCGCTTGAGGATACGTTTGTTGTTGCCGTCAGTCCCTTCATCGGCAATGCCCCCGTAAGCGGGCCGGCCGGCGCCCTGATGGTGGCAGCAGGGTATGATCCGAGTGCAATCGGGACGTTTGACTGTTACGGCGGACTTCCGGACATCTTCGTGCAGGACATCCGGGACAAGGTCGTGATGAACCACTCCGTCAGGTTCGATACCCTGATGACAGACGAGTCCAGGAGCATCGCGTTCGCCCGCGATATCCTCTCGCTCGTAAAAAACCGCTGACTGGATTCTGTCTCAGATTACCACCGTAGCGGACCTGCATAAAGGCCGGGACGCTTTGTCCTGCAAATCTATATCATGCTCCGGAATAAGGGTTATCGTGACTTGTACGTGGCTGACCATGAACCGCTCCTTTCCCATCCTCATCTTCGTCACTATCCTGCTGGCAGGATGCATAGCCGGCGGACCTGCTGAAAACGGAACCCTCGAGCTTACATCCTCACCAGCCGGCGCAGAGATCTACTTCGACAGTCAGTACTGGGGAACCACGCCCGGTTCGGTCTCCGTAATCGTGCCCGGGAACCACACCCTTGAGTTCCGCCTGAAGGGGTACACGGGCTGGAAATCTGTCATCACGGTACCGTCGGGCACATCGAATTATGGTGTGGCCCTGGCCCCCGAACCGGCTTCTCAAAAAACCGTAAATCCGACGAGCACGGGGGCAACCCCGGCCCGCGTAACGGTCAGGGCTGGCAGTAATCAGCTGATCGTCGGGGATTCGAATACATTTTCCGGATCCGCCACGGGTACCCGGAGCGTCGCACTCACCCTTTTCGGGCCCGGCTACTATGCGGACGGTATTCAGCTGGATACGGTAAATCCCAACTCAGCCGGTCTGTGGAGTTACACGTGGAGCCCGGGGACCAAGATCCAGTCAGGTGCCTACACTCTGATCGTGTATGATGCAGGAAAGACCACATCCGGGGAGGTGAAATTCACGGTCATTGGGAATGGTGAAGTCACGGTCTTCCCGAACAGTTATGCACTGGCCAGAGGGGACACCCTTATCCTCTCCGGCATGTGCACCACTGGTGCTCCCAGTGTCAGGATTACGCTGTTCGGACCCGGAAGGTATACCAGCGGGGTTCTCCTTGCCACCCTGTCGGTCACGTCTGAGAAGACCTGGAGTTTCAGGTATCCTGTGGATGAAACCATGCCAACCGGGACGTACACGGTGTCGGTAAGTGATGTGCCGAAGACGGACACGGGCACGTCGCAACTGACCATCGGGTACACCTGATGGTGCATCCCTTTTTCCGGGCAGGGTACCCCCAGCATATTCAGATATGGAGGCCGGGCCGGGGATCGTTCCCGCGGGGGGACGGGGTCTGCCGGATACCCATGATATGCCGGCCGGGCCCGGCATCCCCCATGACTGATGTCGCCGGTTGCTTTTTCCGGTACTCCATGCGGGCAGGACCCAAGGCAAAAACCGGATTATTTTGCCCTGTTTTACCTGCAGAACGCACAAAAAAAGGCCGGATGAGCATTCGTGCAATTGTGCATCCGATACCTATTTGAAGGATTTTATACTAATATTCGTCCGGGAATCGTTATGGGCATCATCAATAAACTGGGAAATATCCTGAAATCAGGAAAAAACGAGCAGGAGGGGGAGCGTGAACGCGATGAAGCACGCCTCAGGGCGCAGAAGGAACGTACGGATAACTTCCTGCGGGCATTGAGTGAAGGCGATCTCGATGCCCGGTGGGCAGCGGTCCGTTCGGTTGGTGACCTCGGCGAGCCATTCATCGAGCCCCTGATCCGCGGCCTCAAAGACGATTACTGGATCATCCGGCGCGGTTCTGCCGATACCCTGGGCAAGATCGGGGCTCCCGCCATAGTTCCGCTGATCAACGCGCTGGACGAGCCGGGCGACGATGTCCGGCAGGAGACCATCCGTGCACTCCAGCTGATCGGGGAGCCGGCAATCGATCCCCTCATCCAGTCAACGCGGCACAGTCACCCCCTCATCCGCCGCGGCGCCGTGCAGGCCCTCGGCATCATCGGAGCGAGCCCGGCGGTCCCCCAGATCGTACAGTCTCTCAAGGACCCGGATCCGGGCGTCCGGCATGAGAGTGCCATTGCACTCGGACGCATCGGTGACCCCCGGGCAGTAGAGCCCCTGATCGAGTCGCTGAACGATGTAAAGGAGAACGTGCGGATGGCCGTCATGGCCACGCTCTGTTCTCTCGGGGACCATGCCATAGAACCACTTATCCGGGCTCTGGTGGACCAGAACGAGGAGGTCTGCCGGAGGGCATCGCTCGCGCTCGTCACTATTGGTGAACCCGCCGTGGACTCCCTGATCGGTGCCCTTGATGACAGGACCCCCGGTATTCGCAGGGGAGTCATGGAAGTACTCGGCCAGATCGGGAACACGAAGGCGATCGCTCCCATCATCACAGAACTCAACGATCCTGAGCGGCTGGTCCGGATCGAGGCAGTCAGGTCCCTGGCTGCACTCGGCGTCCCGGCCATTGCCCCGCTCATGCAGGTCTTCCGCGAGGGGGATCTCCGCACGAAGTCCTGCGCCATGGAGGCGCTCTGGATGCTGGGCCAGCCCGCAACCACCCCGCTTATCATGGTCCTCAAGGATGAACAGGTCGATGTGCGGAAGCGTGCAGTCCTCCTTCTCGGGGAGATTGGCGACCAGAAGGCAGTCGACCACCTGACCGGAATGCTTGCCGATGAAAATCCGGCCGTGCGGAAGGAAGCGTTTGAAGCGCTCGAGATGATCAAAAAGCGGAATGCCCAGTGATTGAGCTGCTTTTTCATCCTTTTTTTAATTTCACCCTTCTGCGGCCACCGTTTCCCGGAATGCACTGGTACTGACGAGGATGGGTACTGACTCTCACAAAGTTCGTCCTTCCATGAAAGGGGGTCACCCTCATACGTACCGGATACTATAAACCTGGATATGAGAAGAAAGAAAGAAATTTCGCCAGGGAAAATTTGATTTTTATGAGAGTTCGTTCCGAAAACTGTTTTTCAACAGTTTTTCAGTCGCGCTTACAGAATGAATTTGGTAGCGCAAAAGGGACCATCCCCTCAAAAAATGATTACTTCAGTTCCCCGAGACCCTTCCAGTGCTCGTACTCGTGCTTCCAGAGGTCCTTGTTGAACGAGATTAAGCGCTTGAAATATTCCTTGCGTTCATCGTGGTGCTTCTCCTGCACCGGGTCCTTCCACTTCGTCTTTATCGCTGCAGCCAGTTGCCTGCCAAGCTCCTTTGCCTCCTTTTCCTTAACAACGATCGCGTTCGCATCGCCACCGATATTGACCGCAACCTTCCCGACAGTGGTTGCCCCGAAATTCAGGAGGGCCATGTTCAGATATTCTGCGACCTCGTCCGCGTAGGCGCCGCCAGCAGTACACACGGAACAGCCGTACTTCCCGGCTAACGACTGGCAGTGCACCACGTCCGCCATCCGGTCGAGCATGGTTTTCATCTGGGCGCTTACCGCATTGATGTAATTCGGAGACCCGAGCACGATGCCATCGGCATCCGCCATCTTCCCGAGCAGCATCGGGTAATCATCGTCGTACACGCACTCGCCCTTCGCATAACAGGTCCCGCATGCCGAGCAGTAGGTGATGTCGAGGCTGCAGAGATCGATGAAGGTCACATCTGCCCCGGTCTGCCGGGCACCCTCGAGCACTCCGGCAACAAGCCGGCGTGTCTGGCTCTTGTCTCCCCTTGGACTTGCATTGATTCCCAAAATCTTCATGATCGGATCACTATGGAAGGGTGCGTGCACCGGACAATAAAGGTGCGCTTTGCATGACCGGATCAGCGCCCGTTTCCGTGGGGGTCAGGAGGGACATTCATATCCTTTGGCAAAAAAGGACTGATCATGACAGGACAGCGTGAGGACCGTAAATATTACGTCTCGAAGAACCGCTTGGAGACGCTCGTGGACGGTATCTTTGCCTTCGCCATGACGCTGCTGGTGCTGGGAATCAACCCGCCCCGGCCCGAGGAGACCCTGGCAACCACCGTCCTTCCGGATATGATTGCAAGCCTCGTCCCGCAGGTTTTTCTCTTTATCGTCTCCTTCCTCGTCCTTGCCCTCTTCTGGCTCGGCCACCACCGCCAGTTCCACTTCGTCCACCATGTCGACGCCGCGCTCCTGTGGATCAACATGCTCCTTCTGATCTCGATCGTCTTTGTGCCGTTCTCGACCGACCTTGCAGGAGATTATCCGGCCATCACCGATGCCGTGCTTCTTTTTCACGCAACTATGTTCATTGTCGGCTTGCTCTTCGCTGTCCAGTGGCGCCACATCTGCCGGCATGACCATCTCAGTGAACCGGCATTGGATGAAGCGATAAAGCACCATGGGTTCTGTCGTTCCTTAATTGTCCCGGCCATTGCAGTCATCGGGGGGGCACTCTCCTTCATCAACCCGCCGCTCTCCCTGATGGTGTACCTTGTCCTCCCCTTCAGTACCGGGCTGCTGCACCGGTTACCGTTACCCTAAGAACAGCCAGGTAACGAATGAGATAAAAAAATGATCAGGAACCTAGTCCCAGTACCGGGTAACAAACAGTTTTGACCCGGAAATCCTTTGGGTGAGGACCCGGAGCGCCAGCGGCACGATCAGGAGGCAGATGATGATATTGCCGACGAGCAGGGTAGAAAAAACCACAGCGATAGTTACCGGCCCCAGGAGCGATAGGGTATATGCCCACCAGGCTGCAGCAACAAGGTTGTTGATCAGGACCGCGAAGAGGATGATGATCGTCCAGTCCCTCCTTGTTGCCAGCGTCAGGTCGGGCCTGAACTTCCGGACCGCAGCGAGAGGGATGAGCCCCAGCAGGAGCCCGGCGACCGCCCAGATGACCGCGATCTCCGGGTGCTTCAGGAGGCTGGCCATGGTGAGCACGCTTCCGAGAAGCGTCCCAACGTAGGCAGCAATAGCTCCGTAGGCGCCGAACCAGAGAGTGAACAGGATCATGAACGGGACCGCGATACCGACAAGGGCAATACCCTCTGTACCGGAGGGGAGGAACCGGGCCGAGATCCACATGAGCGCGGTAGTGACGAGAATCAGGACAAACGTCAGGACGACAAAGGAGTAGGTGGGTGCCTGTGCGTGTTTCAACGAATACACCTTCATAGTATATGGTCCGTTACTCTACATAGCGTTTTACCCCTCTTCAGGAGGAAGATACGCTAACGCCCGCCCAGAAGGAAGGATGAGGGGTTGTTTACGGGATAGATCCATGCCCATCGCCGGATCCAGGGTTTTATCGTCCCTGCTGTCTTCCTTTTCGTGTATTTTGGTGCGCGACGCAGGGGATATGGCGGGGCACAGGCGCAGACCCTTGCATATACCACCATCGTGATCACGTGGTGTTGTTTGCAGGTATCGATGATCTCAAAAGGAATGTGCGTGTCATGGCAATGTGGGGTCGCCGCAACGGCGGGGGCGAAGGCATTGCCGAAGCCCCGGGAAGGTCTTGAGAACACGGTATCAGGATATTTCCCCGCGAAAGCAGGTGCTGAAAACGGTATAGTACCCTTTTAAAATTTAAAAAATACAGGAAGGACGCGGATTACTCTGCAGGTTTCTTTTGGCCATTATGCTTCTCGGAGAACGTGCAGAACGAACCGCAGCGGTTGCATTTCCCTCCGGTGCAGGGCTCGACATGAATGGTGATCGTTGCCCGCGGGTACTCGGTGATCAGGTCCGATTCGAGGTGGTCGGTCAGGTCGTGAGACTGATCAACAGAAATATCCCCGGGCACCACGAGATGGAACTCAATGAAGATCTCCGGCCCCGAGCGCCGTGTCCGCAGGTTATGGAACCCGGCATAGATACTGGAGTGCTCGCATATGATCTCCTTGATCCGCTTTTCATCCTTTTCCGGGATACTGTGATCGGCAAGATCGGAAAGTGACCGTTTTGTAAGATCATACGCGGCCTTCATGATCACGACCGCCACACAGAGAGCAACGAGCGGATCGAAGATCGGGTTGCCGGTGAGCCTGATAAGGATCAGGCCAACAAAAACACCGAGCGAGGTATAGATGTCGGTCCGGAGGTGCCAGGCATCGCTCTCGAGCGCGATGGACTCCGACTCTTTCGCTACGATAAAAAGCCGGTGAGAGACGTACCAGTTCGCCAGCGCCGAGATCGCCATGACCGCGATCCCAAAAATGATCATATCCGGCTGCAGCTCAACCAGGGTATGGCCGAGGAGCTTGGTGGCCGCTTCATAGATGATCAGGATCGCGGCAACGAAGATGAGCAGGGCCTCGACGAGTCCCGAGATATCCTCGAACTTTCCGTGTCCGAACGAGTGGGCGGCGTCGGGGGGCTCCGCGGATTTCCGTACGGAGAAGAAGGCGATCACCGCTGCAATCAGGTCCATGGAAGAGTGGATGGCTTCCGAGATGATACTGACCGAGCCGATCGCAAACCCGACAACGAACTTCATCAGCACAAGGCTGGTATTGGAGATGACAGAGAGCCGGGCGGTATTCTGCTTGAGCCTGTCGAGTGTCTCTTTATCGGTGGAGGTACTCATGGTGTGCTGGATATATGTTGGCCGCAATTCACATGAAGGTATGGAACTGGGAGAGGCGCCGACGATATGCTCAGGAGAGGACGCCCGCAGAACTAAATTGAATCACACCTAGGGAGGGGAGGAAACAATATTCTCAAGCGGAGGAGCCGTGTGATGGTAGCTAGGGAATTCCTGGTAAAAAACTTCATAATAATCTCCGTGGTATTCGAACAGCACACCTTGGTTACATTCGATCACCGGTTTACCCTTGCAGACCGCATCGACAAATGCATGATACCGGCTGAGATTACCCTCATAGAGTGCGACCTTTCTCGTTCCCCCGAACCATTTTTTCGGATTGTTGATGTCGCTGTGCATCGCTCGCTCGAGTTCGGGGATTTGTTTAAGATCTTCATAGGTGACATGAACTATCGGTAAGAAATGAACGACAGTTATATTGGCTTCTGCAATAGTGAAATCTGCATCGATCTCCTGCGGGACTTCAGTCGTAATGGTCTCAGTTGTTGGTCCCGTTTCCAGCAGGCCTGCCGACTGAAGATTCGCTCCTGAGAGAAAATACCAAATAACGATGCCTGTTACGATTGCGGCACAGACAATAGCGATGGTTTTTAGGTTACGTTGTAGATGATTCATCTGCGTATCTTCATTCCTGCCGTTAATGTTTTGCAGCGATATACAATTGCATCTAAAAACACCATAGTGATGAGATTTGAATTCATTCCATGATCACTCCGCTTTGGTATAAATAAAAAAATTTAGGGATAATGGGCACTGGATACCGTGATGAGGTTCCCGTAACCATCCCATGATGTACTAACATTGACATATGGCCGGATGGCTGAAGGTGTCGGAGTATTCCATACATCTATCGGTTTTGCCCAGTTATTGCCTGTATCAATAAGCCATTCATCAATTACAGGACTTGTCAATTCAGAAAATGTACCCGTTGAAGGTGCATTTGTCTGTGTGTACTCGCTCGAACCATCTAACTGCGTGAATGAAGAGATTGGTGTGGCGGCCTGTACGAAAAAATTGTCGGTCCACTGGAACGTTTCCATATCTTCATAATTTACCTGAACATACTGACCGGAATAGGCGAGCTGGACATGGTAGCCATACGCGTGAGGAATGTCGTTTGGATCAATAACAACAGGTTCTGGATAATAGTACCATTGCGTAGGAAGGATGGGATCTCCAGAGCCGCTTCGGTAATATGCAGGGTATAACCTAATTCCTCCACCGCTGTTTCTGTCCTTGAAGCTAGCAACCATTTCGATTGCTTCATTGTTACTAAATTTATATTCCCTTTCGGCAAAAAGCTTGAATAAATCCGAAGAGGATCCGCTCAATAACCAGGAATATGGTCTGATCTGCCCTATACAATACTTATAATTCGTTGATGTTTTCTTCGTAGCGCTTGCCCATTGAAGGTATTCCGCGTAATCACTGGAAGCTAATAATGCCCATTCATCGGTCGATAGGGATGTTGATGATGAGGCACTCACTTCATTCAATGCGGTTTTTTGAGCGGTGATAAGATTATGGCCGTCATCCAATAAACCGGCCACCGGGTACTGGCTGCTTGGAGTTATCTTAACGGACTCATTATCTTTTATCATGTGAGAATTCAGATCATCGATATTCGAATAGAACCGGTAGAAGTATGTGGAAGGTAATGTCAGGTCCTCACCATGACTTTCTTCAATGAATGTGTTATAGAACTGAGTAGGCATTCGTAACAAGACGATCCCGTCGTTGGAATTGATACCCTTCTCAACATAATAACTGGTGGATCCCGTTGTTTTTGTAAATCCGGAATTTAAATCCAGGTATTCTGCCGGAATTTTGATTAATGCAGATTTTTCATTCTGACCGGATTTTTCAAGTGTTTTTTGAGAGATAATTATGTTGGTCATTTTAGATTCGGGAAGGAATTTTGCAGGTTGTGAATTTTCCAGATAGTTATAAGGGATGTTATGATGTTGAACATCCGTTGATACTGCAGAATCAGTGATCAAAGTATTCGTTGCGGGCTCGATAGCAGATACTATCGGTATTATCGCCATCATTACAAGCATAAATGCGAGTAGGATGGTTCCAAATTTTCGCGTTTTCATTACTTCCATACCTCCTTTTCAAAGAGAATTACAGAGGCATGACCCAAACCTTCATAATTTCAGAGGTATACGATATCATGCCTACGGGCAGATGCGGGTTCAACTACAATTAGAGCTGAGGTGAACCCGTTCTACAATTTTCAGATTGTTTTTGAGATATAAATAATACTATGATTTGATTATTTCAATGTCTATTTATTGCATTATAATAGGATTAAAAAAATTTTATTGTATTGAAATTTCTTTGCTTATAATCTATAGATATCTATATTTCTGAATCTTTTTCAATTATTAAATTAGGTGAACAGAAAACACATATTGGCATCCCAAAACATAGTTGTTATTGACCATACTGGTTACGTTTGTTATTTGGATCCCGAAAACTAACTGCATGATTTTTCCGGAAGTCGGGATCAATATTTGAAAGAGCCCCCCATCTTAGAAACAGTCCTCCGCTAAAAATTCCCCGCCATATCTTCGAAATTTTTCGCAGTTAACGCCAGATTGATGAGCTTTACTCTCAAAGGGACATTGATCAATCATGACACGCAGTACAATTCCCCTCTTTGTGCTCGCCCTCCTCGTCATTGCCGCCATCATCGCAGCGGGCTGCACGGGGTCGGTCGTGGCACCGGTAACCGGGGATATTAAAAAATTCAGTTCAGCGGATGAAATCCGCGAGTATATTCAGAACAACACTGCTCTCGCAGGAGCAGAGGATTATACTAATGGCGCCGGCTGGGCTACCGCAGACAGGGCGATGACCCCCGCCCCCCAGGTAGCCGTGGCCGAATCCTCAGCCAAGGGTATACCTGCCCCGGCATCGGCATACTGGGCCGGGGGGTCCGCAGATCATTCCACCACCAACGTACAGGTGGCCGGCGTTGATGAACCGGATTTCGTCAAGAACGACGGCAAGTACATCTACGTGATATCCGGTCAGACGCTCGCGATCGTGAATGCATACCCGGCAGCATCCGCCTCGGTTGTCTCAAAGACCGGGATCGCTGATACCCCGAGGGACCTGTTCATAGACGGGAACCGGCTCGTGCTCTTTGCTACGGGAACAAAAGATACGGACATGTCGTCTTCCGGTAACGGCGGTATTTCCGGAGCGGAAATGAAGGCGATGCCGTACTACTACGGGCGCACCTCCCTGCCGGTTACCCATGCGATCTTCTACGATATCAGTGACCGGGCGCACCCGAAGGTGCTGAAGGACTACACGATTGACGGGGACTACATCGACGCCCGGCTGATCGGCTCGAACATGTACCTCGTCACAAGGGAGCAGGTGTATACCTACGACAGGGCCCCCATCACGCTTCCCGGCGTCCGGGAAGGGACGAAGACCGTGATCGCCCCGGATGTTTACTACTTCGACAACCCTGAACGCCAGTACGCCTTCACCATGATCTCCTCGTTCGACACCGCGAGCGCGCAGGAAAAGGAGGCCAAGACTTACCTTGTGGGGAGCGGCGACCTGCTCTACGTCTCCGAGAACGCGATGTACATTACGTACCAGAAGTACCACAATGTCTACCGTACAATGCAGGCTGAGCCGGTCATTGCTCTTGACGCGGTCCGTGCCGGGTCAGGCACACCTGCGTCCGGCACCTCTTCGCCGGTCCTCTGGGAGGACTTCAACCGGATGACCGAGACCGAGAAGCAGAAGATCGTCGCGGGGATGAAGAACGCCGAGCAGGAATCGATCCAGAAGAGAGAGATCGACCAGACCACGACTGCGATCCACAAGATCGCGATCAATAATGGCGCCATCACCTACGTGGCGCGGGGCGATGTTCCCGGCATCCTCGAGAGCCAGTTCTCGATGGACGAGTACAAGAACAACCTCCGCGTTGCCACCACCTCCAGCGTCTACACGAGAGGGGGCCAGTACGAATACAACAATGTCTTCGTACTCGATCCCGCTCTGAAAACGATCGGCTCGTTGACCCACATTGCCGAGCAGGAGAAGATCTACTCGACCCGGTTCATCGGTGACCGGCTCTACATGGTCACGTTCAAGCGTATCGACCCGTTCTTCGTTATCGACCTCTCCTCCCCGGCAACCCCGAAAATCCTCGGCAAGCTCAAGATCCCCGGTTACTCGGACTACCTGCACCCCTACGATGCAACCCATATCATCGGGGTCGGCAAGGAGACCGGGACCAATGACTGGGGCGGCGTCTCAACCAAAGGTCTGAAGATCGCTCTTTTCGATGTGTCCAATGTTGAACACCCGACGCAGATCGACAAGGTGGAGATCGGCGACTCCGGCACAGACTCCGCAGCCCTCTCTGACCATAAGGCGTTCCTGTTCGATAAGGAGAAGAACCTGCTCGTAATCCCGGCCCGGGTCGTGAAGAACGAAGCAACAGTTCCTGATAAATCCGGTCTCACCCAGCCGAACATCTGGTACGGGGCATATGTCTTTGGAGTCACACCTGAAGCCGGCTTTACCCTCCGGGGCACCGTTGAGCACGGCACCGGAAGCGACCGGTACTACTATTACGGCAGCTCGGCAAACGAGGTGAAGCGCTCGCTCTACATCGGCGACGTGCTCTACACGCTCTCGTCAAAGAAGATCCTCGCAAACTCCTTATCGCAGATCAACTCCACGATCGCCACGATCCCTCTCCCGGGGGGGGACAACGTTCTCTATCCAATGATGAAAGGCTTCGAGTGACGGAACAAAAAAGGGGTCAAATTTTTTTATTCTGGAGAAACGGACATGAAGGGGAGCTCACACCCGAAGCCTGAAAATCGCACGAGATGAGGGGTCCCCGTTTCAGGGCCCCTCGCGGGGCACGGCGGGGTTCATCGCAAATAATTGAGAACGCGAAAATTCCTCAAATCATCTTTGTGCAATGCAATTTTCCCCAAATAGTAGTTGCTATTCACCATGATGCTCCCGGGGGCTCTGCCCCCGCCGCTATGGCCTCCCCCGGTTGCGATCAGGCCGTATCTCCTGCACGCAATCGTGGAGTAATCTCCCGTTTGGGTACTATTCAGGGCATCCCAATGCGCGAGAGCCCCCAAGGGGAGCAGGGCCGGCGCAAGGGAGGCGATCATCCCCCGGAAAGAGGATTTCTCCAGAGCGGTTTTTTTCTTTAAACGGTTCCATGTTCTCAATAAAGGTAATTCCGTTCTATCGCAGTGGGGGGGCTGCCTCAACGGCAGGGGCGAGGGCATTACCGAAGAATCCAGGATTGA
Source organism: uncultured Methanoregula sp. (assembly GCA_964503195.1). GTDB lineage: Archaea > Halobacteriota > Methanomicrobia > Methanomicrobiales > Methanospirillaceae > Methanoregula. The sequence continues at coordinate 23,729 of CAZCZK010000005.1, forward strand.
CACGATTCCGGGAATAGTTCAGGGAAAAATGAGGTGCTGAAATGGTACATAACCAAAAAAAATTATTCAGATTGGCTGGGCGCCCATACCCGCCGGGATGATGCGCCGGATAAGTAACTCCGGTACCTGCCGGGAGGTCATGATCTTCATATCAAACAGGGCATTGGTCCCGGAAGGTCCGATATATCTCAGCACTATCTGGAAGTCCGTGTCGATGACCTGAATGCCAAGGGCAGAAATGCGGGCATTGCGCGCACGGATAGTACGTTCCTGCCCAATGGCGAGACGCTCCTTGGTCCCGTCAACGGAAGTATCCACTTCATTTCCCATGGTCAGGACGAGGATCCGGCTGTTTCCGACCGTAACCGCTTCACCATCGGGCAGGGAAACACGATATGTGGTGGTGTACGGGAAAGAGCTCCCGCCCGGCGTATCGAGCACAACGACCGAGATGGTCAGGACCGCGAGGATCGCAAGGACGACAACGATTGCGATAAGCCAGAGAAGGAGCTTGGTGCCGAGGCTCCATCCCTTCTTCTCCCGGACAACAACGACAGGTTGTTCAACAGGTTGCGGGGTTGGTTTGGTAGATTCGTCTGTCATAATACATTTCCATGGGAAAATGGGGGTAGGGATAATATATTGGTTGTGGCAGGATCCGGCCCGGAGGCCTGCTGTGCCGGAGGTTGACCTGCGGGTGAGGGGATAATTACCATCCGAACGGTTATGCCCTCCCGCGGGACTGGAGAGGTTCATCAAAGGGGGGCAGTCCATGCATGCTCTCCTCGGGATCTTCGGGGTCCTGCAACCGTATACGCCTTGATCAAAAGCATTCATCAGAGTTCTGTGGGGGACGGAAGTTCCCCATAAACTCCATTACCCCCCCCGGCCCATAGATATAGGATTCTGATGCGCATTCCCATCAACGAAGTAACAGCGGCAACGGGTTCTGCGGAGGTCTGCGGCTGGGTCCACGAGGTCCGTGACCTCGGCGGGCTTGCCTTCCTGCTCATCCGCGACCGGACCGGTATCATCCAAGTGACCGTCCCGAAGAAGAAGGTTTCAGAAGCAGTCCTTTTAGCGGTCAGGGCTGTTTCCCGTGAGTCGCTCGTCCGGGTAACCGGACCGGTCAAGGCCATGGAGAAGGCTCCCGGCGGCCGCGAACTCGTGCCCGAGACCCTCGAGATCATCAGCCTTGCGGAGACACCGCTGCCGCTCGATGTTTCCGAGAAAGTCCCCGTCGAACTCGATACCCGTCTCGATGCCCGCTTCCTCGACGTCCGCAGGCCCCGGGTCGCCGCGGTTTTCGAGATCCGCTCAGCGGTGATGCATTCCATCAACCAGTTCTTCCACCATGAGGGGTTCACTGCCATCACCACACCCAAGATCGTGGCGGCAGCAACGGAGGGCGGGACCGAACTGTTCCCGATCGCGTACTTTGACAAGGAGGCATTCCTGAACCAGAGCCCGCAGCTCTACAAGCAGATGATGATGGCTGCCGGCTGCGAGAAGGTGTACGAGATCGGCCCGATCTTCCGGGCGGAAGAGCACAATACCACCAAACACCTGAACGAGGCAACAAGTATCGATATCGAGGTCTCGTTTGCCGACCACCACGAGGTTATGCGCATCCTTGAAAACCTCATCGTGAAGACCTACGCGTACGTGTACCGCTCCTGCCCCGACCAGCTCGCCAACCTCGAAATAACCGATTTCGCGGTGCCGAAAGCGCCGTTCCCCCGGCTGCCCTATGCCGAGGCAATCGAGATCGCACGGAACAGCCTCGAGGACCCGATTACGTATGGCGACGACATCAGCCCGGCAGCCGAGCGGGCGATTGGCACGGCGATGGGCGGCCACTACTTCATTGTTGACTGGCCATCCGATATCCGGCCCTATTACGCCATGCAGTACGAAAACGATCCCTCGATCTGCAAAGCGTTCGACCTGATGCACCCGCGGATGGAACTCTCGAGCGGGGCGCAGCGGGAGCACCGGTACGACCGGCTTGTGCAGCAGATCAAAAAGAAGGGGCTCAACCCGGAAAGCTTCGAGTTCTACCTCCGCCCGTTCCGGTACGGCATGCCGCCTCATGCGGGCTGGGGCCTTGGCGGCGAACGGCTGGTCATGACCATGCTCGGCCTGCAAAACGTGCGGGAGGCTGTGCTCTTTCCCCGCGATATGCACCGGCTCGTGCCATAACTCTTTTTAAAAAAAAAAGAATAAACTTAATAATATCTTCAATAAGCTTTGTAATAATTCATGAAGCGAGATACTGTTTTAAAAATAGTTTTATGTGCCTTGATTATTATCCCGTTAGCATTTTTATTGCGTCCGATTTTTATACCTCATCCCATCGATAATTGCTGTTCTTACGATACACCGAGTAATGCCGTTATCAATATGAACAGATCGCGATATTATGATCCGGTTTGGAATGACTATCCAGAGTATGATCCAATTTGGGGGTATTGGATTCAATTAGACGATGCAAATCAATATTTGTCTTTTAGCTCTCTCGGTACTTTTGAACGAGGGTCCCGAAATCCCGACAATATCACTCAGACTGGTCAATGGACAAAAATGGATAATACAACATATCTTATCCATTTGGAGAATTTTATGAATGTAACATTTTCCTATAATGCATCAACAGACCTTTGTAATACCTCTAACGGTACTTACCGACATTTACAACCACGGAGAGATGATGAGAAAAGATATGTTCGTTTATAATTTTTTGGTTATAAGCTACGAATTGATCGTCCCCCTTATGTCAGCTCGCCTTCGGTTGGGGAGTGGGCGCTTGTGATTCCTCTGCATTACGTACACGGGAAAATTCAACGCTTTTTTTTGGATAATTATTCAAACGTCATAAAATGGATCCCCCCACCCGGAGGACTGCCAGCCTGTGGCGGTAGTCCGCAGGGAAGAGGGGGTTGGGGGGCGCGGGCTCACAATAAACAAATGCTCATGATTCTTTCAAGCATTCAGACAAATCCTTGAATTCTTTCCCCCTGACCACGAACTATTTCTTTTACGGCATCGACCTTATGGTAACAAACAGTGTCCGGACACCATGGCAAAGGCATATTTTATCAATAAGGTACTGCCGACAACGGTTGTCGGCAGTTATCCGGTAGTAAAAAGCGGCGGCCTCATGAGCCTGTTGGACCCGCTCCGCCCCGCGGTCGAGACCGCGGTCGGTGACCAGCTTGCGGCAGGGATCGACATCATCTCCGACGGGCAGGTCCGGGGGGATATGATCACTGCCTTTGCATCCCATCTCCCGGGCATCCGGGGGCAGGAAGTGATCGGGAAAATCCAGCCCGCCTCCGGGGGGATCACGGTCGGGGACACCAGGTATGCGGTCTCGAAAGCCCCGAAGGTGAAGGGGATCATCACCGGTCCTACCACGCTCGCCCACGGACTCCACATCAGCACGCCGATGTACCGCAACAAGGAGGAACTGGTACCTGACATCGCCGCCGCCCTGCTCTCTGAGGCGAGGGCGCTCGAAGCGGCCGGGATCACCCTGCTACAGATCGACGAACCTATCCTTTCGACCGGCATCGCCGACCTTACCGTGGCGAAACAGGCGATCGGGCAGTTCACCGCCGGCCTCCACATTCCGGTCTGCATGCATGTCTGTGGAAACCTCGGGAACGTGCTCGACGAGATCCTGAAGTTCAACGTGAACGTCCTCGACTTCGAGTTTGCAAACAACCCCGCAAACCTCGACCTGCTCTCCCGCCGGGACCTGGCCGGGCGGATGATCGGGTACGGCTGCGTGGACTCGACAACGGACCGGATCGAGAGTACGGCCGAGATCCGCAAAAGGATAGAGAAGGGCGTGGAGATATTCGACCCGAAGATCATGCTCATCGACCCGGACTGCGGCATGCGGATGCGGACCCGCGAGGCCGCCTACGCAAAGCTGAAGTACATGTGCGACGCTACAAAGGAAGTCCGGCTCGCATTGTGATTTTTTTTAAGTAAAAAAAGACAAACATTTGATGAAAATTTCAGAATTTCCGGACACTGACATTTGATGAAAATAATTCCCAGTTGATAACGCTACCGTCATCTCTCAGGGCAAGATTATTCATGGATTGTGAAGATATTGCCGTGATGTTATGGAATTCCGTGATATTTTCCCAATTTTTGAACATTGTGGATGATCTCGATATTGTCCAGTAAACAACAGTCCCGTTATCCAGTAATCCCAGAAAATACCTGTCATAACCGGATAGTGCCGTAACATTTGTGCGGTCAGGGACATAAACCGCCTCAAAAGGAGCTTCGAAATCGTCTGCATCTCTGAAGGCTCTGATCGTCCCATTCTCTGTCAGGAGGACCCCGTAATCATAACCCGATGCAATACCTTTGTACGTCCCCTGTGGGACTCTCCCCCTGTAGTTACCCCACGTATAAACAAAGCCATCCTCCCTGAGTGCCATGCTCATGTAGCCTCCGGCAGAGACCGCAGTGACATTTTTTATAAATTTCACCGGAACATTACACTGACCAAAGTTATTTTCTCCCCAGGCGACGACAGTTCCGTCCTCCTTCAAGGCGAGAATATGTGTCCGGCCCGTTGATATCGATTTCACACCCGTGAGATTTGCAGGCACTTTACACGGGCAATTTGTACTACTGTCGCTGCAATTACGAAAATTATCGGGGGGTTCATGTGGGGGTCGGTGCGTATCCCACTTGCATCCCCATACGACCACCTTACCATCTTTTGTCAGAGCGGCACTGTATCCCTCTCCGGCTCCGATAGCAGTGACGTTTGTAAGATTTGCCGGGATATCACACTCTCCAAATCGGGAACAGGGATGGCCTTCAGCCCATGCGATAACCGATCCATTGTCCCACAACGCAAGATTGTGAATCTGGCCGGCTGCAATTGCAATTATTTTTGAGGAATTAGCCGCGTGCTGAGCAGCAATAGTAATATTCACGGGATTCTGTACCATACCATTGTCGTTGCCATCCGAAAGACATCCCGCAGCTAAAACCGATACCAGAAGAATACCGAGACCCAAAACAACAACTGCCAGTGTCCTTCGGATATTTCCGCTCATGTAATCAGGTACTATGTAACCTCAGTTATATTTCCTGATGCTGGTTTGATCTTCATCTCTTTACCCGGCTGTATTGCTCCGGCATGAAATCGCAGGAACGCAGATCAACAGGTTCATGATTCATGAGGCAGCCAATCTATGCTTACGAGAAATTATGGCAAAAACCTGTCCCAGCTGCGGATATCAGACTGATGATAACCAGTCAGTGTACTGCGACAAGTGCGGCTTCCCGTTTCCCCGGACCCTGCCCCCAAAAAAGGCAGTGGCAGCACCACCAGTTCACCGCCCGGTACCAGCTGCTGTGCTACCCCCCCGGTTGAAAAATCCCGGTCTTTCCGGGTTCCTCTCCTTTGACACCCTCATCACCGGGGACTACCTCCGGCTGATCTACATCATAGGAGCCGTAGTTCTCATCCTCGCATCGCTCATGGGGATCGCCGGGATGTTCTCAACGCCGGCAGCTGGTGGCGCCAACCTCTCCATCACCAACACGACTGCCCTTGCAGAGAACCCGGCCGGCTCGCCCCTTTTCTGGATTGGCTTTCTGGTTACCGGAAGCATCCTCTGGCGGATGTTCTGCGAGCTCTTCGTGGTACTGTCCCGAAGGATCGGCGTCGCTGACTACGGGGACGAGCCGGCTTATGAACCAGCGGATGACGGCGGGGAGGAGACCTCAGCCGGGAGCAGTGAGTGGTCGGGACAGATGGTGGAATGTCCCAAGTGCCACCGGATTGTCCCCGCCGAGGATTTGCGGGAATGCGAGCACTGCGGCGTACAGGGGTGCTCGAGCTGCATCCGTATGATGGGACTTCTGAAAAAAACAATGACGTGCCGGGAATGCTTTGAGACGAAGTAATTTTTTCATGGGTTTTCCCCTGGATGCTTCAGGTCGTATGAAGCTGACGGTATAGATACGATGTGTAGTGCACAGAAGAATGTGACCCTCCCAAATTGAGGGGGTAATTATCAGTCCGTCCAGGTATTTCGGCCGGGGTACCGTATCAACTGAGCCCCTGACTTCCCGCTCTCGCAGGAGGTCCGCCTTGCGCCACCCCTGCCTCCTTCGGTGGCGGGGGCGGATGCGATTCCTCTGGATTACCCAAAATCACGGTTCTGGTACTACAGAACAATCGCAACCGGGGCTTCAAAAGCGCCATGGCGAAGCTCCGGGAGTCGGTGTTTTTAAAAATCATCGGCAGGTGCACTTTTTCACCTTCCGTTTTTTATGGGAGGGCAAATTTCCTTATTTTTCCCTCATAAATCCTTCGTGAGTTTCAGGGGAAAAAATATCACGTTACCCTTCGGACTTACAGAAAGCTGAAGGTCTCCGGTACCAGGGTCTGCAGATCCACCGCAACAGCGAGAGCCGGCGTCGGGTTGACGTTCATCTGTTTCTGGAACGTGGTCTGGGACTGCCAGGTACCGGCATTGATACCGAGCACGCCACGGTAGTTCGTGATGCCCTTGATGTGCACGTGACCGGTGTGCAGGATCTCGGGCAGCGGGTCGATGATGAGCCGGTCGGTCTTTCCTGCAGCAATCGGGGTCCGGCGGCCGTAGGCCGGGGCAAGGTGCCGGCGGGTGAGCATCTCCTCCATCATCAGCCCGCTCTTCTCGTAGGACGCGCCGGGGATAAGGCCGATCATGTCATCGATGGATCGGCCGTGGTACATCAGCACCCGCACACCCTGGAGGCGCACGAGCGCGGGGTTCTCCACGAGCACGCAGTTCGCGGGAAACTTCTTCGTGAACTGCTCCGGCAGCACCGGCTGGGGCTCTGCCCCGCGGACCACGTCGTGATTCCCGGGCGCTATGATGATCTTCATGCGGGAGGGCAGGTCCTGCATCATGGCACCGAAGGCATCGTACTGCTCATAGATGTTCTTGATCGTCAGCTCGGCCTCCTGGTTCGGGTAGATGCCAATCCCGTCAACGAGGTCGCCTGCAATCAGGAGGTACGAGTAGTCCGAGTCACTCAGCCAGTCAGCGAATTTGTTCCAGCTCGCATCGAGGAAGGTGTTGCTCCCCACGTGAGTATCGGAGATGAAGACTGCCTTCCCCGGTTCCTCGCTCCGGTACGGGGCATTGTCAATACGGATGTCCGGGCGGTAGAGCAGTTCTGCAAAGAAGATCTTACCATCGTTTGATAGCTTGCCCTTGATGCCGATAACCTCATCATAAATGATCCGTTCGGCATCCTGAAAGACCGGCCGGTCCTTCCGGAACAGCACGGACATGGACCCGCTGGTGTCCTCGATCTCGGCGATACGGTGGCCGTTGGTCGTGGTCTTCACCTCAACGACCATCCCGATGATGGTGCATTCCTCCTGCCGGTAGCGGGTGTTTTTTACCAGCCCCTCGATGGGTATCGCCCCGCACCTGCTCCGGATCATGCCCCCGAGCCGGCTGTACCGGTCCCGGAAGTAGTGGAGATAGTCTCCGGTCCCGTTCACGGGGCCCGAGGTACCGCTTGAGCCGGCGACCACCTCCATGTGCGGATCAACGAGAAAGCGTGTCCCGTCCCGTACCGGGCGGATGCCGGGGATGTGTTTTGCACAGACAACGACCGTATGATCCGGGACACCCTCTATGATGCGCTCGATCAGGTCCGGCTCGTTCTTCTCGAGGATGTAGCGCACCACTTCCGGGTGCACCTGCAGCTTCGTATCGAGGAACCGGTGGGTGATCTCCTGCGCATCAAGCATACCGGATTATCGGATGCAGAAGTAAATAGAGGCTGTTGTTCCGGCATAAGAGGTCCTTTTGGGGAATAGTTTTCGATGAAAATATGAGGAGCCCCGCTCTCAAGCCGGAGACCTGCAGATCATCGCTGGAAAACTTCCTGACAGGAACAGCTGGCCGCCCGGAGGAGGCAAACCATGGGTGCGCCACATGACCATGGCAAGTGTGCCGGTTACCTGCTTCACGACAATCCTGACTGCACCCGGTCTCCAAAGAGGGACTGGTGGAGCAGGCGGGGGGCGTTATATTTCAATAAACTGGCCTGGAGAATCCGGCGTGAACCTGGTGAGTTCACGCTGGAACCATGAAAATAGAAGATATGGGAGCTCCCCGTCTCATGGCACTTCACGGGGCACGGGGGGGCAGTTCCGTGTTTTTTAGAATGCTGAGGCTATTGACACGCCGCGGGGGCGCCCCTTCGGGGGCGGCGGCGTTCATCGTAAGGTATTGAGAGCGTGAAAAATCCTCATTTCACCTTTATTCAATGCAATTTTCATGGGAAACCATCAGATATCCATTATGAGGGTTTGAGGCGTTCTGCTCCTGCTGCAATGGCATCCCCCGGTTGCGACAGCCTCATAGTTCCTGTACTCAAAGGCTGGAAATTTCCCGTTCAGGGAAAGCCAGGGCATCGCAATGCGCCCCCGTCCCGATGGGAGCAGGGTTGGGGTAAAGGGGGATCCTCACGTGAAAAGAGGAGTTCTACCAGGCAGAATAACCATTCATATTCACAAGGTGAGCAGGTTCATTAACCGGTCTGGACAATTCTGAATTACAGAAACGGAGATAACAAGGATTGATCTACGAAATTGCATCAACGCTGGTGCTGGGATTCCTTATAGGCCTGACCGGGGCGCTCGCCCCCGGCCCGACGCTGGTCGCTACCATCAATGCCTCCCTTGCCGGGAACTGGACGGCGGGCCTGAAGGTCTCGCTTGGCCATATCATCATTGAAACTGCCATATTCTTCTTAATCATTCTCGGCCTTGCGGCATATGCATCTCCCTACACCGCGGCAATCGCCGTAATCGGGGGGATCGCACTCATCATCTTCGGGATTCTGACGATCTGGGGCAGCCGGCATGCAAGCCTCACCGGTGCACCCGGAAAGGCTGCGGGTAATCCTTACATGGCCGGGCTCTTCACCAGTGCAGCAAACCCCTTCTTCTGGATCTGGTGGCTCTCGGTCGGGAGCGCCCTCCTGATCTCGTCGCTTGAGGGAGGGCTCATCCTTGCCGGGGTCTTCATGATCGGTCACTGGGCTGCCGACACCAGCTGGTACACCTTCATCTCCACCGGTATCTCGAAAGGACGGACGATCATTTCGGACACAACCTATCACCGCATCATGGCGGCATGCGGGGTCTTCCTCGTGATTTTCGGCCTCTCCTACTTAAGCGGCCCCTTCCTCCTCCTCATCCAGTGACAGAGCACTAATCCCGCATGGTTAATGTGCACAGGATCCAACACTATACCAGTATAACAGGCCGGTCCCATGACTGACAACGCACCTTCCCGTGACCTTAAAACCCTTGTGGATCAGTTTCGCACCAGCGACCACTGGGCAGTCTCGCTCGCCCGCGACCTCCTCTGGGTGCTTGGCGTGGTCGGTTCGATCGCCCTTGTTCTCTATCTCATTTGTGGCACCTGGCCCGCAGTCGTGACAATCGAGTCCGGGAGCATGATCCCCAATATGAATATCGGGGATCTCGTCATCGTGGTCCAGAAGGACCGGTTCGGCGATCTCCAGACCTGGGACGAGGGCAATAGTTCGGGATATAAAAAATTCGGCGACTACGGTGACGTGATCATTTACCGCCCGAACGGGATCACCGACATGTGGGCCTCGGTCGGTCTCCTCCCCTTTTCGAAACAGCACCCGATTATCCACCGGGTTATGACCTGGACAGAAGCGGGTGAGCCGGTCCCCCTGTATATCAATATCTACCGCGGGTCCGTCACGCCAACCGGCTACCTCCCGCTCACAGTTGTGGGCACGACCCCGGGCGGGTACCAGCTGTTTTCTAACGGTACCCTGCCTCTTAACTACACGCCAGGCGCCCGGGATCTCGTTCTGCAGAATACCCCGAAGGGCAATTTTATCCTGCCGGCAGATACTGTTGTCCGAAACGCCGGGTATGTCTGGGATACCAGTACAATAACAGACCACGGCGGGTACATCACGAAAGGTGACAACAACAACTTCAGCGACCAGGGGTCCCTTGCCTTTGCCGGTACAGGTTCCGTGGAGCCGGTGCAGAAGGACTGGGTCGTGGGAAAAGCCCTCTTTGCCGTCCCGTACGTCGGTCTCCTGCCCCTCCATATCGGGGAAGTGATCGTTGTCGTCCTCATCCTCATGGGGCTCCATGAGCTCTACCTCCGCAGGAAGGAGGAGACAGCAACCGCAAAGCCGTCGAAAAAAACCTCAAAGAAGAAGCGATGACGGGAATACTGCCATGACGACCGTACCGGCTCTTTTGTCAGATGTCCTTGCGGGGAGCCGTCTGACACCCGCGGACGCGGAATTTTTGCTCTCCACAAAGGGCCGGGATGTCTGGCGGATCACAGCCGCAGCAGACGAGATGCGTGAGCACCGGGCGGGGAATGTGGTCACCTACGTGCGGAACCAGAACCTGCATGTCACCAATATCTGCAAGAACCTCTGCGGCTTCTGCGGGTTTGGCAGGCACGCAACCGATGAGGGGGCCTTCTGCCACACCAAGGAGGGGATCCAGGTGCAGGCCAGGCTCGCGTATGAGAGGAAGGTGACCGAGATCTGCCTGCTCTCGGGCGTGCACCCCGGATTCACCCTTGATACCTATATCGACATCCTCCACTGGATCCATGAGGTGGCGCCCGGTGTCCATATCCACGCGTTCAGCCCGGACGAGGTCGATCACGCGGCAAGGACTGCCAGGGTCCCGACAACGGACGTTATCCTGCGGCTCAAAGAGGAAGGGCTCGGGACAATCCAGGGGACGGCGGCCGAGATCCTTGTCGATTCCGTCCGTCAGGTGATCTGTCCCCGCAAGGTGTCCACTGCGGACTGGGTCCGGATCATCAGGGAGGCGCACAAGGCCGGCCTGCGGTCAACGGCAACCATCATGTACGGGTCGTACGAGACCTCCCGCGACCAGGCCGAACACCTGGGGATCCTCCGGAACATCCAGGATGAGACGCACGGGTTCACGGAGCTGGTTACGCTCCCCTATGTCCACATCAATACCCCCCTCTTCCAGCAGGGAATTGCCCGGCCCGGGCCAACCGGCCGCGAGGACCTGCTGATGATCGCGGTCAGCCGGCTCTTTCTCGACAACTTCACCAACATCCAGCTGGCGTGGGGGAAGATAGGACTGAAGATGACGCAGCTCGCGCTCCTCTGTGGGGGCAATGACCTTGCCGGCACGATGTTCACCGATGAGGTGAGCGGGGATGCCGGTGCTGCCGGGTCGGATTATCTCGACCCGGAGGATATGGAGCGGATCGTTTCCGATATCGGGCGAAAACTCCGGCAGCGGACAACGCTGTACCAGCTGGTGTGAGATAAGAGAGAGGAAATCCATGACAACACAAAGCGGTTCCCGGATAGCGGTCATCGCGGCTATTGCCGGCAACCTGATCATCGCGATCATCAAGTTCATTGCAGCGGTAATTACCGGCTCGTCGGCCATGATCTCGGAAGGCATCCATTCGGTTGTCGATACGGGAAATGGTCTGCTCGTGATGCTGGGCATGCACCAGGCAACAAAGCCTGCCGATGAGAGCCACCCGTTCGGGTACGGCAAGTCGCTCTACTTCTGGACCCAGATCGTGGCGATCTCGATCTTTGGCATCGGTGGCGGCATGTCGGTGTACGAGGGGATATCTCACATCCGCCATGTTGCACCCGCCGCTGAAATGGGTGATCCCTCGGTGGCCTACATCGTGCTCGCCATCGCGTTCCTTGTTGAGGGCGGGTCGTTTTCGGTGGCCATGAAGCAGTTCAGGCTGGCCAAGGGCGACATGGGTGCCCTGCAGTACATCAGGCAGTCGAAAGACCCGGGCCTCTACACCGTGGTTCTTGAGGACAGCGCTGCCATGCTCGGTCTCGTCTTCGCATTCCTCGGGATCTTCCTCGGCCACCTGTTCAACAACGCGTATCTCGATGGCGTTGCTTCTATCGTTATCGGCCTGCTGCTGATGAGTGTTGCCTGGATCCTCGCGTCGCGGACCATGGGCCTGCTTCTGGGAGAGGGCGTGACTCCTATTGAACTGAAGGACATCTGGACGCGTGTGGAATCGGACCCGGCTGTTGAGCGTGCCGGCCTCATCCTCACCATGTACATGGGCCCGCACGATCTGCTCGTGAACATGGGGGTATGCTTCACCGCTGGTACCACCGCTGAGGAGATGCACGAGGCTATCCGCCGCATCGAGACCGACCTGAAGGGCGCATATCCCCAGATCAACCGCGTGTACATCGAAGCCGAGTCCCTGCCGGCCGGGACAGCCACGACGAGTCTGTCCTGTTCGCACGGCAGGGAAGGTCTGGACGACCGGTGATCCCCATTCATGGAAATGCACACCCGTGAGGTGACCGCCGGGGTTACGGCAAATAGCGTCGGTTTTAAGTCCGGGCCTACAGAGATGAAACCTGAAGGCCGGATTATTCTGACAGGAGATGCGGCCGGGGCCACGTATTGCGGGGATCGGGAATATACAGCCCCGTTCGCACTGCCGGGCATCAAACAATGGACGGGCCCCTCCATGGGACAGAAAAAGGGGATGAAAAGGCCGGTCGCACCTAATTTTTCAGGAGAACGGAAAATACCGTGAGGTACTTTTCCGGGAAATTGAGGAAGGTGAGCATCTCCTTGTTACCAATGAAGGAATAGAGCGGACCTTTGCAGAGCGGGTGAAGCTTTCCCGTGCAGGTTGCCCCGAGAGAGCGGACGGGGGGGACACGCGGGTACCGGGGGTTTTTCACCAGATCCCCCTCACTCATTTCATAATATGCCCCACCCTGGTGTTGTTCATACACTTCATACTCGCTTTCAAAGGCCGTGGATACAATATTGGCCATGACAAGCGTTGTATCCGGCAACGGATTCAGGGTGACATGCCCATACCCCGGCGGGATGATGACAAGGTCACCGGCACCTGCTGAGATCAGCACAACATCATCAAGAAGCCGGGACTGGAGGAGGTAATGTGCCTCACCTTCCATAACCTCATAGATCTCCGGATACCCGATGCCGGCAGGATTCTTGGGGTGATAATGCCCCTTGGTCTTCACCAGTTCGCCACAGAGGGTTCGTGGGGGGATGACGGTGATATCATACCGCAGGTGGTGCTGGTGCAGCCACTTCCAGTCCGCATCTGACTTTGCCAGATCCCGGTACATAAAATAGAGAGGGCCGCTGCTCGTGCACGAGGGTTCAGCCAGCACGGGGCGCATATCCTCAACCGTCCGGATCGCGGGTTCTGGAAGTTCTCCTTGCCAGAGAAACATGACTTTTTCTTTATGAATAAAAGTAAATAAGATTACCCGGCGCCTTCGCCACCCGGAATGTAAATCCCTGAAGAGAAGGTATCAACCGGGCCCCTCGCGTCTCGCTCTCACGGGCGGCCCACCGTGCGCCAGTCCTGCCCCCGGGGGGAGCGGAGGCGCATGCGATTCCTCTGTACTACCCGAATGGTTTATGGAATACAGAACTATCGCAACCGGGGCTTAAAAGCGTCAGAGCGAAGATCCGGGCGTGAGCGTTTTGCCCATGGCCAAAAACGGGAAGACCGTGAGGTGTCCGGGGAATGAAAATTCCGGGGTGGTTTTTAGGTACAGGCGATCATCCGGCCTCCATCGCTCCGGCAGGCATTTCCACCGCAGTCGGAGACTTCAGACGGACCGGTTGGCGTAGCCAGCGGGGATCCGGTCCTGACCGGGGCCCCGTCATCGCCAGGGAGTGCCGGCCCTACCGCTTCCAGAACATGGCGAGGCCGTTATCAATGATCTCGTCAGCGGACATGCCGGTTGTGCCGGACTCAATAAGCGCGAGGATCCCGCTCGTGATCTGGTATATCATCATGGCATGGAACTCAGCGGGCAGATCCGGTACTATGCCCTCGCGGATAGCGGACTCGATGAGCGTAGCCATCCACGAGAATTCCTCGTAAACCTGCTTCTGCACGTCCTCCCCGATACCCGGGTAATTGTAGCACTGGTCGAGGAACCGGACCTTGAGCGGGTTCTCTACACCCCACGCGATATACCCCCGCAGACCCTGCCCGATACGCTCCCTTGCCGGCAACAACGGGTCGTCATCCGGCCGGACCGCCCCGGCCATCTCCCTCTTTATCGAGAGATAGAGCTCCCCGACAAGTCTGTCCTTGTCGGGAAAATAGTGAAAAAGCGTGCCGGTCGAGACACCGGCTTCTTTGCTGATCCGTGAAGTCGGCGTTGCATCAACCCCGTACAGCGTAAAGAGGCGCAGGGCGGCAGAAAGGATCTTCTCCCGGTTTCCGGGGGCGGTGCCGGGGGCCGGCGCCGGGGTCCCACTGCCGGCTCCCGGGACTGCTGCACCTGTTGTGCGCCGGGGGCCGGGGTTCTGTGGGGGACTTTTTCTCCGGGCTGTCACTCTTTGACCTCTGATGTGAACATCATGCGGACAAGGGGCATCAGGATCTTTGTCCGCAGGCCACCGAGCGTTCTGTTCACCTTTTTCAGCTCGGACGGGATCGCGATATGCTGGGGACAGGTTTTCGCGCACTTCCCGCAGGATATGCAGAGCGATGCATCGGCCTTTATTCCCATCCCTCCCATGAACATCATCCCGTAAAACCCGCGGGCCATCAGGCCGCTCGCCATATGATAATCGTTGTACAGCGAGAAACACCCGGGGATGTTCACGCCGGACGGACAGGGCATGCAGTAGGAACAGCCGGTGCATCCCACCTTCACCTGGCGCCTGTAGGAAGCTGCCACGTCAGCGATCGTTTTTTGTTCCGCTTCGGACATCGCACCCGGAAACGCTGTCCGGCAGACCGCGAGGTTCTCGGCAATGTGCTTCTCGTCATTCATCCCGGAGAGGACAACCGTCACTTCGGCGTGGTTCCAGACCCAGCGGAGTGCCCATTCCGCAGCGGAGCGTTGTATTCCTGACCGGGAGTAGATCTGCGCCGCTTCTTCCGGAAGTTTGTTTGCAAGCATGCCGCCCCGCAGCGGCTCCATGACCATAACCGCGATATTCTTTGAGGCCGCATAACGGAGCCCCTCGGTCCCGGCCTGGTTCATCTCGTCAAGGTAATTATACTGAATCTGGCAGAAGACCCAGTCATAGGCATCGATGATCTCCCAAAACGTCCTGCGGTCACCGTGAAAGGAGAACCCTGCATTCCTGATCTTGCCGGCTGCCTTTGCAGCGTCAAGGAACTCAAGGACGCCAAGGTCCCGCAGCTTCTTCCACTGGCCGTCGTTGAGCCCGTGAAGGAGGTAGTAATCGATATGATCGGTCTTCAGTTTTTTTAACTGGATATCGAGGATCCGGTCCATGTCCTTTCGGGTATTCACGCTCTGGGGGGGCAGCTTGGTGGCGAGTTTCACCTTCTCGCGGTACCCGTCCTGCAGGGCACGGCCAAGGAACCGCTCGCTCTCCCCGCCATGATAGGGGACCGCGGTATCAATATAATTGACTCCCTGATCGATCGCCCCGCGGATCTGCTTCGTGGCACGTTCCTCGTCGATCCTTCCCATCCGCGTCGGGAGACGCATGGCACCAAAACCGAGCGCGGACAACTGGTCGCCGTTTTTGGGAACGGTCCGGTATTGCATGAGGGTCATCGTTATTCACCTGGTCCAGGGATCATTTCAGAATCCCTCCGGGTCCATGGCATCCCAGCGGATCCTGGCTTTCTGCACAAGCAGCCAGGCCGGGAGGGCGAGGATGAGAGAGGTCAGGGCATAATACGGGTTTAAAAACGCGGCCGTGGCGAAGATGGTAACAACAATCCCGACGAGCGCGAGATAGACGAAGAGCACCTTCACATCATACACCAGCACATTGGGGGAGAGCCCGCAGAGCCAGGCCATGACACCCACGGCATAAAAAGAGACCGAGATTCCGAGCACTACGGCAGGAATCAGATATGCTGTTTCGCCGGAGAGGACTGCCACCGCAGCAATGAAGACGGCCGGGATAATCTGGAGGACCGCAAACGTGGTGAGCTTGCTGCTGATCAGCGTACTCACGGTCACGGGCAGGCAGGCATACGGCCCGAAAGTATCGAACATCGTGACCCACGTGTACATGGTCGATGCGATCACACCCGTCGTGAGGGTGAACAGGAAGAGAAGCCCATGGGGCGGGAAGAACTGGTTCATCAGCGAGAGGAAGAACCAGATCACGGTAAGGGGGACGACAAACGAGAAGATGGTCTGGCCGATCAGGCTCCCGCTCCGGTACAGGTCTATGGTGTCTTTGGCCAGGAGCGGGGGGTTTGGCAGGGACCCAAAACGTTGCACCAGCGGTGTGAAACGGTCCCGGTATTTCTTCTCGGACCCCACAGATTCGGGGTTGAAGAGAAAGAGTGAGCTAATGAAGAGGTACGCGAGCACGACACAGGACAGGAGAAGGTTGGTCCACGAAAAATTGTCATGCAGCAGGAGCGGCGGGAAGATGAGTGCCGGGTTCATGCCGGTTGAGAGGATCCCGCCAAAACCCGCACCGATGACAAGGAGAAAGAGCCCGAGTACCGGTCTCGACCATGCGTATACTGCCGAGAGGAAAAAGACACCGCAAAGGCCGAAGAGGAACGAGAGCGTGAGGGTGAGGAGGAGGAACAGGGCGCCCGCAAGAGGGGTGCCGATGAACGGCGATGCAAAGACGTACCCGAGGCCAAACGGGAAGACCCAGAGGATGAAGTAATACACGGTATCCTTGAGTACAAAGTTGGTGAAGATGTACCGTTCGGAGAGCGGGAGGCTCCGGGCTGAGTAGGCGAGGAAACTGGCCTGGCCGAACCGCCGGTTCATCACCTCGTTGCCGAGCATGCCAAAGCCGCCGACCATAAGCCCGAGCATCAGGTACGTTGCATGAACGATGATCGCAAGGTTGCCGAGGGGAAACGTTTTTCGCACGAGCGGGATCAGAAATGTTCCCATACATGCAATCCCGAAGATCAGGATGGGGAAGAGCGCAAAGGAGAGGCTGCCGAACATCGTGGAATGGACCCGCCACTCCTCCTTGAGCATGGCCGTGAAGAGCTCAAACATGGCGATCCTTCCGGATGAGGGAGAGGAAGAAGGCTGGCAGATGTTCGCCTTTCTCCAAAAGGTCGGCAACGGGCCCGATGTGGAGCAGGGTGCCCTTATGGAGAATAGCAAACTCTGAGCAGATCTCCTCGGCCACCTCAAGGATATGGGTGGAGATGAAGATTGTCCTGCCTTTTTTCACATAGCCGGACAGGTAGTCCTTGACGAGATCCTGCATGATGGGATCGAAGTTGATGAGCGGTTCATCGATGAGCGCCAGTGCCGGCTCATGGATGAATGCCTGAGTGAACATCAGTTTCTGCCGGGTCCCCCGGGACAGGTCCTTGCAGAGCACATCTTTCTTGTCGGCGAAGTCAAGGAAATCAAACCACCAGTCCGTCTTTTTATCAATATCTGCACACTTCCGGACCGCGGCAACGAATTTCAGGTATTCCATCGCCGTAAGGAAACTGGGGGGGGTCTCCTGTTCAGGAATGATCCCCACCCGTTCGCGGATCCCGACCGGGTCTTTCACAACATCAATACCGAGCACGGAGGCCATACCGCCGCTCGGCCGGGTCTGCCCCGTCAGCATCTTGATCATCGTGGTCTTGCCGGACCCGTTCGGGCCCAGGAGGCCGAAGAGCGCTCCCTCCTCCACCGCGAGGGTTACGTGGTCAACTGCCTGTACACTACCGTATGCTTTCGATACATCGCGTGCTTCGATTACCCGTGTCATTCTGGAGGTCCCTGCCGGACTGGTTGGTCTAGACTGACTAGTCGGTTTGAGGCGGGGGGCAATAAAAGCTCCGGTCATCTCGGACCCATTCCTAATCAAATTAAAATACTTTATTGATTCTGGCATTCGGGTGTGCACCGTATCGGTTCATGCCCGTTTTTCCCGTTCGTGGATATTCAAATGCGATCGTGATCGCGATTGAAATTGTGATCCGGATCAATCAAGCTTTGATTTTCATTTTTCATTCAGACTTTGATTGAAAAATTTTCAGCAGACCTTGATTGAAAATTTTCAGCAGACCTTGATTGAAAATTTTCAGCAGACCTTTGATAGAAAACCCGTTGCCAGACAGGGTGCTCCGACGTAATTGCCGGATTGTTGCTGCTGAGGATCAGCTTAACTTTTCGCAGGCAAACCTTGATTGAAATTTTTTCAGCAGACTTTGATTGAAATTTTTCAAGCAAGGTTTGATTTGTAATTTTCAAACGCGATCATGATCGCGATTGAATTTTTGATCCGGATCAATCAGACCATGATTGAATACGGCCCGGTCTGCCGTACGAATAACGATGAAGACGCTCATGGGATTTCACCCCGCGCCGGGGCCCCTCGATTCCGATACTAATGTATTACCTTCCATCAGAGGCAGAGCCCTTATCATCGGCCAGATAAAAATCCCAGCGTTCGCATCAACCGAGGCTGATGCCAGACCCTAGCAGGGATTCTTTAAGGTCCAGTCTCTCCAGGTATAATCCGGATACGGGCCAGAATCAAATCCGCCATTCTCCGGTACTGGGTGTAACCATCCCCCTCACTTCTCCGACAGCGTCCCCTCCCGGAACACCAGGCACCCCTGCCCGTATACCGGCATCCCTGAATCCGGGTACGGGCAGAGATCGATCTCCATCCTGCTGATCTTCTCGTACACCTTTTTCTGCGTGATAATCGGCCAGAGCTGGTAGAGGTGGACCGTGACTGGTTCCCACATGGCCACCCAGCCTGCGATCTCGAGGGCTTTTGCACCCAACTGGGCAATCGGGGAGTTGGGGAATGTTTCTGCAACGATCCGGCTGGCAATCATCGCAATAGCGATAAATGCAAGGCCGACCACCAGCGTGTATTTACCATAGGCCGAGTGTTGCCGGAATTTCCGGTCCTGTACCAGGACCATGTACCTGAAGTGATTGACGATGGCGTGCGGAATTTTTGCGGCCTCTTTGGTGCCCAGCGCTTCTGCCGGCAGGTACACCACGATCCTGAACTTGGTATTTGAAGGAAAATCATTGACTGTATCGACGATGTACCGGGTTGCTTCCTGGTCCAGCTCCCGGGCATAGAACGGGGCGGGATCGAACGTGTTGAACAGCTGGGCTACCGATGACAATTTAATCTCGATGAGGACCCTGCCATCCTCTCTCCGGTACAGCGAATCGATACCTGTCATTGCCAGTTCCTGCTGATAGTGTTTGTATCACCCAAGCATGATAAACATAGTCGAAGATCCCCATGAGACACGTGTCCATTTCCTTATCGCACCGGGGTCATCGCAGGTCGTACAAGAAAACGCGACCGGCCAACAACGACGCAAAATTTCCGGCAGGACCTGCTGCAGAAAATACGGGGTAAAAATGTCATCGGCAGAACTCATTTTCAGGGACATGACGATCCGGGAGTTTCGCCCCGTCAATGAAGCACCCCAGGTGCGATAGCACCCGATTTTACCTGAACATACTATGCAGACAGGTACCGCCGGGCGTCACCAGGTCCCTCACACAGGTATTTCCGAGGCGTCGCATGCACACCCGCCCCTTGCGGGAACAGGGCTGGTACAAGGGGGGGATCATATCTTTTAAAAACAGTTTTTTCCATGGAAACGGACATGATGCGGAAAGGCCCCCGGCATTCAGGATGAAAAAGTGACCCCGATTTCATAGTAAATCACGCTGGAAGATACAGTATGGGTGCTGATGCACCCATACCCCCAATACGACAGATGCCGCCGCCCCGCGGGGGCACTCCAGCAGCGGTTTCAAGTCCCTGCGTTCCAAAAACGGACCTTGCCCCGCCGTGCCTTGAAGAGGCCCTGAGGCGGGGAGCCCTCCCAATATCCCGTATTTACAAGGTGTTAATGGTTCTGGTGTGAGCCCCCATTCATACTGCTTGTTTCTGCCAAGCATAAAAATGAGAAAAGATTGTTGGATTTTGCCGGAACAGCCCGGCTCAGAGCTGCTCCAGCCCCTCGGGCGCATCGCTCTTGTGCCGTGCCTCGAGCCATGCAGTGATCCGCCCCACAACGGAGAGCACAGCCGGCATGATGAAGATCGCGCCCAGCAGGGAGAATGCCACTGCAATCAGGGTGGTGACACCGAAGTTGCTGATGATCGGGAAGGTTGCAAGGCAGAGTGCCGAGAACCCAAAGAACGTTGCAAGGCCAGAGACCGTTATAGCGGTTCCAATCTTGTTCACGCTCTCCTGGATGGCGGCAATCGGGTCGTGCAGCCTCTCCTCTTCCTCAGCGTACCGCTCCATGACCAGGATCGTATACTCCGCCGCAACACCGATCGTCATCGACCCGAGCGTTGCAGTCAGGGGGGAGTAGTCGATACCCAGGATTTTCATCATAACCGCGTTCCAGCCAACGATGAGAATGATCGGAATAATGGGGGAGACTGCATGGAGGTGCCGGTACACGAGGACGAGGAAGATAAAGACGAAGAGGAACCCGAGGAGGTTCATCATCTCCTTCGATTCGGACATCGATGAAAGGAGCGTGGTGAACATCTCAACACTGCCGGTAGGCTGTACCGTGATCCCGACCGGAGGTTCGAGGAACCCGATATCGCTCACCATCTGCTCTTTTACGCTCTTCATCTGGCTCATCTCCAGTTTTTCGGTATTGAACCGGATAATCCCGGAGAGCGAGCTGGCAAGATAGGGCTCCTTGGTATCCGCGGGAATTTTCGCCAGCACGGCATCAAGCTGCACCTGGGTCTCCGGCATGACGCCGCCATTATACTGGAGGACATACGTGACGATACTCGTGGACCCCGTGATCTGCGGGTGGTGAGACTGTTCATACTCCTGGAACTTCTTCATCCAGGTCATCGTATCGAGGTCTGTTACCCGTGAGCCCTGCACAAAGAAGTCTGCTGTGCTGGTTGCACCCAGGACGCGGGTGACCTTTTCCATGTTGATCTTGGCCGGCATATCCGAGGGGACAAAGGAGTTCTCATCGGACGAGACCGGAATGGTCGGGTCGATCTGGAACCCGATGAAGGCGACAAGACAGGCAAAGATAAGGACCGGTATCGGGTTCTTTGCGATCTTCATCGATACAGTGGTCAGGAAATCGCCGTAGGAGAAGGAACCCTTTTTTGGCTTCCCTTTCCCGATGATCGTGTCGCAGGCATCCGTCCCCACGGCATAGCACTGGTCGGTCTGCTGCAGCTTGGGCTGGTAATGCAGGAGGAGGGCAAGGGTGGGCATGCCGATACACGAGATCCAGTAGATGGTGTTGATACCGATAATGGCGACAAGACCGAACGAGCGGATCATCGGGAGATACGAGACGAACATGGCCAGAAATCCCATGCTGGTCGCAAGCATCGCGTACATGACGGCCGGGCCGGTACGGGTCACGGTCATAAAGACCGCATCCTCGAGCGATCCCTTCCGTATCTCCTCGTCGAACCGGGCATGGAACTGGATCGCGTAATCGATCCCGAGGCCGATCAGGACCGGGAACGCCCCGATCACCGCCATATTCAGCTGGATACCGG
>CAZCZK010000006.1:0-35970 GCA_964503195.1 uncultured Methanoregula sp.
CATGAAAGACCTGCAGGGTAACGGTGTAATTTCCCGGCGCAGTATACGTGTGCAGCGGATCCTGTCCGGTCGAGCCCGCAGTCTGGAGGCGCCAGACATCGTTCATATCCCCGCCCTCGTTCCCGAAAGCAGTGCCGCCCAGCAAGACGATACTGCCGTCCGGCATCACAACACTGCTCTGACCGTACCGTGCCGGCCATCCGGACCCCGCGTTCACTTCCGTCCACGTACTGCCGGAATCTGTTGATCGCCAGACGTCATTCATCCTGCTGATGGTATTGACACCTCCCATGAGGACGATGCTGCCGTCCGGCATTGCCACACTGCTGAAATCGTATCTCCCGGGCCAAGCGCTTGAATTCACCACGGTCCAGACAGCCCCGTTATCTCCCGATCGCCACGTGTCGTTCTTCGTCCCGCTGCTGTCGTAACCCCCGAACAGCACGATGCTGCCGTCCGGTAATGCTGCAGTGCTGAAACTGCGTCGTGCGGACCACCCGGAACTTGTGTTAACCCGTCTCCAGGTTGTGCCGTTATCCGTTGACCTCCAGGTGTCGTTCATGTTGTGACTCAGGTCCGCCCCCCCCATGAGAATGATGCTGCCATCAGGCATGAGTTCGCTCTGGTGCTGGTACCGTGCCGGCCACCCGGAACTCGCGTTCACCAGGGTCCACGTTGCACCCTTCGTTGTCGAGCGCCAGGTGTCATTCCTGGTGCCGCCATTATCATACCCCCCCATCAGGAGAATACTGCCGTCCGGCAACACGACGCTGCTCTGACCGTACCTGGGCGACCACCCTGAGCTCGCGTTCACCAGGGTCCAGCTCACGCCGGTATCTGTTGACCGCCACGTATCGCTTGTTCGGATAAAATAGTTGGCCATCCCCCCCATCAGGAGAATACTGCCGTCCGGCAACACGACACTGCTCTGCCATGCCCTTGCAGTCCACCCGGCCCCCCCGTTCACCTGCGTCCAGGGTGAGGTGAAGGTCTCATCGCCAAAATACCAGGCCCGGCCGGAAGGATTGTTGGATGACATATCAGTAAACTGCACGGAAAGCGGTGTGGTACCTGATATTGGGGTGCCGGAAAAGTCTCCAACCGGCGGGGGCGGGAAATAATCAATGGTATTCTGATAGATTGACCCCAGGGCGTCAGAAGAATACCCGAGTGATTCCCATGCAGTCCAGAAATCAGGGAAGGTCCAGCCGGGATTCTGGATCATCGCTGCATCATGATACGAGTAAGGAAAGTCGTATACATCCCAGGCTTCGCTGACACCACTATCATACATATCCCAGAGTGCACCGGCGACCCGTCCTTCACAGGTATCCCCGTTATCCCAGCCCGGTGATCCCCATGTCGGGGTATCAAGGTTGATGCTGCTCCCGCTTGCCCAGGTTTTCGTGGGATTCCCGTTCACTGCAAGGGAAAGAAAATTCGCCCAGCCCTCTGCATAGGCACATTGACTGTTATATGCGGATGTAATATAGTGGGTACCGGGACAGGTATTCGTCCAGTCACCCTTTTTTGTCCACAGATAATTATGGGCGAATTCATGGACACTGGTATCCGCTGCTTTATAGGTCTCTCCGGTCAGGTGAATCTGCCCGCCATGGACATAATAATTCCCGTCGGTGCTGGTCGGGTTCCAGAGAATTGTGCCGGAACCGGCATCCCACCCGAGTAAGTCCCGGGTACGGATCAGGTCCTGAAATACCATGAATGCATGTTCCAGATCCGTTCCGATGCCCGGATGCCATGACCCGGTATCCTGGCTGTGGGTCCCGGCTGTTGTTGAAAACGGTCCTGCGTACCCATTCCAGATATCCGTGATGCCGGATACGGTACTTCCCTGGGATACCACCCGCAGTTCACGATTTGTTGAACCAGGATCCGTATACTTACTGTATGCCCAGACGTAGACATAAAATGAATGTGGATAGGGATTTGCAATATCTATCGAGAAGTTCCCGTTATTGTCCGTATACCCGGATCCTAAAAAAGACAGTGACGAAGCATTGTAAATTGTGACATATGCCTGCCTCAAAGGTACGTTCGCGTTCTCAGTATCACGGAAATCGGCAAGTTCCCCTCCCAGTACTTTGGTATAATAGGTCCACTGACCATTCACCGTCACCACACCCGTTCCACTGTCTATGGGGTCCCGGCTCTTCTGCGGGGCAGAACCATGGGGCTCAGCAGGTCCGCCAGAACGATCCGGGAGGATCCCATCCGGGCGTGAAATAGCCTCAAGTTCAGTGTTCAGATACCGGGGAGGCTTTGCGTCCCCGCTCACCATCCGGGATTGTTCCGATCCGGATTGTGCCTGTTCGGCATACACGACTGGCCGGAGGGGGGACAGTTCTGAACTGACCGTGCCGATGGTAAGATAGAGGACATCCAGGTCTCCCCATGAATTGTCCTGATCGATGACCTTGTGCGCTGACGCGGTAATCGTAAAATCACCGGGCCGGGTAAATTTTACCGTCATTTCAACTGATTCCGGGGTGTTCGCCCGCAGATCGAGCGTTCTCGCCAATGACCCGCTGATCAGTTCAGCCCCCTCAGGGAGAATAATTGTTACGTTCGTTTCAGGAGCATCAGATATGCTGTTCACTTCGCTATGGAGTATGATCTGTTCCCCGACAAGGGGGATTTTTGACAGGGTCAGTTGTATCGTTATGGGGGTATCGGAATCGGATAGTTCTGTAGGCCCGATAGTTGTGATCGAAAACCGGGTATTTACGGGAGAAAATATCCCCGGATCATGTGGCAGGTCATCGCTGGTTACAGGGAATTGATCTGCTGGTATGCCGGGGTCGGTTACGGACATCGCAAAAGCCGGAGACAGTATGAGAGAGAGAACGAACAGAATGCCCAGGACCGTAAAAAAATGAGAAGGTCCGATCGCCGGACCATCTGACAGAATGTGGTTACCCTGGTGAAGTCTCTTTCCGATTTCCCCAAAAAATCTCATATAATCAACCATTTTTTCCTTTGAACAGTTAATAAGTATCGTTATAAAAAAGGTGGCAAACAGGCATCAGGATGACCCGTGGTCGCAGCCCCCATGGCACTCTGATCACTTCCGATCGAATCCCCCATTGTGAGATACGGGTGGAAATAGGTATTCCGTTGAGGATCCCGTGGGACGCAGTCCAGCATACTCATGTTCCCGTCCCTGCCAATGCATGCGGTCATGAGCCGGGGTGGTTCCCCCGGCGTGAGAAAACGTGATTTTTCTTACGGCCCGCGCTTTTTTAGCGGAGCAATCGTATCTCCCCGTCAATCCAGTCCTGGAGGATCAGTTTCCATTCGTCCCGGCACATGCCCGGCCGGAACCGGACCCGGATCTCCACCTCCAGCAGGTCAAGGATGGGCTGGACTGTGGTAAAATAGGCTTCCGGTGAGGTGAACCCGCCGTCCCGTTCCAGGCTTTTGATGACGAGCTCGTTGAGATGGTCCATCTCACCGGTCAGCTCGATGAGTGTCTCGAGGGTCATGGCGACCGGCAGATCGGTTTTGAACCCCCGCGGTGGCTCTTGAGGAGGACCGGCCGGTTTTTCGCCATCATCAGCAGAGTGGGGGTCAGCCATGGGGTCACACCAGTATATGATAGTTGAGCAGTACCTGCTATTTTTTAGTTCCCGTTTGGGTCGGAGTGGGGGGAATGATCATTATGGCGATTTCGGCTGGATTTATAGTCTTGTCGACCATGGTTCCCATGACTTTACGGTTTGTACAAGGGGGGGCGTCCCTTCCAGAAGGTGCAGTGGTTACACCTCCCGCAGGAATGATCTCACCGTTGTCCGCGCTCATGGATCCCCCATGAAAGGACCGGTGACTGCCCGGGAAAATAGTTGTTCAGGATTTTTCATTCCCGCCGTTGACAAATATGATGGGCGTTTGGGATTTTTCTCTCTCCTGTCTGGTGAAATCCCTGCATCCAATCTGAAGCGCACGGGCAGTAACGGTTTTCCCGCAGGGAACCGGTGGCTGGAGAACCTGCCAGAGGTTTTCCGGATTCCGGACAATGTCTTTGAGACGAATCTGAAAAAGAGGTATCCATTTCCTGGACATGATGAAGAAACGTGATCATGCGATCGAAGAATTCCCGCCGCTCCAGATCCTTCCCGGTTCCGGATGACCTTTCCAGCCCGCATGCAATGATATTCTTCCCGGCAGTGGGAAGGTCGTCCCGGATCACCGTGCGTGCCGTTACCATTGGGAAAAATCTCGGGATAACTATCAGGAATTAAAACCTTCGATTACGGTTGGATATTATAAATAAGTAATAAAAACACTCATTTCAACAAATATTACGATTGCGAACATTTATATACAATAATGTGCTAATAAAGAAAATACGAGTGCGAGACCGGGTTAAAAGTGCGAATAACCCTGTGAGATGAAACCATGACCAGAACATCCCTGATGAAAATGACCAATCCTGACCTGGCAGTACCAGATCAGGACTTGTTGTGTGATGCGTTAAAAAAAGGCATCGCGCCAGCGTTTTTGCTGCCCTATTTCCATAGGACATTTATATTAAAATCATGTCGATTTTCATTCCAAAAACTATATCTGATGACCTCAATCATTGACCTTAAGACATATGGCTGACCACGACATTGCTGATGAGGAACATATTGGCAAATATGCGGACGATTCAGCCCTGGCCAGTGCAATAACCAGAAATTTATTCGATACTGAACATGCTGCTTCCGAATCTGAGAGATGTCCGGAACACCATGTTATCCGGCAGTACATGAAAAACAACCCACAGCAACCCGTTAACCGGAAACACACAGCCTTGTCGGACCTTATGTCAAATCAGCCGATGAAAATGCGGCAGAATGGGAAGACGGTTCAGCCAGACCAGCGGTTCACAACTGTCAACTCCCCCAATGGACCTGCAGGGAGACCTGATGTGGACTTCACGTGGCTGGATGAACCCCAGACCCTGTATCTCACAAAGAAGCTGCATGTGCAGGATTCTTTAGCGTTTGTCGACAATCTTGCCCGCGTTCTCTCCAGTACCTGCGTTCTCCATGCCATGAAAAAGATGAAACTGGTGCATGACCTTACGATCTCAACAGATAATGCCCGGTACCCTGTGTTTGCAATCGACTGTCACGGCAAGGTAATTGCCTGGAACAAGGCCATGGAACAGATTACCACCGTACCTGCGCACGAGATGATCGGTAAGGGCGACCATGCGTATGCGGTACCGTTTTATGGTGCCCCACGACCGATGCTGATCGATTACCTGGTCCTTCCGTTCCCCCATGCAGAAGATGACCGGGGAGACCGGATGATCGGCACCAGGGATGTTCTCTCCAGTAAAGAGGAGACGGTATGGTTACGGGGCAGGCCTCAGATCATCTGGGGAAGGGGAACCCGGATCCGGGACGAGGATGGAATCACTGTCGGGGCAGTCCAGTCTATCGGGATCCGCGATCCGGTACCTGTCGGTGCCCGGTCCGTCCGACAAGAGCCACCGTCCGGACTCCCGCCCGTGTTTGATGAAACCCTCCTCTCGTCCTTGCCGCCTTGTGAGATATCATCTCCATACTCGCCCGAACGTGCCGCTGACCATTCCTGGACTGATATCGGGTTGCCCGCAGGGAAAATACAGGTCTGGGGGTCTGACGGGCAGTTCCTCTACCGGAGACACGACGATTTACGCACAGCTCTCCGGCAATTGATGGTTAACGAGGGTGGCCCGGTGCGGAATCCTGGAGCCATCTCCCTGGATTCCTGCCTGCTTACGCAAGTGGTGCAGGGCACGCAGACATCTGATAATCTTTTTGAGCACGTGATCAAGGATGCCCGCGAAGGAATTATTGCGTATGACAAGAGCCTCCGGTGTATTCTCTGGAACACCTTCATGGAACAGCTGACCGGCATACCCGCAGCAGAAGTTATCGGTAAACCCGCAGTTGACATGGTACCCGCCCTCAAGGACGCAGGTGCATACCTGCTGCTTGAACAGGCATTGTCGGGTAAAACGGTGGAATCTTCTGATATCTCCTGTCATTTCCCGATTTCCGGGAAGCAGTCCTGGGTGCGTCTGGTCTTCTCTGCCCTGCGCGGAACGAACGGGGATATCACGGGGATTATCGGAATCGTGCAGGATACCACAGCGAGAAAGGTGATGGAATATGCACTGCAGACAACGATACTGCAGCTCATGGAAAGCGAGGAGAAATACCGCAGTGTCTTCAATTCGAAAAATGATCCACTCATCCTCATCGACACGTCGACTCATGGTATTCTGGATCTGAATAATGCACTCGCAGACCTTTACGGGTACACGCGTGAAGAGTTTTTTGCCCTGTCGCTTTCTGATCTGTTTACCGAGCCGGAAACCTATTCTCTGCTCCTTGAACGGCAGGCTCCCGGCTCCCGCATGTGCCTCCAGCGGAAAAAAGACGGGACGATCTTTCCTGCAGATGTCTCGTATGCCTATTTTGATCTCAAAGGGCGCCTGGTCCTCATCCTCTCGATCCGTGACCAGTCAGCAGCGTACCAGACAGCTGATGCGCTCCGGCTTGCAAATACCAAGCTCAATCTCCTGATTGGCGTGACACGCCATGACGTTATCAATAACCTGACGGTTCTCATGGGATATAACGACCTGTTGAAACATACCGTCAGGGATCCCACCATTCTCGCCATGCTCACGAAAGAGGAGAGTGCCCTGCAGGCCATTCACCGTCAGATCGAGTTTACCAGAGAATATTACAATCTCGGTGTGAAATCGCCGCTCTGGCAGAATATCTGCGAAACTGCTACCCGGGCGTATTCCCATTTTATCACCCCCGTTGCATTCACCTGCGATACGCCGGATATTGAGATATATGCGGACCCCCTGCTGGAAAAGGTGTTTTACAACCTCTTCGACAATGCAATACGGCATGGCGAGAGCATATCCCATGTCAGGATTTATTGTGTCCGGGAGGACCCTGACCTGCTCCTCATCTTTGGCGATGACGGTCAGGGCATTTTGCCGGAGAACAAGGAACAAATCTTCAAACGGGGGTTCGGAAAACATACCGGTCTTGGACTGTTCCTGACCCGGGAGATACTGGCCATCACCAGGATCGAGATCCGGGAAACAGGAGAATTCGAGAAGGGTGCACGGTTTGAGCTCCGTATACCCGCCGGGTTATACCGTTTTTCGGATTCCTCAAATCCGTTCAAAGTCTCCGGACCGGAAACAACGAACCAGCAAGCATGAAGGTAAGCGCCGGGAAGCTGCCAACAATCCACGAGAGCGATCGCTGATGGTCCGGGAGGTTTTTTCTCTCACCCCGGCCCGGACATCTGTCATGCGTTGGCAATACCCCTCTGGAAAAACGCGTTATTGCAGGGAAGGTTGCAATAGCCGCCTATGCTCCGGTCACAGAGGGGAAAGGCAGGATTACTGACAGGTATCGGGCCTCCCGGGCAGATTGTAGCGGGGGGAACCAACGGGAAAC
Source organism: uncultured Methanoregula sp. (assembly GCA_964503195.1). Classification (GTDB taxonomy): domain Archaea; phylum Halobacteriota; class Methanomicrobia; order Methanomicrobiales; family Methanospirillaceae; genus Methanoregula. The sequence continues at coordinate 7,488 of CAZCZK010000006.1, forward strand.
CTTTTTTTTCTTCAGGATTCCAGATAATCAGAGAGGAAAGACAACCATGGACAAGGCGACCCAGGCGAAAATCAGTATTGTGTCATTTGTTGCGGGTCTGATTATGCTGTTCATACCCTATCTGAAGAACATTGATACGGTAATTTTCGGCATTTCCCCGTATTTCAGTCTCATGTTTTACCTGGGACTTGTTCTGGTAGCCGTAGGGTATTACCTGAAATAGGCCCGTGGACGTTTTTTTATTTCTTGAACGAGTTTTACGCGGGAGAAGCCCCCTTTTTATCTCCCTTGAAACTCTCCTCTGTCACAACGCGTTCTCCGATAATCCTCTGGTTGCAGGCTCTCGATCATCATCGCAAGGGGGATACCCCCGCAGCGGCTGAGATCTCAGCAGGGTTTATCTGGATGCCAAAGGACGGTCTCAACCTCCCTTCCCTTCATGAATACCGTCTTCATCTCAACCCATAACGAGAAACGATCTCTTTTCAGGTCCTTTGGAACATTCGGGTAGAGGTCATCAGGGTTTCCTCATTGCGCTCTCCAACACCGTAAAATGAGGAACGGGGGTCAACGGTATTAAAAAAAAAGATCCACCGGGAGTTACGAAGCTCTTGTGCTGCCATCGGGAGAACGGGTGAGGATGACCTGAACCGCCCCGATCATTGCCCCACATGGATCCCGGAGAGGGGATGCCCGGACCGAAAAAAAATCCGGCTGTCCTTTCTGGTGCACCAGGTTCTTTATTGGTACGATGATCATGGAACCCTGACGATACGCACCGGGATAGTACTGTTCAAGATCCCGATCCGGGGTATCAAAGAGGGTGAAAAGGGCAGGACGGGCCGGGTCATACCATGGGAGGAGATGCTCATAATCATCCCTGCCGTCAACTTCTGCTTTTTGTTTGCCGGTCAACAGCTCCATTGCAGCATTCCATGCTATCACCCGGTTTTCCTTGTCGGTGATGACAACAGGGTCCGAAAGACAGGTGAGGATGTCCTGCATCTGCTTATCCATGGTCCGGGCATGGTCTTCTGCCTGTTTCTGGCCGGTGATGTCCTGGACAATCCCATTGATGCAGGAAAGGTCCCCGCCAGGATCAAACCTTGCAAGGGCAGTTACGAGCACAGAGACTGTTTTCCCGTCCACCCTGCGGAGCGCGATCTGCCGGTTCTTGACAAATCCGTCCTTTTTCAGGTCATCCAGAAGCCGCTTCCTCCCGTCCTGATCGACAAAGATATCAGCAATCCCTACCCTGCTGAGATCTTCGAATGAGGGGTACCCGAGGATATGGACCAGCGACGAGTTGCCCCAGATAAACCTTCCTGTCGGGTCTCCGGTGCTCCGGTAGAAACCGACAGAGATATTTTCTACCAGCGACCGGTACTGCTCCTCGTCCTTCCGCAGGCGCTCTTCTGCCTTATGCCGCGTGATATCCCGGGCGATCGTGGAGGCGCCGGTTACGGTCCCGGCATCATTTATTATGGGGGAGACGGTCACGGAAACATCGACAAACCTCCCGTCCTTCCGGATCCGCCGGGTCTCCAGGTCGCTGACCGATTCGCCGCAGGAAACCCTGCTGAAGATCCTCTCCGTCTCTTCCGCCCGTTCCGGGGGAATGATCCGGGAGATGTTCTGTCCGATCATCTCCTCCGCAGAATACCCGTAGAGCCGCTCCGCAGCCTTGTTCCAGCTGATGATCGTCCCACACGGGTCCTTTGCGATCACCGCATCGCTCGTGGATGCAATAATGGAAGAGAGGAGACGGTGCGTCTGCTCGGCCTTGTTCCGCTCGGTGATATCCTCACAGATGACACACATCCTCCCGTCTGAGAGGGCGATCCTCCGGGCTATGACCTCGCGAACGATCGAGTCCTTACAACGGACCGGATAGGACCCGACCCGGGCAAGACTCGGTCCGGCCTGTGATCGATCCAATTCCAACCCCTCCAGAATCTGCTGCCGGTACACCGGATCCGGAAATATCAGACAGAACCATTCCTTCAGGGTGTGGAAATCGTTGAGGTCGTACCCGAAAAGCTGGCTGAAGCTCTCGTTGATATCCTGAAACGTATCATCCTCATTCAAAAGAGCCATCGGGAGCGGGGAGTTTTGTGCGAAATTGAAGAAGAGCTCGTCACTCTTTCTCCGTTCTTCCTCGGCAATGGACCGCTGAAGGGCAATGGCAGCTTGCCCGGCGTACATCTCAAGCAGCTCAAGGTCAGCAATGGCCTGTCCGTGTTCCAGGAGAATGACGGCATCGCCCATAATTTCCCCGTTCCGGACAAACCCGATGAGATAGTTATCCCCGAGCCTGAGTTCGGTCTCCAGCTGGCTGCAGACCGGTGCCGGCAGGGCGCCGAAGCCAATCGCATGCAGGCTGAGGTTTGCATTGACCACATGGCCCATCCGCATCTGTTCCAGCGCTCTTCCCCCGGACGGGAGGGTGATGCCGGCAGGGTCCCTTCCCAAAGCACGGAGGACGATCTCCCGCTGGAGAGGACTCATGGAAGTACCCCGGATCGTGATGAGGCCGGTCTTCGGGTCAAATGAATTGACCGCTATCACCGAGCCCGGGACGATGGTCTCCAGCGTGTCAGCGATCCTCTGATAGATGTTCTCCCCGTGTTCCATGGCCATGAAATCCAGCAGGTTTTTGAGGAGAAATTCCCGCTCGGCAGCCTGCCGTGCGATCTTCTCCCGAGCTGCCCGCTGCTCGGAGATGTCGCGGAAGGTCCCCTCGACACCGAGAACCGTACTCTTGGTATCGGAGTACACATGGCTGTTTACGGACACGTACAGCGGCGTCCCGTCCTTCTTTTTCAGCACCACGTTGTAATCGGTCACGAACCCCTTTGATAGCACCTCGCGGAGGAACACCACCCGTTTCTCCGGTTCCATCCAGAAATCCTTCGCGATACTCTTCCCGAGACATTCGTCCAGGGAGGTATAGCCGAGGATTCGCGCCCAGCTCGGACTTGCCATGATCAGGTTCCCGTTGATGTCTGAGCGGTAGAAGACATCCTGGATATTCTCAAGAACCGTGCGGTACCGGCGTTCGCTCTCCGCGAGCGAACTCTGAGACAGGAAATGCCGGATGGCGATCGCGGCTTCCCGGGCATACATCTGGATCATCCGGGTGTCCGGAAGAGTCAGTCCCCGGTCCAGGAAAAGTGCGGCATTCCCCATTATTTCTCCACGGCGGACAAAACCGATCGCGTACTTCTCCCCCAGATCAAGTTCTGCTTCCAGCTGGTCACAGACCGGTTTGGGAATGCTCCTGAACGCAATCTCGAACAGGGAGATCTCCCCCTTCTGCAGCAGGCCGGTCTGGAACGCAGATCTGCCCATCTCATCGATGGGGAACTCGCAGCCGACCAGGTCTCGTCCGAGTGCCCTGAAGACCGCTTCCTCCCGCTTTTCGGTCATCGCAGCGCTTCGTATCGTGACCGTGCCGGTGTGCGGGTCAAAGGAGTTGACCAGGATCGTTGAACCTGGTACGAGAGTCTTCAGATCGACAAGGATCTTGTCGTAGATGTTCTCGGCCGGGTCCATCGTGATGAATTCGAGCAGTTTCTGGGAGAGGAACTCCATATCACCGATGTACTGGTGGATCTTTTGCGTTGCTGCCTTCCGCTCGGTGATATCACGGAAGATCCCCTCGATACCACGAAGAGTACCGTCCTTGTCATAATAGAGGTGACTGTTGGTTTCAATATAGAAGGGGGTACCGTCTTTCTTCTTCAGTACCACTTCATAGTTGCTGACCGATCCGTATTTTGTTATCGCAGCAGTCAGATCGTCCCGCTTTTCCGGTTCCAGGTAGAGGTCCCGGCCGATGTTTACTCCGCGGGCTTCCGCAGGAGAAGAATACCCGAGCATCGTTGCACCGCTGGGACTCACCATGAGCAGGTTGCCTTCCATGTCCGCGCGATAATAGACGTCCTGGATATTATCCAGAACGGAACGGTAGAGTCTCTCGCTCTCCCTGAGCGCATCCTCGGCCCGCGAGCGCTGGAGAGCGATTGATGCAGCCCGGATATAGGTCTCCGCAAGGGGCACGTTCTCCAGTTTCCCGCCTTTCCTTACGGAGAAGGTTACGGATCCCAGCAGGGTGCCCTGCCAGGACAACCCGACAGAATAATAGTCCCCGAGGTTCAGCATTTCTTCAATCCCAAAACAGGTCTGTTCCGGTACCCCGCCGCGGAAAAGGGTGAAGAGGTTTTCGGAGCGATTGAGTATCTTGCCGTCGAGAAGAACATGGGGAATCGGGCCGGGATCAACCGGTACCGCCAATCCGACAATATCCCTGCCAATCTGGCGGGTGAAGGTTTCCTGATCGTGTTTCGAGGCGATCGCCTTTATCGACAGGAGGCGGGTTTCGGGATCATAGCCGCTCACACAGACCGCTGCCACGGGAAGAATTTCGGAGAATCCTGTTGCAATTACCTGGTATATGTCGGCATCGGGCGGCAATTCGATGAATTGCTGCAGCTTGGCGGAGAAGAATTCCATCTGGGTGAGCTGAAGATTGAGGTGTTCTTTCTCCGTCCGTTCCCTGGTGATATCATGCCCGACTGCCTGGTATTCGCGGGGTTCTTTCTGATGGTCGTACAGGACACGCAGGGTCCAGGCAACCCAGCGGACCGGGTTTTCGGGCACCGCGGACCGGCCCACAAAGACCGCTACCGGGTTTTCCCTGCCCAGTGACCGGAGGACCTGATCAAACAGGCGCTGGTCCTCCGGATGGATCGCATCTGGGAACGGCGTGCCCACCAGGTCTTCAGACCGTTTTTTTAGGGAAAGAGAATACGCGGTGTTGACAAAGGTAAGTGTGCCGTCAGGGAGAAAACGGACCACGTAGTCGGTCTGGTCTTCGACAATACCACGGTACCGGGCTTCCTTTGTCTCGAGTTCGATCTTGTCCTGTGTTTCCCTGGTTACGTCCACCATGACAATGGTGATCCCGCGGCTGCCGTCATCGAAGACGGTCGGCATGCTCTTGATCTTAAAGAAAACGTCTCCGGCATCCCGGGAGAACTGGACATCGTGCACCTTCACATCACCAGCAATGATGTCGGAAAAAATATCGGGCAGCACCTTTCTTCCTATCCCGTTTTTAAAAATTTCAACAATATGGGTCCCTGCCGCATCCTCTTTTTTTACCTCAAAAAAAGTACAGAAACTCTCGTTGACAAAAAGGATCTTGTGGTTCTCGTTAAGGGTTACCACAAGGTCTTCTGTTATACTCACAAGGGCTGATATGGGGAGCCGGTGGGTGAGGAAAAAAACCCGTGCCGTCCCGTACGCCCTGGATTCCACGATCCCGGATATCTGCAGTATCTCGAGGTACTTGGCAGCAGAGTTCCGGTTCATTTTCAGGTTCTGGGAAACATCCGTGATGGTGAGGCCTCTCGGATGAGCCTTCAGAAGAATCTTGATCCGGGAAATATTATCCTGTTCAAGCATGGACTTCCCCCCCAACACACGGTGATTATCAGTTATAACTTATAAAACCTGCAGGTTTAAGATAGCCGTAATCTTATTGCCGGATACGGCCTCATCCTGTGAATATATCTGACACCCGCAGGAACTGGCAGACTACCCCCGCTGTCAACCGTGCCCCCAGAGCGGACGTGAGAAACCAGTATTGCAGAAACGGGAATGTCCGTTTGTTCGCACCAGAACCATGAAACCAGACATGCTGCTGCAGGGCCACAAACATAATGGATGAAATGGCCATGAAACCGGATTCAGTGGCATTTCCCACAAAAAATTGCATTCAATAACGATTATTGAGGATTTTTCACGCTCTCAATTATAACGATGAATGCCGCTATGCCCGAAAGCACGTTCCCGCGGCAGATGAATGAGACGTTGTACACTCTTTCCTTTTTTGTTCAGAGAATCCATCTTACCATAAAGTCATTCAGACTCTGTCCCTGAATCCTGTGCCGGTCAGAATTGCCATGCAGATGTCCCTTGCAGTCCCCCATGGCACGGCTGATGAGCAATTGTATATGGCAAAAATATATAACACCTTGATTTTTTATAAGGGAGTAGCCAGGGGGTGATGGTCAACAGTTAAGCCCCTGTGGCAACGGTGAACCGCGATGAATGCAACAGAGAACAACAGGACCATTGTCCAGGTCTCCTTGGATGAGGCGATCTGGATCCGGTATGGCGACGAGAAGATGTTCAGGAACGAATTTGAAAAGGCTGTCCAGGACTATGAACGGGCCATTCGATTCCGGCCGGATTCCTCACGTGCCTGGCAGGCAAAGGCGAATGCCCTGGAAGCGCTGGGGAACTACAACGAGGCACTCACGTGCTATGATAAGGCCCTCGAATGTGATGAGGGCGATGCAGAATGCTGGTTCAACAAGGGGACTACCCTGAAAAAAATCGGCAGGTCCAAGGAGGGTGCGGCCTGTATTGACACCGGCATTCATATCGCCATGGGTTCAGGGTAATGTCAGCATTCCCGTATCCATACACTATTCTTTTTTCCTGTCCCGAAAGGACCCCTTAGGCCGGCATCATAGCTGATCGGGATGGTGAAATGATGCAACGAACCTGGTTTCCGTCGTGATTTTTTATTGCTTATCAATTATGCCGTGCATTAAGTATTGGCAAATATTATTTACATAAAACCTTTTACCAGATATTGCCCTTGTCGACAGAGGGTGTAATAGAGAATCGCCTAAAAACCTTATGCTGTACAAACTTTCTGAAACCGATCACAGGCGGGGTCTGGAGCAAACCCCTCCTTTTTTTCCTGGTGCCCGAACTCCTGGCTGGCGGAAAAAATTCCCACCAGTGAACAGGGAATCTTTATAGTATCTTCAGGTTGTTCATCATACTCGTTCCTGCTGCTTCCCATGGTTTAATATGACCCCGGCAACAATGAGTCGATTACAAGGAGCAGATTGGTTTGCCGGATCTCAGATCAGTTCCCGATGACACAAAGTGGCGGATTGCCACGCAGTATGCTGTAGGTATGAGGGCGATATACGAGAGCGTCTTTCGTCCGGCCATCCAGAACCGGTACGACGAGCTGGAGCAGGAAGCCGGGTTCCGGATGGCACAGTTCTCCGTTGAAATTGCACGGTCGCTCAAGTTCCCGCTCGATACGGCCCGGGAGCTTGCAGAGAGCCTCCATGCGGTTAATACCCTTGTCTTCGGCCCGGAGTACAAAGATGAGGTTATCGGGATTGGTGATGACGGAGCCGTGATCATCATCAGGATCTGTCCGGCCTTAGAGAACGATAGTTGTTCATGCTCTTCAGGAAACGGGACATTCCACCGGTGCATGGCATTCACCATTGCCTCCCAGAAAATCATGAACCCAAAGTACTCTTCGCGGTTTGTACGTGCCATGTGCATGGGAGATCGCCAGTGCGAGATCAGGATCGAACCAGACACCGAGGCTGGAACAAAACCTGCCCAAAAATCGCCATGAATGCTGCTGCTTCCGGGATTCGGGAGATCGTGAAAAACCCCCGGTGTATATGCCCTTGGTTTGACGCATTTACCGGGAACGGATTGCAACACCCTTGCCGGTCTTGGTCAGGAACCCTTCTTTTTCCAGGGTGGAAATAATCCTCTGCACCCGCTCCCCGTCATCACCGGTGCTCCGGATCAGGACCTCCAGGTCCTGACCTGGACTATCAAGAAGTGACCTGATGATCTTTCCCCGTATCTCGCGGTCTGATCCCCCAAAAGGAGATTGTCGCACATACTGCGTGCTCCTCCGGTTCGGGTTCGGGACTGTCTTTTTTAAAACGGAACCAAAGTCCATCAGGGCACTATACCATATGCGGGGATTTTTCCGGTACAATGCCCTTTCAACGAGCGGGAGGATATCGGCGTCCGGAACCGGTTTATCGTCAGAAAAGAAGAAATGGATGAAGACCCGCCGGATGTTCGTTTCGATGAAAACGACCGGTGTATTGAAGGCAAAGGCGCAGATCGAAGCCGCGGTTGCCCTGCCTATCCCGGGAAATGTTGCAAGTACTTCAGGATCCTGCGGGAGGACCCCCCCATATGCTCCGGTAACAAGCCGTGCGCATTTCTGCAGCGAGATTGCCCGCCGGTTGTATCCCATTCCCTGCCAGACTGCAAGAACATCCGGGAGGGGTGAATCGGCAAGCGAAGGGAAGTCCGGGAATGCGTCAATAAATGCCGGGTATTTTACGCTCACCCGCTCCACCTGCGTCTGCTGGAGCATAATCTCGGAAACAAGGATACCGTAAGGGTCCGTTGTTCTCCGCCATGCAAGGTCCCTCCTGTAATCCCGGTAGTATGCGAGCACCATCTCCCGGAATTTGCGGAGGGAGCCCGGGTCATCACGTGTGAAGCGGGGCGCAGGAGAATCCAGCGGTACCTGTCGTGTCGGTCTCATATCTGCAAAGACCGTGCCCTGCGGGGATCTGGTGTATCGTGAGCCATAGCCTCTCCTGCATACAACCTGATGGACGGGCAGGTTTTAAGAATGAAAAAAATTATGATGCTGACAGGGTTGCAGCAAACCGCTTCCCGAGATCAAAACACCGGTCAAGCTCGCCTTCGTCCGGAACAAAGTAACACTCCATCTGCTCCTGTACATCGAATCCTGCAGCGGTCAGTTCATCAGCAATCATCTTGACTGCACCACCCTTCCCCCCCATGGAACCGAAGGTGATCGCTCCTCTCTTTCTCCCGGTCCGGTCGAACCGGAGCCCTTTGAGGTAATAGACGATATCCCCGATGCTGGGGTACGGGGCATCATGGATGGTCGGAATGCCCATGCATATACCTTTGCTGGTCAGGATGTCTTTGACGATCTCGCTGCGCTCATCTTCATGAAGATAATAGATCTTTACGTCCATACCACCCGCAATGAGTCCTTCGGCAATTGCATGGGCCATCATCTGCGTTGAATGATGCATGGTGTCATAGATGATGGTCACCTTGTTCTCACAGACCCCCGTTGCCCATCCGGTGTAGACAGCAAGGACCGAAGCAGGGTTCGTCCAGATCTGTCCATGCCCCGGTGCAATCATCTGGATCTTTTCCACAAGCCCCATTTTACCGAGTTCATCGAGCTTCTTCGTGAGCATTTTTGACGGGAAAACGAGAAGGTTCCCATAGAATTTCCTGGCTGCATCCATCAGGACTGCTTCGGGAATGTCGCGGTCGAACCGCTTCGCAGAGCAGAGATGCTGGCCGAATGCATCATTGGAGAACAGGATGCCCTCTTCGGGAAGGAAGGTTACCATGCTGTCGGGCCAGTGGAGGAACATGGTCTCGACACAGGTCAGGGTCCTGCCACCAAGGTCCACCGACATGCCGGTCTTCATAATCATAAAATCGGCACCTTCAAGCGAGGGGTAATGTTTGAGGAGTCCCTTCTTCCCGACTTCTGTGCAGTATATCGGGGCCTTCGGGAACTTCTTATGGACCTCGATGAGGGCACCTGAATGGTCGCGCTCGATGTGGTTCTGTATGATCACATCGATCGAAGGATTCCGGTTCTCGATGGAGAACGCATGGGCAATCCTCCCCCACATCTGTGCAGAGGTGCCGGGGTACGTGTTATCGATAAGGGCGACCTTGTCCCTGCCAAAGACAAGGTAGGCATTATAGGTAGTTCCCTGCAGGGTGTAACCATGATAGGTACGGATATCCCAGTCAAGGGTCCCGACCCAGTATACGCCGTCGCGAATCTTACAGGATTCTGCTTTCATGCTATCCCATTGAACGTAAATCTATATGAGGGATGCTCTGGTACCCGGTCACCGCGAGAATACTCCGCTCATACCCGTTTGAACATGGTATCGAGTTCTCTTTTCGAGAACCGGATCATGGTTGGCCGGCCATGGGGGCAGGTGAAGGGGTTTTTCATACGCCGGAGCTGGTCCACGATCCGCTGGCATTGCTCCCGCGTACAGACCGTGCCCGCTTTTACTGCACCCCGGCAGGCAACGATGCGGGTTATACGCTCCCGGTTGCTGACTGCCTGCGCAGCTTCTTCACTGACAAGGTCGCTGATGATCTCGCCGATGATCGCGGTATCCTCAACGCGGCCAAGCACGACCGGGACTGCCCGGACAAGGAACGCTGTACCCCCAAACTCTTCAAGGATAAAACCCTCCCGGGCAAGGGCTGGCAGGATATCCCGAACGATCGCAGCGTCCTTTAAGGAGAGGTGCAGGACCACCGGGCTGATCAGTTCCTGCGATGGCCGGCTCTCCATCAGCTGGCTGCTCACCTGTTCGTACAGGATCCGTTCATGCGCAGCATGCTGGTCGATGAGGAGGAGTTCATCATCCTGTGTGCGGGCAAGGATGTAGATCCCCGAAAATTCTCCGATGACCTCGATCTCCGGCACCAGGGAGGCGACGCGAGAGGATGGAACGGCATCCACCCGTAGCTCGGACTGTCGGAGCCGCTGATCTGTTGAACGGGTTCCGGCATGGGTGGGCTCAGAGACGCCGGTCGGTGCCGGAGGCGCGGATAAGTCATAGGATTGCACCGGCGCTCCCGGGAGCTCGGGAACAAGGGTCATCTCCCCCGCCGGAAGTTCTGCACGGGGAATAAGATCGTGGGTGAGGAGGGCAGCCCGTACGGATGAACGGATCATATCCGTGATGTCCCTCTCCCGGGAGAGCCGTATCTGTTTCTTTGTCGGGTGAACATTCACGTCCACGAGGTGGGTATCAAGGGTCAGGGTCAGGAATGCCACCGGGAAATGGTCTTTTTTAAGCAGCGTGCCGTACCCCTCCTTTACTGCGTCGCTGATACCGGGGGAGGTCACAAACCGCCCGTTGACAGAAAAGATCATCCGTGCCCGGTCTTTCCGTGCCAGGGACGGGCGGGAAACAAACCCGGTGATGGAGAGGAATGGCTTGGATGCCTGCACCGGAATAAGGTCACGGACGACCTCACTGCCAAAGAGCCGGGCGATAGTGTCGAGCGGGCGGGTGGTCCGGTCTGTCACCAGTTGTTCCGTCCCGTTGTAGGTGAGGTGGAACGCGGTCTCCGGGTGGGAGAGGCAGATACCTTCGAGAATATCGTGGATATGGGAAAGCTCGGTATTTTTGCTCTTCAGAAATTTCCTGCGTGCGGGGGTATTAAAAAAGAGGTCTTCGACAAGGATACTGGTCCCATCCGGTGCACCGGTCCCTGCCTGGTCGAGGATGGTTCCGCCCTCAATAACCAGCCGGGTACCTGGAACCGCTCCGCTGTCGCGGGGTTTTGTCACGAGCGTCACCCTTGACACAGCAGCAATGGTTGCAAGTGCCTCGCCCCGGAAGCCGAGGGTTCGGATGTGGTTGAGGTCTGCAGGTGTAGTAATCTTGCTCGTGGCATGGGGGACAAACGCAAGTGCTGCATCAGCGGGTGACATACCACACCCGTCATCCTTGACACGGATAGTTGTGATGGTATCTTTCGATGCGGTCAGGTCGATTTGTATCAAACCTGCCCCGGCATCGATTGCATTTTCCACCAGTTCCTTCACCACTGACGCAGGGCGTTCGATCACTTCACCTGCAGCGATCTGGTTGATGGTAGCTGGATCGAGAATATGGATCCGGGAATGATCCGCGTTTTCAGGCAGTTTTGTCACCCCGCTCCAGGGTTTTTTTCAGTTCTGCGATCGTTGCAAGTGCCTGTAACGGTGTCATCTCATCGGGGTTCAACCGTGCCAGGGCCCGGAGGGTGGGATGGTCGGCCGGAGGGACAGGATTGCTTTCATCGACCAGCAGGATCTGGGTATAGCGCTGCGGTTTCGTGGTGCCGAAAATCCCCCGGCGGCTGTCTTCCGACAGGAGTACCTCGGCCCGCTCGGTCACTTTCTTTGGGATCCCCGCGAGCCGTGCTACATGGATACCATAGCTTTTGTCGGTTGCCCCGGGGATTAGTTTCCGGAGGAATATAACCTCGTTGCTGGTCTCTTTCACCGCGAAGTGGTAGTTCTTCACCCTTTTCAGGGTCTCCTCTGCCGTGATGAGCTCGTGGAAGTGGGTGGCGAACAGGGTTTTCGGCCCGGTGGCTCCTCTCCCGTGGAGGTATTCGAGCACCGCCCGGGCAATGGAGCACCCGTCCGCGGTGCTCGTTCCCCGCCCGATCTCGTCGAGCACAACCAGGCTTTTTGGGGTTATGTTGTTCAGGATGTTTGCGAGTTCGAGCATCTCCACAAAGAAGGTGCTCTGGCCGCTGGCAAGGTCATCGAATGCGCCGACACGGGTGAAGATGCGGTCGATGATCCCGATGCTCGCAGAGCGGGCCGGGACGAACGAGCCTGCCTGCGCCATGATGCAGATGAGTGCCGCAGCCCGCATATAGGTTGACTTTCCGGCCATATTTGCGCCGGTGATGATCAGGATCTGGGTCTTACTCCCCGCGAGGTCCACATCATTCGGAACAAATCCCCCGGCAACTCCCTGTTCCACCACGGGATGACGGCTATCCCGGATGACCAGGGCATCACCGGTATTTACCTGGGGGCGGACATAATTCCGGCTGCTGGCACACTCTGCAAGGGCTGCGGCAACGTCAAGGGTCGCGATCCCGGCGGCGATGGTCTGGATGTCGGGCACAACCCGCCGGAGGGTCTCAAGGATGGTAGCATACAACTCCCGTTCGAGTGCAAGGACTTTCTCGTCGGCATTCGTGATCAGCGATTCCTTCTCGCGGAGTTCCGGAAGGGTATATCGCTCCCCCGTAGCGGTGGTCTGTTTCCGCTCGTAATGTGATGGGACGAGCGCAAGGTTGGGCTTCGTTACATCGATGTAATACCCGAAGACCCGATTGTACCCGATCTTGAGGGATTTGATGCCGGTCTTCTCCCGCTCCAGTTCCTGGAGCTGTATGATCCAGTCCCTGCCCGAGTGAAGGACCGTGTGGATAGCGTCGAGTTCCGTAGAGAAACCCCTGCGGATAACCCCGCCGTTCCGGGAAACCGCCGGCGGATCGTCAACGATCGCCTGCCGGATCAGGGCAACGGTGTCGGGAAGGTCCCGCAAATCGCTGAGCGCACCCTTGAGGAGAGCGGGGAGATCGTTCTCCTGTTCAGGATTAACGGAAAGCCGGAGGGCAGACAGTGTATCAAGAGAATCTGCAAGGGCAAGCAGGTCCCGGGGCCCGGCATTCCCGTACGAGACCCGTGCTGCAATCCGTTCAATATCGGCAAATTTTGATAAGTCTGACCGTACCGCAAGACGGATCACTATCCTGGAGACAAAGTATTCAACCGCGTCCAGCCTTGCGGTGATCTGGCCGGTATCCAGGAGCGGGCGGGTCATGTGCCGGGAAAGGAGCCGGCTCCCCATAGGGGTCCTGGTCATGTCCAGGCTTGAGAAGAGCGTTGCTCCTTTCGCTCCTCCGCGGATGCTCTCGCACACTTCGAGGTTTCGCAGGGTGACCGCATCGAGCATCATCGACTGGGAGGATACCCGCGTTGCAAGACGGGTGATATGGGCAAGGGTTGACCCCTGAGTCTCCTGCGCATAGAGAAGCGCAGCACCCGCAGCACCAATGGCTGCGGGCTGATCCTCGCAGCCGAAACCGGCCAGCGTTGCAACATGGAAATGGGAAGTGAGCACATTTCGCGCAGGTACTGGGGAAAATGCCTGGTCGCGAAACCGGGAAACTACAACATTGCGCTCGGAAAATTTCTGTATGAGGGCTTCCGGGATGGTGGACGGGATGATACATTCCGCAGGCCGGTACCGTGCGATTTCCGACAGGAGGTTGTGGAGGTTCTGGTCGTGTTCCACAAGGGAGACGAAGAATTCGCCCGTAGTAATGTCCAGGAGGGCAATCCCCCAAGCACCTCCTTTTGACTCCGGGCAGAGTGCCATGAGATAGGCTGCCGCCGTGGAGGGCAGCATCGAGGAGTCGATCACCGTTCCCGGAGTGATGATCCGGGTGATCTCCCGCTTCACGATACCCTTCGCGGTCTTCGGATCTTCGACCTGGTCGCAGACTGCGACCTTGTACCCCTTCCCGACCAGTTTTGCAATATAGCCGTCAACCGCATGATACGGGACACCGGCAAGGGGGATACGGCAGTCCCCTCTCCTGGAGCGCGAGGTGAGTACGATATCCAGCTCCCGTGCAACGAGCTCGGCATCGCTGTTGAAGGTCTCGTAAAAATCCCCGATCCTGAACAAGAGGATGGTGTCCGGGTGCTTTTCCTTCAGATCGTGGTACTGGCGCATGACCGGGGTGAGACGCTCACCAGCGTCACACCCGTTCTTCCGGCCGGGTCCGGTCTCGCGTGCCATGGTGTAAAAATGGAGCCTTTGATCAGATAATACCCATCTGATCGATCCTGCGGGCCTTAAAAATGATACCGGTACCCATACCAGAGGAGGAGTGGCAACGAAGCGATGAGCGCAACAAGGCCGTACACAAGTCCGAGCATGAATCCGTACCCGAGCAGGCCGGCCAGTCCGTAGAGAGCGGACACAGCCCATGGTACCCCGCTCCAGAGTACGAGGACCCCGGCCAATATCAGGAGGAAGAGACCAGCGGTTGCGTTTTTGAGGTCCTGTCGGCTTGGGGCAAGGGAAAGGACGAGGCTGATAGTCAGGTACAGGTAGAGGAGGAACCAGCCATTGAACCGGGAGAGCAGATTATCCGCGATGGTTCCAAAAATGGAGCCTGCAAGCTCTGCCATGACCTCCGGAAATTCAAGCGAAGAGGAAAATGGCGGAAAGACACAGCCAAGGTAGGTCCAAAAAATCCATGTTATGAACGAAAGAGCAAGCGGGAGAAGAAAGAGCGGAGCTGTACTGATGATCACATCACCGATATATGGCAGGAACGGGCGGGAGTACGTCACCGAACCACCAACGGGGGAGAACAGGACGACCTTCCGTATTCGGGCGCCGGTCAAAAGACAACCGAGAATATGGGCACATTCATGCAGGACAACCCCCGGCATACGGATGAATAGGTAGATCGCCCGGGCCGGCATTGCAGCAGCCCAGAGATGGTCCAGTGTGCAGGATATCACCATGACCATAATCCCGGTGATGAGTATAAGAGGGAATCCAATGATAGCCATGATCCTCGCTTGCGTCAAATAAGATGGTATCCGCTTCTTCATATCTTTCGTGCTTCATGAGGAGCTCCTGAAATAGCCGGTCGGATCAGCAGCCGCAGTCACGTCGCTAATATGCTGCAAAACCTGTGAACCACGAGGGGGCAAATCTCCCCGTTGTGAATCATACATGGCTGTTGGACCGGCTTGCCACCGTTCATGTCTGGGGGATATTTGGTACCGTTGCCGGGCGGAAGTCTGGCAAGGTATGAGAGCCCGTCGGGTTATATTTTTCCCTGGGACATCCAGTGTTCTGATATACAACGACGGTCCTGTGCCTGATGGAGGAATATTCAATCGGAGAAACGTCCGTCCCGTCACGGGCGATAAAAACGGCAAGGCCTTCTACGGACCCTCTGGCGCGGATATTGACAAAAAGGCCCCCGTTCGTCTCATTCTCCTTGAATAATGGTGGTCGGGGGTCATACCCGGATCCGTCACCGATGGTTTTGTTCTCCGTGATTACCGCAGTTTCCGGAGCCCGGGGTGGTAGCCTATGGAGGATCTCATGTATGATTTGTTGTTTTGTCTAAAGCCACCAGTAACTACTCATAGCCACAGCCTTTGCTGGTGCCGGCATTGAAGGTGTATGTTCCGGGTCATACACGGCTGGCATTGACGTAGGTGAGATAATTACCCTGCCTGGGGAGGGTGTACCTTAAAAAAACAATCACCAGTACAAGAACGGTGAGAAGACTTTGTGTATCCGGTTGTTTCATTGCATACCCACACAGCATTCCACACGTCAATAGTTTGTCAAATATCTGCCTCAAAAACCTACCTTAAAAAAACGTACCCGGAAGATTACCGGCTGGGGTTAATGCCGGATGGACGGATCGTCCTGCGCGGTTCACTGCAGCGTCAGAAAAACTTATCGCCAATCAGATAAAGACAGGTTGACTATGAAATATCTCTCAATCATCCTTTTATTGATGGCAGGTCTCATTGCCATTGTTTTAGTGGTAACTCTCATAATCATAGGTTTTGGCACGATGAATCAGGAAAATGGTTCTTCTCTCCAGCAATCAAATACGATAGCACCACGATCGACACCAACCTATACCACGAATCTGACAACAAAATCTGACCAGGATCCCATTATTGGCGCGTGGCTGAACGGGATCGTCTTCTTTGCGAATGGTACTGTTGGTGGTGCCGGGCGTGCCTCCTGGTGTCTGAATGAGAATCAGAATAATTCCTATTTTGTTATTTCTGAAGTGCCATCCACCGGGCCAAACTCCGGGAGTGTGAGCTCAACAGAATGGATATACAACCCTGCTTCAGACAGGATCAACAAGCGGGGTTCTTCGGAATATTTTTCCCGGGGGGTTCCAAAACCGGTATTTACCCCAATACCTGCCGTGACGACCATACAGACACAACCGACTCAGGAGATACCCACGACTGGTATCCCTAAAAAATTCAGTCTTACCGATTGCATAGATGTCTGTAAAATGAATTATTACGCGGACCATCATATCGGTTTTTATAATGATTGTTTAAACACATGCAATATCGAGAATCTGAAAGCGTCAAACTGATTGGCAGAGCGATTGGCAGGACCGGAAAATTCCCCTGCGGACAATCTCTTTTTTTTAAAAAGAGGGGTAATCCGGCCTGGAAGAAAATATATTTTTCCCGTGATGTTGATATCCTCTCTTACACCTCCCTGGCCGTCATTTTCACCAGGGTAACGAGAAGAAATTGGGCAGAATGCATATGCTGATGAACGCTGATATGTTCTTCGCACGCTTCCTCCGAACATAACGGAGCAGGAGGCAAATACAGACAGGAGAACTACCTTGCCACTAAAATCCGTTGCACAAAAAAACCCACCAAACCATCTCATCTCCGAGAAGAGCCCGTACCTGCAACAGCATGCATATAACCCGGTGGACTGGTACCCGTGGGGTGAAGAACCCTTCCGTCGCGCTGCAGAAGAACAAAAATTGGTCTTTCTTTCCATCGGGTATTCCACCTGCCACTGGTGCCATGTCATGTCTCATGAATCGTTTGAGGATCAGGAAATTGCATTGCTCCTGAATACCTCATTTATTGCCATCAAGGTTGACCGTGAGGAGCGACCGGATATCGACAGTGTCTACATGACTGCCTGCCAGCAGATGACCGGGCAGGGAGGATGGCCCCTCACGATCCTCATGACCCCGGAAAAAAAGCCCTTCTTTGCTGGGACCTATCTTCCCCGTAAAACCCGGGCCGGCATGATCGGGTTGTCAGAACTCCTCCAGAACATTGTCCGTCTGTGGCAGGAGGACCAAGCTGACATAGTAGCGGCAGCGGACCACTTTACCCGCCGTCTCGCGGAAACCCACGCTGTATCTTCCACAAAGACTGCTGATCAATCCCTCATCCATGACGGGTATGAACATCTGGCCGCATTGTTCGACCCCGTCAACGGAGGATTTGGCGGAGCCCCCAAGTTTCCGACCCCGTCGAACCTCCTCTTCCTGCTGCGGTACTGGAAACGCACCGGGACAGATCATGCCCTCCATATGGTTGAAATGACGCTCAAAGCGATGTACAGCGGAGGTATCCATGATCAGCTTGGAGGTGGATTTCACCGGTATTCAACCGATCCAAAGTGGCATGTCCCGCATTTTGAGAAGATGCTCTACGATCAGGCACTGCTTCTGATGGCATTCACGGAAGCATGGATGGCAACAAAAAACCCGCTCTACAAAAGGACCGCTGAAGGAATCATCGCGTACGTTCTCCGCGATCTCTTGTCGTCGGAAGGCGCGTTCAGAGCAGCGGAGGATGCGGACAGCGAAGGCACGGAAGGGGCGTTTTATCTCTGGACCCGGAAGGAACTGGATGACGTGCTCGGTCCCCGTGATGGTCTGTATGCTGCTGCTTTTTTCGGTGTTGAAGATACAGGAAGTAAAAAAAATATCCTCCGCCTCAAAATGGGGGAGATGGAAAACCAGCACGATCCGGCCCGTATCGCATCGATCAGAACGAGGCTCCTGTCAGAGCGGGGCAGGCGCCCGCGTCCCGGACGGGACGGGAAGATACTAACTGACTGGAATGGCCTGATGATCGCAGCACTCGCCCAGTCCTCCCGTGCTTTTAATATCCCGGAATATTACGAGAGCGCAGTAACCGCGATGCACCTTATCCTTCACCGGTTGCGGCAGGCGGATGGCGGACTCCTGCACCGCTATTGCGATAATGAAGCAGCTATTCCTGCCTTTGCCGATGATTACGCGTTTCTCATCCACGCGCTCATAGAACTCTATGAGACCAGCTTTGATCCTGCGTGGCTGGAGGAAGCTGTTGCGCTGAACTCCTACCTCGGCCTGCATTTTTCCGATACTGAACGTGGTGGTTTTTTCACCGTTTCAGATGAGGGGGAGCCCCTCATCGTCCGGACAAAAGAGATCTATGATGGTGCAATCCCCTCTGCTAACTCGATGATGCTTTCCAACCTTGTCCTGCTGGGCCATGTAACCGGGGATCAACGCTATGAAGAACTGGCGTCCCGTCTTGCAGACGGGTTTTGTGGGGTTGTCTCCCGCTCCCCCTCATCGTTTTGCTTCTACCTCTGCGGCCTTGATCACCTTCTCGGACCGGCCCTCGATATCGTTGTTGCAGGGAGCGATGCAGATCCGGTTGCACAGCATATGATCCGGCTCGTCCGCGACACATACCTCCCGTCCCATACCATCCAGTTCCGCCGGACACCCCAGATAAATTCGGTTCTTGACTCCCTTGCCCCGTTTACACGGACCATGACGGCACAAAACGGAAAGGCAACGGCGTACGTTTGTTCCGGACGAGCCTGTTCTGCTCCATTAACAGATCCCGACAGCCTGCGGGAGATCCTTGGTAAAAAAAGTGACCGGTAACAACCATTTTTACGAAGATAAATCCCACCCTGTGAAATCTGTTATGCGACGGGAATATGGGCGCAGTCTGATGAATGGTGCCAGGTTGCAGGTTTTGTATCGTTAACACTGGGGGGTCTGTCGAACCCGCGGGCAAACCCCAAAAAGCTCAGATCAACCAGAATAAGTTCTACCGAATAAAAAGGGGAAGGGGTACTCAGAGGTTTTTGAGCGCAACGATATCCCGGACGCCGGCTAGTTTCCAGACAAGGGACCGCTCTTCCTGGGCAATGGCAACGGGTGCATCCGTGGGGGAATGGCCAAGTGCTGCAAGGATGTTGCAGGAAAGGTTCCGCTCTACAATAAGATCAACGAATTTTTCCCGGATGATCTTCTTCTCGATGGAGTCCTGTACTTCTTCAAGGTATCCCTGAAGGGTAACAAAGGTGTATGTTGAGAGATCCTTGGTATATTTCTCAATCTCTACGGATGCATAGGGACTCTTGCGGAAGTGCTCGATCTTCTTGCCGTATTTTGTTGAGAGGAAATACAGGAAGGATCCGTCAAAGACATAGAGGAACGGGGCAATGTAGGGATATTTCTCTCCCTGGAACGCGATCCTGCATACGTAACCCCGTTCGATCAGCTTGTCATATTCAGCCTTGTCAGCCCGCGGGATTTTAATAATCTCCATAATCTTTCCACACACCGTTCCCATCACAGCACTATAAACCTTTTCAATTGGCTGTTCTGCTGAAAACATCATTTTTCTCCATTGCTATGCTCCCTTGCCAATTCCCCGTCCGGAAACGGGGTATGATCAGGGAAGGACATATTTTCCGGATATGTGGAGGCTGTTCTTTTTCTCACACCCTTCGAAAATCCCGCCGCTCTTCGACCGATTCGCAGGGTATCGCACACCTTATGATGGACACGCTTCAAAAAGGAGGTTTCCGCGTCGGCGGATGTCTGCTTTGTATGCGGGGAGGAGCATCGGCATTATTCAGGGATTCCCCCAGAGCGCATCTGGCAAAACCCCCAAAAGAAAAAAGGATCAGTGCTCGATGGGGAAACCGACCTGTTTCCATGCCGTCATGCCACCGAGGACATTGGTAACATTCTGGTAGTTATGCCTTGCAAGGACGCTTGCGGCAAGGCTTCCCTTATAGCCGGCATCGCAATAGACGAATATATCTTCATTTTTCGGGATTTCCGAGAGGTGTTCGTGAAGTTCCCCGACATAGATATGCCGCGAATTGCCGATATGGCCTGCAGCGTGCCTGTTCCTGATATCCCGCACATCAAGAAGGAACGGTGTGCTGGTCTCGAGACGGTCGCGGAGCTCCTGAACGGAACACGCACCAATGGTTCCGATAGCCCCCGCACTCTTATACCAGGACGCGATTCCTACGGTGAGGATGCCGGCCTTCGTGTCATACCCCATACGGAAAAGCTGGCAGATCACCTGTTCCGGGTTCTGGTTCTCATCATCGATAATGATCACCGGGTCCTCGTAATTGAGGAACCAGCCGGCAAAGGATGAGATCCCGCCGCGCCAGAGTGAGAGGCTGCCAGGGATATGTCCCCCCGCAAAACCTGCAGGACCCCGGATATCGATGATCTGGCAACCATCGTGCTGGAGGCGGACGATGTCGGAGACCATGAGAACCTCAAGGGGGAGGGGACCCGGCTGCACGGGTGCTCCCTGACGGTTGTACCGTTCCATGGTGCGGAAATACGGAGGGAGGTAGTGGGATTCTGCTTTCCGTACGGAGACGAACTCTTCCCTTCCTATCCTGATCAGGGGATTTGTAGCCCTCTCGTATCCGATTGTCGTGAACGGATGGTCTGTAATGTTGCTCCCACAGACGGAACCTGCGCCATGGGGGGACAGAGGATCACGCCGTCGCCGAGCGGGAGGATCTTCTGCGAGATACTGTCATAGATCCTGCCAGCCATCTCCTCATCTCTGGCATTGCCGAAAAAATCTGTCCGCGCAATATCCCCAACAAAGATGGTATCCCCCGAAAACACCATGTGGGGTGCCGTTCCGCTCTTCAGGTCACGGACCACAAGGGAAATGCTCTCTTCAGTATGCCCGGGAGTTTCCAGGACCTGCACGGACAGGGAACCGAATGTGAACAAATCCCCTTCATGTATCGGGTTCCCATATAAAAAATCCATGGCAGATCCGTGAAATATTTCTGCCCCGCAGCGGTTTGCCAGCGGGAGGGATCCGATGGTATAGTCCTCGTTCCGGTGGGTCTCAAAGATATGCGTGATAGTGCAGGCATTCTTTGCGGCTATTTCAAGGTAGACATCCCCATCCCTCCGTGGATCGATGACCGCTGCCTTCCCTGCATCACCAATGATAAATGAGTTGTGAGCAAGGCCTTCAGAAAAAAACGCGTTCGAATAACATGCATCCTTTCCCTGTTGGGGATAAATCCTCGTGTCGTAAAAAGGTTGGGACACGAGCAGGGTGAGAACGGGGACTATCCTTACAGGTACCGGATAAGGATTGGTGTGGTATCTCCCGACACCTCGCGTTCCCGGATCCGCTTCACAATCTCGTGCATGCTCACGGGCTTATACCCGATCACTTCGGCACTGACATTGACCCGTCGGCTGATGAAGTTTATGAACGGGTAGTTCCGGAGGTCGTTGTTGTGGTGATGCCCGTGAATGACCCAGCCATCAAATGACTGGGGGACGTCCGACGGATCATGGATCAGGAGGAATCTGTAGTTCTCGTATGCAGTCTCCAGGGAAGGGACGGTCCCAAGTTCCATGTCGTCATGGTTCCCCCGGATAAAAACGATATCGCCACGGAGCCGTTTCCGGTACTGCGCAGCTGGTTCTGCATCCGGCCCGTAACACAGATCGCCGAGGTGGTAGATTCGGGTCTTTGGCCCGATGGTATAATTCCAGTTTTTTATGAGCACGTGATCCATTTCCCTGCTGTCTGCATAGAGAAAAGGACGGGAGCAGTAGCGGATTATATTGGAGTGGCCAAGATGCAGGTCTGCCATAAGGAAGATATCGTCGGGGTTTGTATCTTCGGGATCCCGGTACTCGAGCCCGGTATGGTGACGGAACTTTCCGAGAGTTTTCTGCCAGCGGGCTGTGCTGTGCCGGTGATCCCCGTACACCCACCGTTTCTCGATGAGATCGTATTCTGCAAGGATTGTCATATCCTGCATAACCGTGATACGGATTCCCGTTTCATCAAGCAGGACCGGGGGAATGGGATGGACATGTTTCGAGTGCTTTGCACCTGCAAGGAATCTCTGGAGCAGTCCTGATTTTTCCTGCTGTGCACCTGCCGGATCCCGGGGTGTTTGTACCGAACCCGTGATCTGGGAAAATACTGACGCAGCTTGTTTTGAATCCATACGGTTTGCTATCGTGACATGGAACCATTTCTGGTCCGGTTCCCGGTCATAGGTATTCTGGCTCGTGGTGAGGGGTGAAAGGACACCGGCAATATCGCGGGTTATCTGGCGAAGCGGCTCTGAAGCCCGTACCGGAAATGCGATCACGCTGCCATGCATACCATCCCGTTTCTCCCAGCCGTCGATAAGAAAGCGGACCGGCTCATACCGGGCAGCAACCTTCCCGATTGCATCCAGCATCTCCCGGCTGCTAATCCCCTCATTCAGGGTCAGGGGTCCTAAGAGGGTCACGTGGGGGTGCAGCTCAAGAAAATCCGCGATGCCGAAATTGAGTGCAATTTTTTGCGTGATCTGCCTGATTCGCCATTTGGTCCGGGAGAGCCTGATCTCAACAAGGTATGTGGAATCCATGAATGGCACTGGTTATTTTCATTTCCTGTTGGTGCTGAAAGGTTAAATTCATGGGGGAACATTTTCGCCACCGGAACCTGGTTTGTATTCGCACAAAAAAAGCATGAACGAATCCTGGGTCCCGTGATGCAACCGGTTTTTTAAAACGAGGGTAATGCGCTCTTTCAGCACCGGCTTTTTCCATGAGACGAATGAATTTCCTGCAAGGATATGATGTATCCTGAAACCGGCTGGATCATTGAATCGTTTTCCTGCGAATCATACCCGGAAGACGCCAGTTCATTTCAGCAGTTGTAATCGATCCCTGGCCCCGGTTGTCACAACCGATCGTATTTAGTTCAACCGGGGGTAAGGTACGTTGTGAATGGGGATTCACAGGACCTCAAAAATTCCTCAAAAACCTGTCTCTGCGGTATTATTTGATATGGATAATACACTGTTCGATCTGGTCGGTGCACAGATGGACGCGTGTCAGGCAGTTACCCGGTACCTGGGTCTGACCGGAAAAGACCTCCTCTTCCCCTATTTTCTCCGGCCGGTGCATGGATTTGAATCTCACGACAATATCCTCGATTTTATGCACGATCACGGGCTGACCGTTGATGGAGCATTTGATCGAGCACGGCGAATTTACGAAGCGGAAAAACTCCGTTCCATCGTTCCCTATCCGGGAGTTATCGACACCCTTGCCCGCATTCAGGAACAGGGAGTCCCTATGGGGATTGTCACCGATGCGCATTCACGCGATGCGATAAGGCGCCTTGAAAAAGCGCACCTGCTCCCCTTTTTTACCTGTATGGTCACGTACGATCTTGCGGGGGTAAAAAAACCTGCACCGGAACCTTTCATCCTTGCTCTGGAGATGCTCAAATCCCAGGCCGGTGAAGTACTGCTGGTGGGGGACAGTCCCCGGCGCGATATCGAACCCGGGAACACGCTTGGTTTCCGGACCGTATATGCCCGGTACGGTGACCGGTTCTCTGATGACCGCTCATTGGTGCAGGCTGACTATATCATCGATTCCATGGCGGAATTACCGAATATCCTCTTTTGTCTCGAGGAATAACTGAGCCGGTATGCGCGGTTTGTACCATGGTAACCGGTCATATCGGGAGACCTTATCAATGGTAAGGTGAAGATCCCCCGATGCCGATCCACGTTCAGGCCGGCTGACCGCAACTTAAAAGGGCAGGAACAAAAAACTATTGAGTATGTTTGTTCCGACACGGATCTTTTTTACCAAGGGTGTTGGTGTCCATAAAGACCGTCTTGCCTCGTTTGAACTTGCGCTTCGGAAGGCTGGTATTGAGAAATGCAACCTGGTATATGTGTCAAGCATTTTTCCTCCCAACTGTAAACAGATATCGAGAACATCCGGTCTGAAAAGTCTCAAACCCGGTGGAATTACCTATTGTGTCATGGCCCGAAATGAGACGAATGAACCAAACCGGCTGGTTTCTGCTGCAATCGGACTTGCCATGCCCAGCGTTATCGAAGAATACGGGTACCTCTCGGAACACCACGCTTTTGGGGAGACCGAGAAGAAGACCGGGGAATATGCAGAAGATCTCGCAGCTACGATGCTTGCGACTACTCTCGGTATTGAATTCGATGTAAATGCAGCCTGGTCAGAACGCGAACAGACCTATAAAGCCAGCGGGAAGATCATCAAGACCAAGAATACCTGCCAGTCTGCCGAGGGCGATAAGAACGGCCTCTGGACAACGACGATTGCAGTTGCGGTATTTCTCTGATATTTTTTCCTGTCAGACTTTTTTTTAGGAATTCCTTCAGCTGAGCCGCAGATAATTACGGGGATGTACGTTCAATGATGATTCCCGGAATAAAAATGCAAAAAACAGGGATGAACCGATCTGGTTCACACCCAAAACATGAAAACCGGTACATTACTATTTCTACCGTCCTGATCCACCGCACCGGAAGCCCTTTCGTGGCCGGCGCTGTATAACAGGTTGGGGGGTATGGGGGGTCTCAACCCCCCATCAGTGAATCCAAAAAGACGCCATTATAAGGGAAATCCTCTTTTTAAAAGTGATGATAGCCCCCTTGCGCCAGCCCTGCCCCCATGGTGGGCTTATGGCGCATGCGATGCCTCTGCATTACCCGTGAAGGAAATTCTCTACGATTGTTTACAGGGAATACGGGACTCTCGCTACCAGGGGATGATCGGGAAGCGGAGCCTAAAAAAGTCACAGAAAAATCAAGGTTATTC
Source organism: uncultured Methanoregula sp. (assembly GCA_964503195.1). Lineage (GTDB taxonomy): Archaea > Halobacteriota > Methanomicrobia > Methanomicrobiales > Methanospirillaceae > Methanoregula. The sequence goes on from CAZCZK010000006.1 coordinate 32,469, forward strand.
AATGTCTTATGGGCATTGCTAGAGAGCCGGATTTTCTTTTTTATTTGTATCAGTATTTATCATTCGCTTTTTATAGTATACCTCCCAAAAACACTATTTGATGCACATAAATTTCCCGTTCTGGCCTGGTTTTTTTCTGGTCTTAATTCTCTTGATTGCGCCGGTTTCATCCATCAGCGGGTTCGCAGGCGGGGTTCATCCCCTGCACCCTTGTTCCCACCCGATATGCGGCGATACCCTGGATCCGATTAATCCGGATCCGAGGCTGGAGAAGATCATCTTTGTCTATACCATATCCGATGAAAAAAAAGGTCTTCCGGACAATTTTACTTTCAATGTATCATTAATCCGCTATAACAAGATTGGCGAGGTTCAGACAAGTGAGAGAAACGGGACAATCATATTTGATAACCTGACTGCTCAACGCAGTACACGGGAGAGTTACATTCTGAGGTATTTTTACTCAAATTCAAGTATTGGGAACGGGGATGCCAGAATACATTTTGATATTTACCTGGTCAAGGAAGGTGAATCTGACAGGTTCCCGACACCGGCTCCGACGATGAGCGAACCCCCCATCCAATCCCTGCATAAAAACGGAGTGAACGAGACTCTCTCACTTGTTCGGGGCCAGCCATTTTCCTATGTCACTTTTGTTTCCCAGCCACGCATTGCGGGGCGAAACAATATCACGATGGCGCGGTTCTGGATTTTTGGCGATCATTATGCTGAAGTTATCACCGTTCCGGTTAACAGGGTAAACGGGTCCGTGAATTTTACTCTCAATGAGAACCAGACTCGGCTCATGAACGGCAGCAGTTACCGGTTATATGCAGAATATCCTCCGGAATGGGATTTCTTTCAGGTTTACCTGCTCCACGATGAATGTGTTGGATCCGGGATCTGCTGTTCAGCCAGTTGTCCGTTCCGCATGTCCGGGGCGCGCACTATGAGCGGATCAGCTGGCGCACGGACTTTTGAAACAATTGTTACATCAATCAATCTTGTCACTCCCGTGTATACTGCCCAGATACTGGTACAGGACGATACAACTGAAAAGACACTGATAATCCAGGATCCTGCACATAGTCATCTGAACGACCTGAACGGAACCTCAGCAACGCCTCGGAAAACACCACTGTCTTTAGTCTCATCAGGTATTGCAGCAGTGATATGTGGTATAGTCATGCGTTTTGTTTTTCTTCGTAACTCCTGAACCGGAAACCCCTGTTCCCGATACCGTCCGTACCATGCTTGTTCCTGAGGAATCTCTGATCCGATATACCGGGATCAGTCTGCTGTTCCCACAAATTTCCGGAACCGGGGTGTGAGACTTCAGTATCATATCACCTGTCCAAGTTAGAGGGGAATCACTCCAGACAGTTCAGTCAGAGATCCTGTTGTATTGCCGGAATACCATGCGACTCTTTTTCACTTCCATCCATGGTGACCCGGTGCCCACACCGGTGTTTCCCGGCGCGGTGGACAGGTTGGCAATCCCCGTACGTGCCCCGGAATGTCCACCGCTATGTGGCTCTTCAACGGAAGGATTTCCATGACCCGGAGACCATTCGACGGGAACAGGATTCCCCTTTATTGCATCACCGGCAGCGGAACACCAGGGTGGACTGGACTGGGGGATAAGCGGGAAAAGTGATCCTAAGTTCCGGGCCGGCCATGGAGCTAATTAATTTGTACCCATGCGACCCCCTCCACAACCATACTTCTCACGCTAACGGTTTTCCTGTCGTTATTTTTTTAAAATCCGGGATACCGGAAGATCTGAGAGAGGGAGTCGCGCGGGTACAATTGTTTTTCCGGACCGGACTCTCTGGATTGGTACGAGAAAACTACGGAATATTCTTGACGGGTCCTTTGCGGCACGGTTCCGGTTTGTACCCGTGTGACCCCCCCATCCTCCGTGATGGTGACGCACCCGCTTCTGTACGACTTGTCGGTAACGTTTTCGTCACATACAAAAACCTCAAGGTACGCCATAGTTAATCTTAACCGAACGGCAGGGTGAGAGGTAATGAATGCTACAATGTCGCGGAGGACAAATAAGAAAAGTACCGGGATCCAAAATTATTGCATTACTTACATTGTTTTATGAGTGGCTCTCGTTCATCACTCACCGTTATTTCCGTTGTCCTGCCATCTCCCGGATCTTCTCCGCCAGTTCCTGCACAGCCACCCGTGCCGGACTTTCCGGGGGAATCAGCGAGACCGGCGTTGCCGCAAGATCGGCACGCTCGATTGCCGGATCCTCCGGGATAACCGCTATCGGTTGCTCGGTGCCGATATCGACCGGTGCAGCACCCCCGCGGAAGCGGTTGAACACAACCTGAATCTTCTTATGGTCAAGGCCCAGCTGGGTGGCAATCTCCCGTATGCGGGCAATGGTACGGAGACCGCGTGCACCGGGATCGCTGACAATGAGAAGAAGGTCCGGTTTCCCGATCGTGCCCCGGGCAATGTGTTCCATGCCAGCCTCGGTGTCTATGACAACGAAATGATAGTCCCGTTCAAGTTCCCCCATGCATTCTGAGAGGAGATCGTTGGCAAAACAGTAACAGCCGCTCCCTTCCGGTCTCCCCATGGCAATCAGGTCAAACCCTTCCGATTCCGCCAGAGCCTGCCGGAAACGATACCGCACGTAGTCATGCCGGTTCATACCCGGAGGGATCGTACGGGTAAAGGCTTCCTCCCGCATGCTGCCCATGGTCTCACGGACGCTCAACCCGAGGGCTTCGTGAAGGTTCGCGTTCGGGTCGGCATCGACGGCAAGGATTGGGGTCTCACCTCGGGAAATGAATGAGCGGATGAGGAGTGAGCTGACCGTTGTCTTGCCGGTGCCGCCTTTCCCGGAAAGGGCGATGGTAAACGGCTTCTTTGGCATGCTCATACCATACCTGCGGTCTTCCGGATTCGCCGCGAGATCTCCGCAGTGGCATCCATGATCGCAAGCGATCCCATCCGGTCGGCGAACCTGATACCGCAGCTCGGTGTCACCATGGACTGTGCATCAAACAGTTTCTCCGGCATCCGGGCACAGAGCTGGGTGCGGATCGCGAGATATTTGTTGTACAGTGAATCCGTTGTCTCGGCATCGAACAGTTTACTATCGGCCGGGACAATGCCCCATGCAACGATCCCGCCCCGTTCCATATAGGAAACGACGGTATCAGAATACAACAGGAACTCTTTTGCGGTTGTATAGGCATCCATCGAAATAACTGAAGGGTTGAGACTGAGTATGAACTCCCAGTCAGTATTCGAGCAGCAGTGGATCCCAAGCCCGCCCTGCACAAGCGCTGCAATATCTTCCCACCCTGCCCGTACGGTCTCCTTGTCTACCGGTACGACCGAAGAGCCCAGCGAAGCGAGGTATGGCTCGTTCAGGACAACCAGCGTCTCGGAAACGCCCGTCTTCAATCGCATCTCCTCTTCGCACCAGCGGGCCTTGAGGGCAATCATCTTCGAAAGCACATCGGCAAGCTGG
>CAZCZK010000007.1:0-33697 GCA_964503195.1 uncultured Methanoregula sp.
CCCCGCCCCGCTCGATATCGGCAACAAGGATGACCGGTATCTTCAGGGACTGTGCGAGCAGGGTGTTGGCAATATCACGGTCATAGAGGTTCAGCTCAGCCGCACCACCGGCACCTTCTACAACGACCTGGCTATACACTGCAATGAGACGTGTGTAAGCTTCCAGTGCTTTTTCCAGAAGAAACGGGGTTTCCTGGTAATACTCCACTATCCGAACATCCTTGTAGGGGCGTCCATTCAGCACCACCTGCGATACGCACTCCCCCTTAGGCTTGAGGAGCACCGGGTTCATGTCCGTGTGGGGGGGGAGCTTCGCAGCTGTTGCCTGCATTGCCTGTGCCATGCCGATCTCGCCACCCTGTGAGGTTACATACGAGTTCAGGCTCATGTTCTGTGACTTGAACGGCGCAACCGGTATGCCGCGCCGGACCAGACAGCGGCAGATTGCAGCAACGGTTACACTCTTTCCCACGTGCGATGCCGTACCCATCACGAAGAGCGACATATCCTGCAATAGTTTCTGACCCAAATGATAAAAACAGGTACTCTTTTGCACGGACCTTCAGAGCAGCTGCTGATTCTACCGGAAACTGCCTGTTTTCCTCTTATTTTTGAGAATATTCACCTTTTCCATGCCAAGACATAAATAAAGAGAAACGTAAAAATACATGTAATGATTGGTGGGATTTGCCCGACGTGTGGTCTACCTAATGAACTTTGTATTTGTGAGGAGGTAGCAAAGGAACAGCAGAGGATCAATGTCAAAGTAAACAAACGCCGGTACGGGAAAGAAGTGACCGTTATCGAAGGACTTGATCCAACAGATATCGATCTTGAAGATCTCTCAAAATATATGAAGGGAAAACTCGCCTGTGGAGGTACAGTCAAGGGTAACTCCATAGAATTGCAGGGCAACCACCGTGATCGTGTCAAGGATCTGCTGTCGCTGAAGGGATACAGCATGGAAAATATTTCCTGACCTTTATTTTTTAATCCGATATTAAGAGAGAGAACTGTACGGCTGAAATCATGGTTCTCTTCCGTATTCTTTCCAACCCACGGTTCTTTTCCGTGACTCGCACTCTGTAACTGGACTATATGACATGACGGAAGGGATTCCTCTGCGATAATAGTGCACCAAAAGCCCCGGTTTTGTATCGAAAAAAAGGATTAGATAAAGAACCTGAACGTCACCCAGGCAATAATGAGCATGATTGCGGAGTATTTAAAGCCGCTAATAAACCGCCCCTCGCCCATCTGCCCGGCGACGAGGCCGGAGAAGAATGCCTGCAGCATCGCCGCGTGGGAGAAGAGCCGCTTGTAGAGGAAGAGATCAATAATACCCCCAAAGCCTGTTGCGCCGGATGCGGTAGCCGTCGCACCGGCTTCTGCCATTGTGGTCAGGAATGACGACACGAGGATAGCGATGACGAACAGGAAGACGGCAAACGCAACGAGCACGATAATCACATAGATAATCATGTTGTTGAAGCGTTCCTGCTGGAGGTTGACCGTTTCGAAGGTATCCTTGGCAGCCGCCCGCAGCACTTCGCTGATATCCCCACCAGCATGGCTTGCCTTCGCTATCAGGTCCACGCTCCTGTCTGAAAGGTTTGTACCGAGACCCTTTCCAAAACGGTAGAGTGCCTCGACGAACCCGACACCCCAGGACATCTCGTTGTCAAGCTTGCGGATATGGGATGTCAGTGCCCCATACTCGGCGCCTGCGACGATGTGAACCGCGTTGGGCAGGGTCATACCGGAATCGTTCATTCCTGCAAGATCGCGGAAGAAGTTAGGCAGGGCATTTTCCAGGTTCTTGACTCGCATTTGTTCCTTCAGATCAAGAAGTGCGAGAGGGATAATACAGATCAGCACGGCAAATACTGCAAAGTCATCAATAGAAGTCGTTTTAAAGAGTACCGACATTCCGTAAGACCGCACCATGAAAATGAACCCGCCGATGAAAAAGAGCAGGCCGAGGGGGATGCAGACGATAAGGATGTTTTCAGGTCTCTCCGTAAGCACCTTAAGGGGGTGCTTCATGAAACGGCCGAACCCTTCCCGGGTCTGGCGCTCCTTCTCAAGCTTGGTCGTAATTTCGGCAAATTCAGATTCCATCGAGGATAATTCAGATGGGGTAACCTGCTGCTTGGCATGCTCGCCCCTGTTGAGCAGGTTATCAAAAATATCCTTGAATCCCATTTCAGGTCTCCGGTGTCATGGAACTGATCATAATCACAAACGCGGCACTGCCAAGGGGAATCATAATGTACACAATGGCATAGAGGAACATCGGATTGTTGTCTCCTGAAAGAACCGACATGATCGACTGGAGGATGATAAGGAAGAGGGTACCAGCGACCATCGCCGTGACATACGACTCGGAAATAAGTGCGAGGGTCTCCAGGAACAGTTTCTGGGTCTGGCGGTTCTCAAGGGCATATTGGTCGGCTTTGGTCCGGAAATAATCTGTCAGGTTGCCGCCACTCGCAATGCTCGCCATGGCGCCCTGCAGGAACTCTTTCATCCGCTTGCTTGGGGTACTCGATGAGACCAGCCGCAATGCATCGATGAGATCCCTCCCGAAGATATCGATCTCCCGGGCGATATACCGGGATTCCACGGAACTCTCGCCATAAATCGGGCTGTCCCCGAGAAGCCGGAACACCTCGGCCGGTGTGATACCCGCGGTGGACATCGATGTGACGTAGTTGATTGCATACGGCAGGCTCGCATCAATGTTCCGCCGCCGGTTACCCGCCTCGATTCCGGGATACAGGATGAAAACTGCATAGGTGATACCCCCGAAGATTATCAGGGAAAAGACGGTAATAAGAATGGTACCGATGATCAGGCTGTAGGGGGCAAGTCCTACAAGCAATCCAGGAACCGCACCCTTGTAGGTTACCAGGGTTGGAAGCTTGAAGATCCACGAGAAAATTCCGATGATCGTTGCTGCCAGAAGACCGACAAGAACGGAACTGAAAAGTGCTGTAGAGAGATACACTTCGAACGGGGTCTTGAGTCGTGCAGATATGATGTCGTTTCTCAGCTGGGCATATGAATCCCGTTTCCCCTTCATCCGGTTACCGAGAAGATTGAAACAGAACCGTTCATAACTATTCATAGAGATCCTTCCTCACTTTTTCGATGACTGCTTCAGGATCCCGGTGATAGGAGATGAGGATCTTTGCAACATCCTTGTAATGGCGGATCTTCTTGATCCTCATCCATTCCAGCACTTCCTGCCGACGCTTGAGTTCTTCCCGCATCCGGTTATCGCTCCAGCCTTTGGCCTCCATTATCTCTTCGAGAAGGTAGGATTTCCCGGAGTAGGAATGTTCATCGGTTGCCGATCGCCACTTGAAGACCTCGTTCGTAATCAGTTCGTTGGTGCGCGGATCGATATCAAGGATCTCAACGATCTGCTTGTTCCTCCTGATGCGTTTACCCCCGACACGGGCCTGTACCTGGATGAGTACAAAATCCAGTGCCGAGAGCATGTTCCGCGGCACATCCATAGGCGGGTTCTCGATACGGTGTACGACACTGGCGACCGAGTCCGCATGGATAGTGGAGTAGGTGACATGCCCTGTGCTCATCGCCTGGAAGAGGGTCTGGCATTCCTTGCCTCGTACCTCTCCCACGATGATGTATTCGGGACGCTGACGCATCGCGGCACGCAGCAGCTCGTACATGTTGATCTCTCCCCGGCCGGCAGTATCGAACGAGTCCCTAGTGACGCTCGGGATCCAGTTCGGGTGGGGGAGTTTCACTTCCCGCGTATCTTCAAGCGATACGATCTTTGCCATTGGCGGGATAAACAGCGAAATTGCGTTGAGTGCGGTGGTCTTCCCCGATGCAGTCCCACCGGCAAAGATAGCAGATTTGCCAGCCTCCGTACAGATCCAGATGTAAGCGATTGCAAGCGGTGAGAAGGTGTGCCATTCGATGAGATCCGTTGGTGTGATCGGTTCGTCCTTAAATTTACGGATGGTGAAGGTTGAACCGTGTGCAGTCACTTCCTGGCCGAGGGTCATCTGGATACGTGAACCGTCCTGCATGGTAGCATCAAGAATAGGCTCAGAGATCGAGATGTACTTGCCGGCCCGTTGTGCAAGCTTGATGACAAATGAGTCGAGCTCTTCGGCAGAGTGGTAGACAACCGAGGTTTTCATGGATTCATAGCTGGAATGGAAAGCAAAGAGCGGGGTATGGACGCCATCACATGAGATATCCTCGATATATTTGTCATGCATAATCGGGTCGATGAGACCGTCCCCTAAGAAGTCCTTGAACATATTATAGTGGATCTTTTCTCTCTCGAGGGGTGAGAGGTTGATCCCGAAATCCGTCATGATGTCATTGGTTGCGGTCCGCAGCTTCTGGCGTGCATCTTCCTTTGAAATATCCTTGGTATTGATATCCAGCGTCTCGAACAGGCGTTCCTTGAGTTCCTTCAAGAGATCTTTTTCGGGATCAGAGAGATCGGGCTCGATGAGCTGGTAGAAGTATTCATGGGTGGAATGATCGTAGGTAATCCGGACATAGGCATACGGTTCATTGACCGGGTACATTTCCATCTCTTCAATACCGGGTTTAGGAGTATAGGAGAGATCGACAAGCGGGCCGTGGACTTTTGGGTCATACTCCTCCTGTTCAGCACGGATCGCTTTGAAAATGGATCCAAACGCAGATTTTTTTGCCGCAGGCGTTGCCCTGGTTTTTTCGCTGAGTATCTCCTCATCGATATCGAGGTCTTTGAACCCTGCGGTTGAAAATTCCTTCTTCCAGATCTCGGCAAATTCAGCTGGCAGCGCGGTATCACCGGTGCTTTCGAATGCATTGATACGCCCGTGAAGGTTGATCTCATCGATCTTGAACGTTGCACCCTTGGGAAGTATGAGCCCGGAGAGGTCGGTGATCTGGTCGACACTGATGATCTTCTCGTCTCCATCAGTCAGGGCGGAGGCTTCTTCAGTTGTTCCCTTCACCAGCGGTTTAGCCGGTTTTCGTTTCCGCAGCCCTGCCCGGGGGTCCTCATCAATAATCTCGATATGCTCTTCTTCAGGAACGGAACGCGGTGAAGCCCGTGCCGGATCAGGGGCCGGTTTTTGCGGCACCGCGGCAGGTTCTTGTTCTGCAGCCGGATCATGTTCGCGTGCCAGTAGTTTTCCGAGATTCTCACGCATGTTTTTACCATTGGGATCTGCAACACGCGCAGGAGCCTGCCCGACCGTCTCATCGGAGTCAGAAAAAAGACTTTCCTGATGCACCGGGGTTGTTATCGAAGGACGAACGCGTTCCGCAGGTGGTTGTCCCGCTTCGGGTTCGGGATCGGAGTTGTTTGCCATACCCAGTTTCTTCATCAGCGCCGAGAAATCCCCCGGCTCGGATACCGGCGGGGCATTCGCTGAGGGGGACGATTTTTCTGCTCCGATTGCAGCCGGTACCGTATCTGGCTGGATCGAAACCACTCTGGGTTCAGGCTTGTTTTCCATGCCCAGTTTCTTCATCACTGCCGAGAAATACCCCGTGTCAGGTGCAAGGGCACCGGCAACGGGAGAAGTTTTTTCTTCGGACGCCAATCGTGGGAGCGCGCCCTTTTTCTTTCCCCCTATAAGCTTCATGAGGGAATTAACATCTTCGAGCGTGTCGTCGTCGTCTTTGTTCAAGTCAGATAACCTCCGCTTATAGCTTGTGTTTTTCTTGTACTATTTACGGTAAAAGATAATTTACACCAGAGTATATGTATTCTCCGGATACTTAAGTTATCATATAAAAAATATCGCAATGTAAAAAACCTCTTAATACAAGCCTGATTCCTGAATTTAAAGAACATCACGTACTTTGACATCATGGTTCGGACTGGATGCTCTTGAGTACCACCCGGATCAAGCCCAGCTGGGTGTCTGCTGTTGTGAAAACGCACAGGAACAGGTCACCGCTGGGAGCGATGATGAGCTTGTTTGTTGCCGTTTCAAGGATCATCTGCTCAAGCGGACCAACGCTCATCTCCTCCGCGATCTTCACACCGGCCCGCATGAAGTCCTCTGCTGATGCTGCAATGTGTTCGAAGTCGGCATCCCCCATGGACTGGACGGGGAATCCTTCAAAAAAGGCAGATACTGCAATAACGCCCGGCTGGTTTAATATCTTTATTAAATTACTCTGGTCGAGGGAGGAGGGAACAAAAACCGAGGGGTCGCGGATTATTTCAGCATTTTTTACCGGGGAAGAGACCGAGACCGTGACTGGTATTTCATCAGTGCCGATGAGCAGCCCGGAATCGTGGCAGATCTCGGTTGCCCTTGCAAATTCTGCATCATTATATCTGCGGAGACGGAACATCTCTACGGAACCGGCATCATCGGAATCCAGAGTCATAAACGAGAGAGCCGTCCGTCCCGCATATGAACTGGTAGCGGTCCGGAACAGTGCAGCCTGAAGTATACCACTCTCGACAAGGATAAATCCAGTTCCTGAGGACGTGCGGATCTCAACAGCCCCGCGGAATGCATTCAGTTCATCGAAAACTGATTCGTCCCGGGGTGTGGTAATGGTACCCCCATCGGTCCCTGCTGGTAATTTCATAAAAAGGAAGGGTACGAATCAGAGCGCAGCGACAATACGCTCTTTATTTTTCTTGAGCTCGTACCTGATCCTACCGACGTTCGCCGTTGTGTCAGCGACAAGTGCTATGAGTTCATCTGCAGACAGCGGCGAAAGAATTATGGGACCTTTTTCCAGCTCGACAAGCATCTGGGAAAGCTGACCCCTCGCGAGAGTCTGCCCCATCGCTTCCGAGGTTCCAAGACCTGTCGAAGCCATGGCACCGAGCGCTTCAATATCCACTTTGCCGGAAACTGCACTCTCAATAACAAATCCATCTCTTCCAACAACAACCGCTGCTGATATCCCTTCCACTTTCAGAAATTCCTCTAGTAATGGTTTCAGCATATGTTCACCACTTGACAAATGTATCTTTGTACTCTTCTTCTATTAAAACGTTAGTCTTGATTCCGGAAAGAAAATCGGTTTCCTGCAGCAAAATAAACAGCTTCAATGGGAGTTAGACTGAAAAGCCGGGTTAAATAAGAGAGCAATTCACTGCACGAAAAACCCGGGTGCAAAGCGCGGGACAACGTTCACTGTCGATCAAAAAGAAATTAAATAGTTCTGCATCGCACACCTAACATAATGCAACTCCCCAGAGGTACCTTTCGTGAAATCAAAAAAAACGTGCCGATCGAGAGCCTCCTGCACGCGCTGAACGGGGAAAAATTCTCCGGTATTGCCAGTATATCCTCCCAGGATCAGACCGGGACACTCGTTTTCAAGGCAGGAAAATGTATCCTCGTCAAAGTCCAGAAGAGTTGCGGTGATGACGGGTGGGATGAGATCGAAAAAGCTGAGAGTAAAGAAGTGGATGCGGTCCTTTCCCTGCTGGATGACGCACAGATCAATCTGGCGTTGGAATTCAATAAAACGTGCAGGATCCTGAAGTCCAGAATGCATCCACCGGTTAAGGAACCCCCCCAGCAGGCCTCATTAAAATCCCATGACCCTTCCGGGTTTACCCACGACAAGAAGCCTGCAGTACCGCTGAAATCCGCGGGAAAAAATGTATCTCCCCCACGCGCTCCCTTCCCGCAGACCCCTGGTACTCAGGTCCCTGTGCATACCCCGCCTATCCGTTCGTTCCCGTTTACCAAAGCTGCAGCACCGGTTTCCCCATCATCACCACCGCCAGTCATGCGGCATGAGAAAAGAGAGAGAGACGGAACGGATGACCCAAGGGAAAAAGACGCTGATACCCTCAGCTTTGAAAACGATTTTGACACGTTCGATACCATGGACTTTGAAAATGTGACCGAGAAGATCCGTTCCGATTGCAAGACGATGATCAAGCAGCTCCATCTCGATCACCTGATGGAGCGCTGAAAAATACAAAACGGGGGGGTGTCTACATCGCGCAATTCATCTCCGGCATTGATAACACAATACTCTACATCCTCGTAGCTATCATCATCATCCTCATCCCCGCCGCACTGTTCCTGAAAAAAACCCTGAAAGCGCGGTTCGAGGAAGAGGAGCATGCCCGGAGGCAACGCCTCGATTATCAGCCGTCGGTAAAACATATTCCGGTCACCAAACCGGTACCAATTTCCTGGCAGGGCAGGAAACAACAGCCTGCATTCACCTCAGATATAAACATACTGGAAAAAGGCCAGAACCTCCAGCAGTGCCTGCTTGCGATAGCAGAAAAATATTCTCTTGATTCGTTCACGATAGCTACCTCTGACGGTCTCGTCCTTGCATCATCCATCGGGGATACGGCGCAGGAAGATGCTGCCAGGTACGGCCGTAACTATGACGGAACGGTGCCGGAAGGTGTAACCCTGTTCAGCGTGAAACATAAAGGTTCTGAGCTGACAGGAATCATCCACTCGGAGCATAATAGAACCGGGGGTTTACAGAAACGTATTGAGAACGATACAAAAGATATTTTAAACAAGTGGATATAACACGATATGAGAAAATTCCAGTAATCTTATATAAATACAATCGAAATACTCATCACCACAGGGTGTTCAATGGTCAAGGTTTACACAATCGCTTCCGGAAAAGGCGGAACGGGGAAAACTACATTTTCTGTTAACCTCGGTACTATGCTTGCCCAGCTGGGTAAGGAAACCTATCTTATGGATGCAGACATCGGCATGGCGAATGTCGGCCTCATTCTCGGACTGCAGGATGCACCGGTCACACTGCATGAGATCCTTGCCGGGAAAGGGAAGATAGACGACGCAATTTACGAAGGTCCAGGAGGATTAAAGGTCATACCGAGCGGTATCTCGCTCCAGGGGTTCCAGCAGGCAGACCCCGACAAGATACGCGATGTCATGGGAGAGATTGTGAAGCGGTGCGAATTCCTGTTGATTGACGCGCCCGCCGGTATCAGTAAAGATGGCGTTGTTCCGCTTGCTGTTGCCGATGAAGTTATCCTTGTCGTGAACCCAGAACTCTCGTCCATCGTTGATGCATTAAAGACCAAGATCTTAACAGAAGTTGTGGGGGGTCATGTCGCAGGATGCGTTATCAACCGGGTTGACCAGGACAAGACAGACATCATCACCAAAAAGATGGAGAAAGTTCTGGGTGTTAAGGTCCTGGGGGTCATTCCAGAAGATACCAATGTCCGCCGCGCTGCCTCGGCTAAGACTCCCATTGTTATCAAGTTCCCGACCTCACCGGCATCGAAGGCTATAAAACGTATCGCTTCGGATTTTGTCGGTGTTGCATATAAGGAAGAAAAGTCTGTTGAAGTCAAGGAAGGGTTTATCGACCGTTTCACCAAAGCCCTGTTCAAGAAGCGGTCAGACAAATAATATTCCCGCGCCCTGGTTTTCTTCCTGTTTTTGCTGCGGCTTTTTTTTTAAAAACCAAGGAACCGAAACTCAGCTAATTACCAAGCCAGCTCAGATCCCTCAGTTCCTCAATCTCGTTTATATCAAAGTACAGGGACGCAGCCTTATCGATGCTGACTCCAGCCCCGCACTGATGGCCGTAGCAGGTCTCATCACCAGAAGCCATCGCAACATGCCGTGGGATTGCTTCGGGTACGATAAACCCATAATCCCGGTAGATCACGGCATCACAAAACGCCGCGTCAACACCATCCCCGAATAGCACATCAAACGCATTGCGGCACGAGATCTGGTTCTCGAATTCTGACGCTATGCGGTTGCCTTCATGAAACGACTGTACGATAACCTTGAGCTTAACGGCAATCAGATTTGTGAGTGTGGGAAGATCATACCTGCCACCAGATGAGAGGGACAGGATATTGAAATCGTCAGTATACAACCACTGGGCTTCTCCCGTGTCAGTAGGGAACTGGATCCGCTCTGTAATAGTCCAGCCGCCGCGTTTTAACCTGAATCTCAGGAAAAACCAGTCCGGTTTTCTTTTTGCGTGGACCGGAAAAATATTCTGAATCAGAGCAGCCTTGTGAGTGCCGTCCCGCATTTCATCAATCTCGATCTCAAAATAGCGTGTTTTCGGGAAGGGGGGCTCTAGAATACAATTCTCGAACATGTTGGATACTTCTATCAGGTGGATATCTATCGGGTATCCGACGTCAACAATGTAGGTATGGCGTACGTGATGCCAGTCGGTTCGACGGATTTTATGATACACGAAATTTATCATAATATCATCACACAGATATCAGGGATTATGGTTTTACAATAATTAGTATATAAACATTACTTTTTGATATTACTTAGGATATCTCGTAATTTAATGGTTGTTGAGAGCTCGGGGCTTTTTCGGATCAGAACGCTGGATAAAAAAAAGCCTCGTATTTTGCTCCCACCCTGATTCTGGTCAAGGGTTTTTCCGGGCAGATGATGGTACTGCCACCTTACCCATTCTTAGCTGCATCACCACCAGCATCTGCCTAACTACCTCCGGTATCGGGTCTTCTGCATCCTCCAGGGTCTTGTCCCTGTTGTTCATTATTACTTCTTTGCAATCAGGACAGTCGCAGATAGGGGTTCACGGAAATGGACGGCTGCTGGACGAAAAAGAAGATTTCTTCTTTGTATCGATAAGGAGAGGGGGATTGAGGTTGCCCTGATCTTCTTTAGGTTGCCCATGGGATAATGTTCCCGGTATTTTTCCTGAGGGCAGGGTCGTTTGAAAAATGCAGGAGCGCGATTGGAGGAGGGGGCGCGAATGATGAACGGTCTGAGATTGGAATTGATGGCTCCTGCATTCCTGCCACACTCCGACATCTGCTTATCGCAGAGAGTGATAATACAAGGCGATCGGCAACTGAAAGAAATGGACCATGAACCGGGCTTCTGTGACGCCATCCTTCACACCGGCAAGGTTCAGCTCCAGGAGGATCAGGTCAGGTTTCAGGTTTAGCGCTATGACGAATGACTCCCCTCATATATGATCTTCCTGAAGACATGTGTCATTTTTCGCCCATATTGGGGATAAGACTGGCAATAATCCCATCGTCGTGCATCCCGAAGAAAGGGCCTCGGCGCCATAAGTGTCTGGATTATTACCGTGTTTTTTGAACAGAACTCTGAAAAAAGGAGATCGGACGGTATCTTATTCCTTCTTGTTCGTGATCGTGAAGACACAATGGTCGTCGCCCTTGGACTTGCACTTGATCTCTTTTGCCTCGACCCGGATCCCAAATGAACCCTCAATGATCCCTGCAAGCAGTCCGGCAGTGCAGAAACAGACATTTTTACCAATGTTCCCGAAGGATTCGGACTCGACAGTATGAGAGAGCGTGATGGTCTTGGTCTTGGTCTTCTCATCCCACTCTTCCTTGACAAAATTGAACCAGCCCATCTGGGAATAGAAGGCAAACGCCATGTCGCTCATGGTCTTGGGATTGATCTTTTTAAGTTTCTCTTCCATTAACGGGCCGTAGACAATCTCTTCAGGAATTCCGACAAAAAGGATACCGATGATCTCTCCCGCGGAATTCTTGATTGGCTCATACGCCACGACCATCTTTTTACCAACCACATCTGCAGTGCCGTAATAGGTCTGCCCTTTTTTGATCACGACATCGTAGACAAGACTTGAAATTTCGGTTCCAACAGCCCGTTTGCCGTCAGCGCCAATAACGTTGGTTGATACACGGATTGCCTTATCACCAATTTTCTGGAAGACGGTGGCCTTGCTGCCCACTTCCTTTTCAACGGAATCAACAACCTCGAAGTTATCGTTGACGATATGGCTGCCAAAAGCAATCTTGCCTCCGGAAACTGAAGGCGCCCCGTGCGCTGTGAAACGGCTGTGCAGCAGGGTGAGATCCTTGTCGAGTTTGGTCCTGGAGATGTCAAACGAGACACTCATCTTCTTGTAGTGCTCAACGTTTTCCTTGCCCATGTCCTTGTATGCACGGTAGTTGACCCCGCTCGCCGGCGCCTCTCCCATGGTCTTCTTCAACGAATTGGTCATGGACGTAAAGATGAACCGGGGCATCATGACCACCGGTTCATCCATGAGGGAGATCTTGCCCTCAAGGGGTTTGTGCTCGATGAATTCGGTGATGGCTGATTCACCTTTGACCACTGCTTCCGCCCGGTATTTCCAGCTCGCAGGGACCCGGTCAGCAACGAACTCACAATACTCGTCGCCTTTCGCATGGCAGCTCTTCTCGAGACAAAACCACGTTTTACCGGTTACTGACATGAGAACACCTTCTATCCATCCCTGGTGGACACCGCAGACGGGCATGTTCCAGTCCTTGAGCACCACGGACTCGAAAGTATACTTGGTCCTGATAACGATCCGCTTTTCACTGGCGGAAACCAGCTCAAACGGAGCACCCCAGCCCTGCTGGTGCTGGAGCTTGAAGACCAGCATCAGGAACTCTTCGGGCTTTAATTCCATGCCGTATTTCTTTAACAGGTTATTGAGCC
Source organism: uncultured Methanoregula sp. (assembly GCA_964503195.1). Lineage (GTDB taxonomy): Archaea > Halobacteriota > Methanomicrobia > Methanomicrobiales > Methanospirillaceae > Methanoregula. The sequence goes on from CAZCZK010000007.1 coordinate 12,465, forward strand.
CGACAGAGCCCGCCCCAACCGAACGGAAGAGCTTGCGCACTGCCTTGACAGCAAGTTTCTTGTTGAGGTTCGTCTCGTACATCTCGTAAATAGCTTTTATGAGATAGTTAGGGTTGCTTGCAGTTTTCACACCAAAAACAGAATAGGTCCCGGCGAGCGGGTCATGCTCGATATAGGGGGTGACGGTCTTATCACCCTTTATGAGCGCCTCAAAATCCTCACGACCAATCTTCATAAAGGTTTGTCTGTTGTTCTTTGATATAAAAGGATTTCGTTTTAATCAGGTTTCATAGAAGCGAGGATATTCAAAAAAAAGCGGGAAATGGAAAAGACTGCTCATATCTGGAGAGTGAGTCGCGCATGCTCTGCATCGAATATGATATGGAACGTGGATATTGTCATCGCCCGGTCCTGGACGATACAGTCATACTTGCCATGGAGGAGTTTGAAGCTCACCGTGCCGTTCTGCGTTGTGATATCACTGGTGATAATCTTCATGTCCTTCCTGATGGATACCCTGATCCCGTTCTGGGGTTCATCATTTTGTCGGACCTCTATGGAAACCACGCCAAGACCATCGCTCTTCTTCCCGATCTCCGGGATAACGTCCATGCTGCTCTTGCAGATGTGGCCTTTTTCAAGGATGTGACACCCCATAGCAACTGCTTCAACAAGGTCCTTTTTTACATCGTAGAGTTCGAACTTTTCTGTACCGGAAAGGAGCATCACGGCTTTGTCGCCATACAACGTCCCTTTTTCATCGATGAGGATCGCCCCCTCGGGTTCACCATCCAGCAGGGCTAGATCGAATTCCCGGTCATCGCTCAGCGCAACCGCAATCCCGTTGATACCCTCTGACCGAGCGAACGTGATCAGTTCGGAGAGCGAATAGGTGCCAAGCCGGGTTGAGCCTGCAAGGAGCGTTCTTATGAGTTCCTGGATTTTCATGGATATATCATCTCAAGCGCAAATACCTGCCTTTGAATCGGGAACCGGCCCTGGTTCCACACTGTATATGCTGGAGATATTGGCGACCTCGCTATTATATATTTGCGAATTTATCGCGCGTAAATCGTGCAATCGCCATACATAAGTTCTCAGGGAAAAAACGGTATACCAGGATCATGGAACCTTTCAAGCCGATAATTATCTCATCGCTTGCAGTCCTTTTCACCCTGGTCTGGACTTCGTATCTCGATATCAGGGACCGCCGGGTCCCTTTCATTTACTGGTTCCCGATGCTCGCGGTGGGCCTCTGCTGTACGGGAGTGCTGCTCTGGCAATCCACCGGTAATCTTAGCCTCATTTTGGGCAATTTTTCTCTTGTTGCCAGTTTCCTCTACGCGGACTATCTCGACAACCGCGGCAGGACTGACTCGCCCGGCCTGACATTTTACTACAGGAAGGGCTCGATCGCGTATTATCTCGCGATCATCCTTGCCCTACCGGCCCTTTCATGGTTCCTCCTTGCCCCATCGTTCGACATACAACTGGTTGGCTGGTACGCGATGTTTACCGGAATCTTCGGGTATGTCACCTACATGGAATACACGGGAAAATTTGATGGGCCGGAACATACGAATCAAAAGCCACGGAAGGCAAAGGTTCCTGAGACCATCGGCCGGTGGTATTTAATCCCGATAATTCTGATATATGCCATCTCATCGATCGTACTGATGTATGGCGGGGCGTGGACGCTGAACGAGAGTCTGTTCATCCTCCTGCCGGCAGTGTTCTGCGGGGTATTCTACACCTTTGGCAGGATGCACCTGTTCGGGGGCGCGGATGCCTGGGCGCTCATCTTTATCTCGTTCTGTGTCCCCACGTTCCCTTTCACACCGCTTCTTGGCATCCCCCCACTGGGCTTTCTGGCATTCTCGACCCTGATCAATGCCCTGCTGCTGAACCTCGCGGCACCGCTCGGGATCTTTCTCATCAACCTCGCCCGTGGGAGCCGTGCCCCGCTGATGTACATGTTCTTTGGTTTCCCGGTCAGGGGCGACGCGATCCAGAAGGAGTGGGGGTTTGTGATGGAGGACTTTGAAGTAAAAAACGGTGCGGTCAGCAGGAAATTCATCGGTTTCTGGGACGCAATCCGGCGGATGTACGCCGGAGAGGGAAGGGTCTATACCAAGGACATCAGGGAGCACCCGGAGGAATTCATCGAAGAGCTCGCGATCTACCGGAAGGCTGAGACGGTCTGGATATCCTATGCGGTCCCGTTTATCATCCCGATAACGGCCGGATTTGTCTCGGCCATTCTTTTCGGGGATTTTCTGCTCGCAGCAATGACTCTGGTTGTAGGGAGATAACACGATGCTGAACCTGAAATTTGCAGACAGTCTTATCCCTGTTATCGTGCAGGACGCGCGGTCACATGACGTGCTCATGATGGCATATGCAAACGAGGAAGCAGTCCGGCTCACTCAGGAGACCGGGTTTGCCCACTACTACAGCCGAAGCAGGAAGAAGCTCTGGAAGAAAGGCGAGGAGAGCGGCCATTTCCAGAAGGTCATGAGGATTCTTGTGGACTGCGACGGGGACTGCCTAATCTACGATGTCGAGCAGACGGGTGCGGCCTGCCACACGGGTTATGCCTCCTGCTTCTACCGGACGCTCGAAGGAGCGGTTATCGGGACGAAGATATTTGATCCCGAGATGGTGTACGGGAAGAAAGGGCACTAAGATTAATCCAAACACGAATTATTGCAAACAATAAAATGTTCGATGTTTACGAGCAGCTCCGTCTCATCAATTCTCATAGGAATGGCGCGGCAAAGATTTTGTGAGAATTTCCTTAGTATATGATCTGTTGCGGAGGAGATCCCCCGTAGGAAGCAGCGTTCATCGCAATGGAAAATACAAGGTCAGACCACCACGCTTGCACGGTCTTCCGTATCTCAATCCTCATCAACCGTGATGATCTCCACCGGGCACAGGTACGCCGCTTCCCAGGCACAGGGGGCAAGCTCATACGGCACCTCACCCTCAGAGCGACTGCCGCAGAACCGGTACACTTCAACAAGCTCCGAATGCTCGTCACATGGGTTCTGGTCAAAGATCTCCGGGCAGGTGTTCCAGCACGCGCCACAGCTGACACAGGAATACCGCTCAATTTTCACGTGCATGCTAACACGGGAAGTCTCGTACTACAACTATATAAAAAGGGGGGGGTGACTGCAAACTGGTTACTGCATCTGCGCGGATTCTCCAATTGGACAACTTCGGCATGATGTACAGATTCCCTGGCGCAGAACAACTCCTGTGCTCGCAACTCGGTACGATCACACCAGTACGGATTCTCGTTATATCTGTCCGGCTAACCGGTTTTTCCCTGCTGCCCGCGACAGTTCAGCAACAATGACCGGAATTCAGGTTCTCCTCGTGGGGGGGGGCGATTGACCTCCCCTGTTACCACATTCCTGCTGAAGCAGTAAGCCCCGGCTGCGTTCACGATAATTACCGGGGTCGCTGACCCGCTGGCAGATCCGCGATAATGGGCTTCTGGCGACTCAGGAAGGGTGTGGATCAGAGTCCAGGCGAATTTTTTTCAGATGCCCGAAATACGACCTCCACCAGGCAGAAAAATGCCGCTGCTTCCACCGGGTCCCTGAAGAATGCCAGTTCCGCGTCCGTTCGCCGTTCAAGGAAATCCGTGATGTCCTTTCCGTAGTGCGGCTCGGGGATCTTCAGGGCACTGGTAGTCTTCTTCCACCTTTGGATAAGAGGCTCCAGTTCCATTCTTCGCATACAATCATCGCACTACTGTAGAAAGAGCGGGACAATGAAGGTGCGGCTGAACGGCGTGAAAGTTCTGGAGTATCTGTCGGGCAATCATACCATCTGATGAAATCGATTTTTTATTTCCCCTTTACACCATCGGACAAAGATGCTTATTGATATGTTTTTAGCCACTCTTTTTGGAGAACCTCCTTCCAAAGATAAACTGAGGTCGCCCGAATTAATTTTACACATATAACGATTTCTGCGCTGAGGCCAGGATCCTCTCTGGGAGTAAACGGTACCAGAAGACGTTAGATGGCTCATCGTAATCGAGACTCATGTGAGGCTTGATGGCATTGTGCCAATGAACGATTTTCTCAATAGAACCAAACTTATTGATTCTTCGCTGGACCTCTCCGAAGAACCGTTGGATTTCCCGTTGGTCTGGGAATGTTTTACCCCGACAACGATGTGCTTGATATCGTGCTGATCGAGGAAATCCCTGAATTTATGTTGACCATGTTCACGGTTCCTGGCTGAAACGAACTGTGTACCGTGGTCGGTCAGGATCTCGCGAGGGGTTCCATATTCACGGAACCCTTGATTCAAAACGATAATCGTGTTCTCAGTGGTAGGAGAGTCTAATACACCGTAACAGGTGATCAAACAGGATGAATCGTCCATGAATGCGACAAGCCATTTCTTTGATCCATCAAGCTCGAACTCTTTCCAGTCTCCCTGCCACATCGACATGGAATGATCTCGTTCATACCGGACATACTTCCGCTGTTGCCGTTTCTTCATGTTGATCTCCACCAGGCCGCGGTTCAATAATACCCGATAAATCCGGTTATGCGGGATGTGAATCCCCTATGTTTCCCCGATCTTCTTCTCCAGATGTGTGGGTCCTACATTGTTGGCTCGATATGTTTCAAGGATCAACTCTTCGGTCCTTTCACCTATTGGTTGGGCTTTTCTCCCGAACCGCGTGAGTTCAGGGTATTCTCCCATTTCTTTGAACTGGCTGATGAGCTGATACACTCGTTGACGGATTATCTGGAAATACCGGGCAATCTCTACAACGGGCTTCTCCTTCGCCCATTGCTGAATTATCCTCAGAATATCCCGATCCGATAATTTGCTCACATCGTTATTTAGATGTGTTGTCAAATGATTTTGGGGTAGGACATTCCAAAGATAAAACTAAAAAAAATTTATATTAAAACATTGACTCTATCTAATTTGCATGACACTGAAGAAATTAGATTTACTTTTGTTTTTTGATGGTATTTCAATTTTTTTCATTGTATTATATCATGAATTATACATATTATCTTACAATCCCTTTTTTTTTCTATGTCCATACCTTATCTTTCTGGGATTGAGTCTTTTTACTTTATCTGCAGGATATAAATTGAGTTTAAACCATTTTAATGAACTTAACCAGAAAAAATTTTTAAGTGAATATTTTATTAAACGATTTATCAGACTATATAAGCCATATCTAGGATATTCATTGCTTATTTTATTTCCAATATTATTAATAACATATATTTCAGTATATTTTTTTAATATTAATTATACTGGTATAAATTTTTTTTTAAATTTATTTAATAATATAAATATTTTTTATTTTATTGGTTTTTTTTTAGGGTACAATGTAATTGCAATTCAACTTTGGTATTTAGTTGCGCTAATAGCAATAACTAGCATTTGTTTTACCATCTTATATTTCCTCAATATCAAATGGTTATTTTTCTTTTTTATCCCATCTCTTTTGATTTCATTATTAATTAAAATTGATGCGATTAAATTTGAATTTGTTTTAGTTAATAATGTATTTATATACTTGCCTTTTTTTATATTTGGAATCTGTTGGTCATGTAACCAGTATTATCAAAAATGTAAATGGTTTCAACAATCACAATTTTATTTCCCGATATTATTCCTTATTGATACTGTATCCATAATAATTTTACAAAATTTTATAGATATTACAATTTTACAATATTTTTGTGGCTTTTTTTTCCCTTTTTTCCTGACCGCGATATTTGAGAGTATGAAAAAAACCAAATTACTATTCGGATTTCTCATGTATTGTGGGAGTTATTCATTTCAAATATTTCTATTTCACGCACCTCTTATTTTACAGATAATATCGAGATTTATTCTTGATATTATGAAAATTAATAACATCTTTATACCAATAGTAATTTCTGTATTAACCATTTATTTTTGCGTTATTGCCTATAAATTTACAAAAAAAATCCATTTAAACCGTTTATTTGAGTAGTAATTGTGTGTATTATCCTGTAAAAGTGCAGTTTCATGGGTTCTGAAGCAGCGAAACGGGGTGGTGACGTTTGATAGTTTATAATATCACCCAATATCAGGGAGATGATGTCAGCTGCAGCATAATATCGTTGAAATTCCCCATGTATCGGGTATACCCAGTTTATGGTTTCGCTCAACAGGAGATCCAGCACCTGGAGGAGAGGACGCCGGCAGCGATCCCGGTGACAACCGGTGTTTTTCAGTACTTCAGGACAGGCCTCCCGACACTCGCAAGGACGAGAACTGAGAGCAAGGTATGGCTAAAGATTCGGCCATTTACACCTTTTTATTCATTAAACTCGAATTTTTAGTCTCCCCAGAAAATGATATCGAGTGCTTACGTTCGTATCTGATCCATTCTCTTTATTCCCGTTTTCAATAGTAAAATTATTACAAAGATCGCTACAAAAATTTGCCCAAGAAGATACCCGATTTCTACTCCCATCAAACCCCATTGCGTCATCAAAATATATCCTAAGCACAATGATAAACACGCAGCCAATACGGGGATGTAAAGAATCATGTTTGATTTTTTGTTTAGTCTCTCAATACTAATAAAAAAATATATAATCCCCCAAGGAATCACAGAAAGTGTTAATATTCGGAGAATTCCTGCTCCTTGGTCCGAATAATCCTGTCCAAATATCGATAAAATTTGTCCCGGGAATTCAATAATGAAAAATGTGATCGGAAGGAGTATCATCAGCATTTGGAATACAGATCTTTTCAAATTGATTTCACTCAAAATATTTTCATAAGTACATTCAACTAAAAGGGAATTGAAAATCGATGAAGGGATAACCTGAAGTAATACTACGAATGAACAAGAAATGGTAAAAAAAGCATTCATTTCCGGTCCCAGAACATTGACAATCATCATAGGAAAAATCAACAGGGTCGTTTGTAAAAACAAACAAACCACATAATTATTAACTGAATAATTTCTTATTTCTTTAAATAATTTTAGGTGATTCCTTAATAACGACCACCACGATAAACTCAGGTGGTTGGAAGGATGAACCTCATAGATCTCCAACAGTACACGATATCAGAAGAGAAATCCGAGGAGTACCTTCAGGAACAAGGTATTCTACAACGGTTTGATGAGTGTCCGTATTGCGCAAGTACTCGGATAGGTCGTATCCGGCGCGGCAAGTACAAGTGCTACGGTTGCCGGAAGGAATGGGGACCGAGACGGGGAATCCTTGAAGGATTAAGAGTTCCCCCGGTCCGCGTATTAATCGCAATCAAGCCTTTCGAGGTGGATACTTCAGTCCGGGAAGCCGCTCATAAGCTTGATCAATCCTGTGACACCGTAAGTTTTCTAAGAAGGTATCCACCCAACACCAGCTGTTCATCCTAATTTTGTTTAAAGATTTCAATAACCAGTACTACCAAGAATTAACCTCTTCTCACGGTATTTAGCGATATCCAACCAGTCTCACTTCAAGATTCCCATTATCATAAATATTTTGTACTGCTGAATCAAAGTTCAATCGTTCAAAATCTTCCGGCAAGAATCGCCACTTTTCTTTATACTCAGGATATACACGCGAATAGAATCCCCGCCCACGAGCATCTAATAATAAATATTGTGAAGTGTTATAAAAATTATGTGAAAGGGTTAAATTTTGATAGCCGAAATGATCTGGTGGTGTACTGTTTGGATCATAGTAAAGAATATTAATCTTTTCAGCAGCCCGTCCGTAGATACTCTCATGATATCGAAACGAGGGTACAACATATTCTAAAAGGGGAAGAGTCTGATTCCTATACGTGAAAAATGTGCTCATGCCTTTATATTCACTATCTATGACTGCAGTATTAGCTTGCTTAATTATTGGTGAAGGGAACAGATTGAATATTGAAAAATAAGTTAGTCCAAAAAAGAATGAAATTATTATGGATAGTTTAATTATTCCCTTGATAGTAAGCATTTGGTCAGGATTATCATACAAGAAAAGATAAATGCCGGTCGGAACTAATAAAAAGGAGAAAAGCCAGGAAAAATGTATTATCCTTTCAAAATTGAAAGCCCCATTTATCGCAAACATAAAAATAGCCAATATAAAAAATATAATAAATCCCACGACCGGAATCCCTATATACAAATCTGGTTTTGTTTTTTGTTCTTTTATGGATTTAATTATAAATACTATAGACAGAAGTGAGAATATTACCATAATTATGAAATTACCGTACATACTAAAAACCATATTAAAAAAATAGATAGGGTCCAACTTCACTAGGGATACAACAGCAATATTGGATTGCAGTTCTGATTGACCAGTCTCGTTTCCTAATAATCTCTCGGCAATCGGTAACGCCACAGTAGAAGTCACCAACGAAAGATAGGTAGACCACATTGTGAATACGATCACTATAAAGAAAATTGTATAGATATAATTAACCCTCTTGAGATTCCTGTTTTCATATTTTTCTAAAACGTAAAGAGTAACTTGCATTAAACACAGTATCAAAATTACCAAAACGGTAACAAGTGGATGATAAAAAACAATAAAGAAACATAATAGAAATAACAGTATGTAATACTTCTTATTGTCTGTCTCATAATATATTTTAAGGGCAGCATATAAAATCAAGGGAACCAAAAAAAATGCCTGAGCGTTGGGCATAAATAATACCGCATGTTGCCCGAACATCAGTACAGATGAGATTATAACCAGCATTAATAGGATAAATCTATTCGAAAAAATCATTTTGCCAACAAAATAGAGAGATAATATGAAAAAAAATGAAAAAAATGGCGGGATGATTAGAGTGAGATACGGGAACGAGAGTCCGGAAAACAGATGAGCGATCACTCCAACGAGAATATGATCGATAGGATAATGGTTTCCTCCGATGCTTGCGGTATGAAGGAGGTCCTTCATAAAACCTATATGAGAAAGAATATCGCCATCACTCTCGAGATAATATTCTCTGATTAGCGGCATAAAGAGGATTATGCTATTTGCGACCAGAAGTACGCACAAACCAAAAATCCAGTAATTATTTCTGGAGGGGGTAATTGCTGATCCGAGAATTATCAGCTGCCCACAAAATATGGCTGATAAGATCAAGACCCAGAAATACCAAGGATATGCATCATAGATTGAAAACTCATATGAGCGAATTGGGCCGGTATGAACGATTATTCCCAGAACAACTAGTAATAAAAAAAAACTGAATATTAAAACAATTTTAAAAAGGTTATTTTCCCCATTTTTTATTGAGAACATAGTACAGTATCCATTGTTGAGAAATATTTTTCCTTTCTGCACCCTGGTGATCCATTTTATCTATACATTCATAGGAACTCCCACCACCAATATGTTCCCGATCTAGATCCTTTTAGGGTAATATTCTATATTTCAACATCTTATTATTTCCAGCTAACATATTTGAAGAGAGGAAATTTAACGATATCCCCCCATTATTTTTTTTAGTGGTTATTTATAGTGTGCCAGAGTTTCTGTCCTAAAATAGTGACATAATTTATGTCCGCTTTCAGTATCGAAACGGTGCTTGCGGGTGAATGCGACGCGGTAGATCAGGACCAAAGCCGTGGTATTCTATGAGGTGAAGATAGGAAGTGCCAAAGATATTGGAGAACCGTATAGCATCTCTGAAAGAACCGTGTGTCGATGGGCACAGGATCCCGAGACCGGACTGAAACCAAAGAAGACCGGGCCAAAGCGATCCAGAAGAGCAATATCTGTGCCCATGGAGTAACGGATAATTCGGCTCAAAGGAAAACATCCCGTTTGGGGAGCCCGAAGGAGATTGAAGACGAACAATTTCGTTTTGATCCCTTAAGACAGCTCTTCGTTGAGAATGATATTCAAAGAAAATCATACTGGTTACATTCATCTCGATTCTGCGTAGTCTCTGTTGACCGAACGTCGGTTGTCTTTAATGACTATTTTAATCCACAATGGAAAATTTTGAGAGGTAATGAATCAGGGGGAACACGCATGAATATGGTAATGGTTTTACATTATTTTTGCTCAGTAGAAAGCCTAATCTAAAAACGTATTGTACCGACGACCGAAAGATCTAACGTACAGTGTCTCCTTTTCTTGATTGTGACATCAAAAAGAAAGGAGACGATTAAGAAATCAGCGAGCCGGAATATCGGGTTTATCCAAGCAGCCATTTCAATCCTAAAGTCAACTCGTCTCAATCCATATTCCAGAAAATTTTCCAAGAAGGTCTACACTCAACACCAGCTGCTCGCCTTGATTTTGTTCAAGGATTTTCGTAACCAGCACTACCGGGAAATTATCGAAGACGTTGGAGATATGGATGGAGTCCAGGAGATCCTTGATCTCTCAGTCGTACCCCATTTGACTTTGCTCCAGAAATTTCTCTGCCGGATAAAAACACTCTATCTTCGGATCACCTTCAGAAAGACCGTGAACCTGTTCGATTCTTCGGATGAAAATATTCACATAACCGCTATTGATTCGTCCGGATTTACGAGCGGATACTGCAGCCATTATTTCTCTGAACGAACCGGAAAACTCCGAAAACACTTCCTGAAAACTTCGATATCCGTTGATACAGACCAACAAGTGATTACCGGATTTGTTGTCTCAAAAAGCCGGGTCCACGATACCCGGCATTCCGAGAAATTACTCCGACAATGCCACAAAATCCGGAAGTCCGATTGTTACGTCATGGATAAAGGATACGACTCTGAAGCAATTCACCGGTTGATCCGGGAAGACCTCCACGCCAATTCGGTTATCCCAATTCGTTCCTGGAATAACGAGATTGTCGGGGGGACTTACCGTCAGGAAATGGCTCAACAGTTCAATGACATTATTTATCCACGACGGCAAATCGTCGAAAACAAATTCTCTGTCCTGAAAAGAAAGTTCAGCGGCGATCTCAAAGCTCGAAGATTTTTCATTCAAACGAAAGAAATCACTAACAAAATGATTGTCTGTAACATTCACAGGTTCCTACAATTTCACATGGTGAAGGTTTTCTACAGTGCAATTTTTTTCAAAATAAGGATAATTTCCCTGGGATAATCACCATTGCTTTATGTCTGCAACAATCACCATTACTTTATGTGCAACAATTATTGCAAATATAATTATACAAAATATAAAATTATATTTAATGTATTTTTTGTAATTGGGCTGGATAAAGTTTTGTTCTAAAAGTTGATTAACGAAAAGAAGACCCATCAATCCCAGGATTAAAAAAAACTCAAGATCAATTCGTCGACTCATAATCATACTTCCAGAAACTAAGATGAGCCAAAGAGCAAGAAAAATAAAAGCAGACTGTCGTTTTTTCATCTGTTATCCTGGTATGATAATTCATTAATCGTTTCTGTATTTATGATTGAGGTCCAGACGATTAAGTAGGATGCATAATTCTCCGATACAAACCCTTCAGTATGCGTTTATAATGGATGTCCTGTCTGATAAAATACTTATTTCACATTTTTATTAAATTTTCGGCTCTGTTGAAACCCAAAGTTCTCCGAAGTAAAAAACTGACCACAAAAGCTAAGATACAGTGCCTCCTTACCTTGTTATGCGAGTAACGAGCAAAGAGATTGAATAGTGTCAGCAAACCGGTATATCAGGTTTGTTGAATTGTCCTCCGGATTGATCCGAGATTCCCGAATTCCCCTTTTCTCATCCAAATTCTCACGAAAAACTTATACCCAGCACCAGTTACTCATTCTTCTTCCCCTGAAAGAGTACTTGTCCGAAGAGAATCGCGACACCGTAGAACTTACCGAGATCATGGACACTCTTCGAGAGAAGATTCATCTCGAGGGGGTTCCCCATTTCACAACAATTCAGAAGTTCTCTTACCGAATTCTATCATCGACGTTAAGCCGGTTACCCAACCGACTCATAAATATGTTCTATGACTGGGGTGAGAAGATACCCTGTACTGCTATCGACTCATCTGGGTTCACCAGCTCCTTTGCCAGCCATTGCGATGTTCTGGCTACTCTGCTCAATGAGGAACCAGAGAATTATTTCCCTCCACTGATCTCTCATAATGGAGTGGGAGTCGGTGTGGAGTAAACTCATACTTGCATTGAGAACATTTTCTCTGACCATGAAAAAGAAGGTAAACTTTTTTGGCCTTGCATTTTGGGCATGATATTTTTACTATTTCTTCCCCATAATCTCCTTACGAGTTGGTAGTTATAATTGTACTATACCCGAATTTTAATTAGCGTTCCTTTTTTTAACAAACATATAAGTCTTGTGCGGTAGTGTACCCGAAGTGTTGTAAAACGTAAAAAGCCCTGTATCCAACATCAGACTACCCAAGGAGAATACAGGGCAACAAAATCTAAGAGACATCGTACAAAATTATATTACCGATAGCTAGGAGGGAAGCAACGGTTCATCACCAGGTTCCTGAATGATGTGATGAGAGAAGAAGTGGCTAAACAGGGGGGTAAAGAGATAAACGAGGTCCAGCGCCAGGAGGACCCCCGGAACGGGTACCAGACTCACATGAAGACGAGATACGGAGAACTCATTTTCCTGAAAATCCAACTGAGAGAGATCTCCATATATACCAATTTATTTAACCGCCATTCGATAATTGATAAAGCTCTCGTGAATGCGCTTGCCTAATCGTTCCTGCAGGGAGTATCCACGAGAAAGGTTGAGGCAGTAGTTTTTGGTTTTAGGATGATTCGGGTTTCGCCGTCCAATGTTTTGAAGGAGGCTCTGGAACTCGATGAACCTGAAAGAACGTTCTTAGAAAGACCGATCAATCCCCATATGTCGTTTCTCACCATCCAGTATTCCGTAGAGGCAGGATCAGGTTTCGGCAATAATACTTGCCTTTCATAATGTTAGTCTTCCCATGGTTTCAATATATAAATTGCCTGATCTCCTTGTGATTCGAGGTTTAATCGTTCTGCTTCGCGAGAATATTGTTGAATCATCTTCGGTGAGAATATGCTGTTGCTGGGAGAAACTTTATATGAGTTTGCTGATTTCAGGGGAATATTTTTCGTATATTGCTCAGACCCCCAAAATTGGAAAGCCGTCGAATCGAAGATAACATCGGTAATTTTAAAACCTGCTTTTTTCGCAAGAATCTTAAAACTTGTAACGGTGTGAATAACTAAATGTCTTGGAGCATCGATCCGAACCCAGTTTGTACCATATTTTTTCCAGATGGTTTCTGTTTTCACCGGCATTGCAATAATACAAAGTCCCTCAGGAGCCAATAGTTCGTGGATTTTTCTCAGTGTTTCATATTGATCCGATATATGCTCAAGCGAATAACTGCTACGGATGAGATTGAATTGATGCAAATTTTTCAATTCATAAATGGTTCCTTTAATAATATTCACAGAACTATTATTGAGATCTGCGTCATCAATGAAAAGACCTACACCATACAGATTTTTGAATCCGAGATCGTTTAAAGAGAACAACCATTCACCAGTATTAGGTCCAATATCAAGGATATTCCAGTTTTCTTCAATGCCATATTTTTTAAGTAATTCTCCAAAGGGATCACGATATTTAATATTTACCATTTGTCCAAGTATTCCCTGTCTAAAAAGAGAATAACGATTCCGCTCCCTTATTAGCAAATTTATTATCTTTTTAGTCAGATTTGATTTATCTGCTCTCTGAAAAGAGTAGTACTTTTCATCATAGTATTTATCGAGAGATGCGGGGATATCTACAATTTGGAGACAGCCGCACTCTAAACATTCAAAATAGGTGAAATTCTCACGTAAACCATACATCATCTCTTTTACGGTATGCAGTTGATAATGGGTTGAATTCCCACATGAAATACATTTGATACTCATCTGATACACACCAGTTTTTTTTCCCATAAAAAAATCTAATGAATTCATTTGTTAAGGCTATTCACCTATGCATGAGTTTTATATTGATGTTTTTTCAGGAAATCAACATACAGGCTTGCTTTTTGTAATGTCTGTGTAATATCTCATTGGATTTTGTTATTTTCCTATTGTATTATTAGTTATGGGTATTGTGCCATTTCAGTACCTCATTTTTCCCTGGCCTATACCCAGGACCCTGTCCTCCAGACACTCCGATGTTCGGTGATTCATTTCTCCCGGCCGTTGTGGTGACCGCACAAAACGATAGACGTGTGTATACTAGTTTAGATCATCGATAACTCTAAACAAAAACAAATGACTTTTTTCCGACTTCCTGATTTTAATCAGAGCTTACGGATATTTCCTCCACTTGAGGTAATAAAGAACGAGACCGGTTATAATAATCGCAATAACTCCACAGATCATTCCCCATGTATTATGGAACATAGAGAGAGGATCGTTACTATATGCGTTCCAGTGATTGGCGTAACTGGTAATATAAGCAGTTTTATTTTCCCAGCTGCTTCCGAAATCATTCGTCACTTTTAGATTGACATTATATGTAGCACCTATAGTATAAGCGTGGGTCGGATTATGCGAGTTACTGGTCGAACCATCTCCAAATTCCCAGTACCATGAGGTTGCAGAGGAATATGGCGTTGTATCAGTGAAAACTACAATGAATGGGATTATCCCGGATCGTGGATCTGCAGAGAATGAGGCCACAGGAGCCATTGGTAAGTTTGCCTGTCCCGACGATCGATTTATCATCAATACCGTTGCATTTACCGCCTCAAAATCAGATGCATGCATTTTTTGGAACTCGAGCCATGTACTTCCTATCCCGTACCATGTCTCTCCCCACCGGGGATCGGTATCTGCTGACAAGAGCCACGCATTTGGATCCCCGCTATTATCTGCAAGCATTATCCCATACTTCTTTAATGCGGTAATAATGATCTTGTTGTGTGGAGAGAACCCCGAATCATCGAATGAGGCATTAAGACGGAATCTCTGCCCGAATCCGGGATATGATAGGTCTGCGAGACTACCGTCGGCCCGTGCCGGCCAGACATGGGTATTTCCCGATGAATAAAATGCCGCACGGATAGCATGGTCAACAGAACCGTTTAAGATCTCTTCGTACCGTAGTATACCCGGTGTCATCTGAAGTCCGGCTGCTTCTGCCGTCCACTTGTTATCTGCAGGGAGTGCGTTACTGGTTAAATCGTACGTTTTTGTAACAATTGTTTTAAATGTGCCGTTCGCGAGTCTCTCAGTGGCATATGATTCGTAAGAAGTACTGGTATCCTTGTCGACAATCAACATGTGCTTATCGACACCCATCGTCTCGATAACGGGATTGTCCGGAATGGGTATTGGCATTAAATCGCTGTAAGTCGGCCACGTTACTATTGAGTAATTCTGTTTTTTTGTGCTTGAATTTACAACATTGATAGTAAAGGCTTTCGCGATGTATATGTAAGACGACGGTCGTGATGCCCTGATGTACATCTTCGAACGTGGGTCTATTGGCAGATGATCTACCGGTGCCTTCCAGATATTATCTGAGGGCACTAATGGAATATCATTTAAAAGTCTGAATCCCTCAGCCTGATTAATTGTCCCGGCTCCACTTACGTTGACAAAATAGGATAGATCCGGAGAGGTGTACGAATAGGAACTGTTGCGTACTGTTAATCGTATCGAAAAATTTCCCGGGCCGAACGTTTCGATAGGATTTTGTAACGTGCTAAACTTTGTTTCCGAAGCCGATACGGCAATATTTTTTAACGTCCAACTCCAGCTTTCCGGAGATTCGACGGATGTTCCTGTACACGAAAATTTTACCGGTACGGTTATGGCACCTCCTGTTACATTCGAAACAAAAGGTGCTGCCATTGCCGGGATCACCAGCAACATTACCACAAATACAAAAAGAGGGGATCTCATGATAACATCCGTACCTTCGTTTCAACAGTGTAGAGAGTTCCCATAAACAGAAATCCCAGAATGATTACTCCATTCCCCGATCATCGACACCTATAGCCTATCATTATACATATTGCCCTTCTCACGTCTTTCGGAATCATCTTTCAGGGCAATAATCTTTGGGATAGGTCCAATCTAGCGACTATACCTCGTGTTCAAGTAGTTTCAGGATACGTTTCACTTTAACATTATCTTTTTCATTTCTGTAATTGTATTTTCATATGTATTCTCATTAGAAGAGAGGCCGTTTCTCTCCTTGGATACCCCTTTCCGATTAGAGTTTACGTTTGAGATAACGGTAGAAGCTTTAGGCCACGGTATAATTTCCTTTTCCATCAGGGAACTGCATCTCATCGTGATTAACGAAAAGGTAAATATACTCGCAGGGGGTGATCCTGGTGTAACTCTTTCCGGTATCTGAACAGAAAATGGAACCTGGTGTCGCTTTACTTGAGATACTAGGTTGAAGTGTTTCCGCTCCACATCATCAACAACATCTGCCAAGACAGTACTATTACGGTATCATCGATGAGGTAGGCAGGTATCATCGGTATTTTTTTTTCTGTTAGTTTTTATGACAGAAATTAAAATAAACAATCTGGTTAATATTTTATAAAATAAGATGTGAAAAAGATATATTTAACCTCCCGCGTTGATAACACAAGCAGGTGGAATCTCAAATATCTTAAGGGTGAATTGGCAATAGTATATGTAGAAACAGGCGTGAACGGGTGTTAGCACCTGAATCATGAAAATCACAAGGGTGTGAGAGATCCCCCTGTCAGGACCAGTGAGGACACGCAGAGGCGTTCAGGCGTCTTCAAAATGCTTCCCGTCACTGATCCGCCGCGGGAGCACCCCATTGGGGAGGTTGGCATATATCATACATAATTGGGGGTATAGGAGTTTCAACCCACATCGTTCTGTCTGAAAGGATTCGATTTTCATAGGAAATTATCGTTGATGATCTCTTTTAAGCGCGTGAAAATATCATGTTCAACTTTTTGAATTATTATCCCGCAAAGGATTGCTCCTGCAAATCCAACAGTTAAAATAATTATGTCTTGATGGATTGTATTTAGAATAATGAAATCAATTATCAGTGAAAAAAACGCCAAAAATTGATGTTGGAATAAATATATTGCATATGTCGCAAAGGCGATTGACGATATGATTGACATAATATTTCCACGTATTTTTATAAATAAGCGAGTGAAAATAATTAAAAAAATACTTAAAGGAATCATAGCACACATCCGTAACATTGGAGAAAAAAAGCGTAAATTTATATTACTGGATTTTAGAAATATAAACATCAGAAAGATCACGAAAATCAATATGAAGGTCCAAATTAAAATTCGTTTTAATAAAGTTTCATCAGCAATTATTTTTGAAGAATAGACGATTTGATGAACAAATATCCCAGACATAAAGATTGGATAATACATTAAAACGTTAATATCGAACAATCCGAAAAAAAAGTGGAAGATTGCCAAAAAAATAAGAATAATTGATGATATCGCAAATGTGTCCAAAGAGTTTTCAGATAGATATACAATAATAGGATATAATATATAAAATATTACAATCACTCCGACGAACCACATAGATTGGATAGTATAAATGGGGAAAATTCCTTGTAGTCCGAAGAAATGAATAAGTACATTATTCAAACTAAAATCATATGACTTCCATTGTCCAGGACTTATTTTCAATAATCCAAAAATAATAACCAAACTTGCCAAAGCAACCCAGTATAAAGGAAAAATCCTGATAAATTTTTTCATATAAAATTTTTGGATATCTTTTATTGAATTGATGACTGAATCGGTTTGAGAAAGTAAAAATCCTGATATAAAAAAAAAGATACTTAGACCAATCAATGCAGCACTATCATCAACTAAACGGATTAATTCATAACAAGATACATAATTGTCTATATGACAGAAGACGATTAAAACTATCGCGGTTGACTTTAGAATATCTAGTTCTGGGAACCATAGCTTCACCGATATCACCTTAAAATTTTGTGTTTATCGTTTTCTGATATTTATTGATGAAAGATACAATATATACAGCCATTAATACACATGATCATAACACCATATTAGGTATAATCGGATTCTCTCTTTGGAACAATTAATATACCATTCATAGGTCTGCTTCATTCTTTCATCAAATTGGAGCTTAGCCTCAAACCCGAACTCCTCATGGGTATCATATCAACTTAGCCTCTTATATTTTGTACGAATAAAATGATTCTTTGCTTTTTTATCCCATCTTACATCTGGCTATTTCATCAGAGGAGTGGAAGGAGTTTATTAACTTCTAGAAAATGCTTTTTCAAAATGCATTTTCCCAGAGATATTC
Organism: uncultured Methanoregula sp.; assembly: GCA_964503195.1. Classification (GTDB taxonomy): domain Archaea; phylum Halobacteriota; class Methanomicrobia; order Methanomicrobiales; family Methanospirillaceae; genus Methanoregula. The sequence continues at coordinate 30,751 of CAZCZK010000007.1, forward strand.
TGCCATCCTCTTCTGTCCTTGCTTCCCGGGATGAATTCCATCGCTTGTAAAGTGTGAGAGATTTAGGGAATCAATGCGGTTATTTTTCGGGATTGAATCGAGGGCATCGTACATTTTGACATAAGATATATTTTTTCCATCGAGGATCTGCTGAATTGCCAGAAGCCGCGCGGTCTGGTTGATCACTGTCGTATTGGGTAGTTTTTCATTTGGATTAACCAAGGGAGATAAAACAATAATCGCTGTGGCATTGCGTCTCTCCACTTTTTCTTTCATCTCAATAAGATTTGAAGCAGTGACAGAAGGCTCAATATCACGATCATTTGCCCCGAAAAAAATAATGAAATATCGAACCCCTTTTGGAAAATGACTCTCGAAATTCTCAAGTCCCCATGAGCTTGTTTTACTCGCACCATCCATATTATGATCGGCAACTGAACCTTTTTTGAATGTATTGACCATCTGGAAAATATAACAATCCGATCCATCAGGATTTAAATCTCCAGACCCGGCTGCTCTGGTCATACTATCCCCATAGGCGTAGTATTCAGGATTGCTAAAATGTAAAGGGGGGGGATTTTTGAAATAATAATATCCCCCCCCGGCTGTAAAAACAAGAGCCATAACCACAAAAATTACGTAACGAATATTCATTGGTTAAGGAAATCGGGGGTTCAAACGTTTAATATATTGTTCAAAATCAACTGTGCTCTCCATATTCGAGTTCTGTTGGCAGATCTCCCCTTTTTCATGGGATGATATAAAAGAATGAGAGGAAAACAAATTTATTCCGGTAACTGGATGCGCCTCAACGCGGGCGTTTCACGCGAATTAACCTAAACATATCCAGCATTGATAGTGGATCAATCCTGCTCACTTTTTTCTTAACCACTTCTGCATTTGTTTTCCTCACTATTCTGGTAAATCCAACTTTGCTGATTTTTTCCATAATGCGTTTTATATCAGTAAGACCCCATAGAGGCAGTCATTTATCAGGCAAACCATTATGCCCGACAGGTAATGTCCCCTTATTGATTCCCCGTTCAGATCATTCCGGTCAAGCTTTGGATGTTGAACTCATACATAGTGAGACAGGACGGTGCGATCCTTATTGACACTGTTATCCCAGAAAGTAAATGTACTATCATCAACGCATTGAAGGAAGCTAAGATTGGGCAGCGGTCAATCCGGTTGATCCTCGTCGCACACGGTAAGGGGGATCATGCAGGATCGGCGGCACGCTCGTAAGAAATGACCGGAGATCCGGCGGCTACTCAGGAAGACCATTTCCTTTTTCCATTCGAGAGTAAGTATCCTTTTTTGGACAAGAATTTTGGGATGATATTTTTTCCATTTCTTCATAGTAATTTCTTCACGAGTTGGGAGTTAAAATGGTAGTATACTCTAATCCATTATCCAGAGATGAACATCACGGTAACTTGCATTTATACGGTCAATACCGGTTATTTCGGGGCTAGGAACAGTCTCCTTAAACAGCAGGAAATCTATACGATTGTATCCCTTTTTATTGAGAAACAGGTCATACGGAATTAACCTAGTTTCTCCGTTGGCAAGGGAAATCTCCAAGGGGTCAGCAGGATCCATAGTTCTGATATTCGAGGTATGGATTGTTTTATTGGTTTCTATCTCCTCGAACCAGATTTCAACTTTGTACGATACATTTTGGTACTCATGATTCCCGATGCCGATGTACATGGGGTAGAATTGATGAGGAATGATCTGAACCGGGTAATTGTCGGCTTTCAGATTTGCATTCAGGATATAAAACTCAGAAAAATGCTCCCCGTCCTTGGGGGAAAAGATCACGTAGGTGGTTGATAGTATAGTAATTATCATTAATAGCGCCAGAATGAGGCTGAGAACTCGATCAAACTTCCTTTCACTTGGGGGAACCAAACCTTCCCGGATCTTACAGATAATATCAGAAAACTGGAACTGGAACCGTTCTTCAGGTGTGAGGAGAGCCCGCCGGTAATGCGCAACCAGTATCATAACCACCGTGAATAGTGTTAAAAATATCACAATGGGATCTAGCCTGATCCCGAATGGTGTAAAATCTAACGATAGTCCAATCAAAGGGACCACCACTATGGAAAATCCAAACGAGAGCATAAGCCGCTCAATGAATCCTATCTCTCCCTTTTTTGGGAAGAGATATGCAATAAGGCAGTATCCCGGGACGAAGAAAACGGCAGGAAGGGTAAACATAATTCTCAAGGGAGATTCATTAAGAATTGGGAGATAGATCGCGGTAATTGCAGCTCCCATCCATAATAGCATAATAAAAAGATCTGAAGGGATATCTGATATAAAAAATGAATATGTTTTGTCAGAGAGTATTTTTTTTGACAAAAGAAATCACCGGGTAACCATCATACATGTATTCTCAAACTATGCTTATCGGATAGATCATTTGTCTCATGAATCTCTGTATTTGTATAACGGGGTGAGATATTGTTCTTTCTGGATGAAACTCGTATCAGGATAATCATCAACGTTCCATATATGGATAATTAATCCCAATAAAACAATGTATTTAACCCCCTCGGAATTTGCCCCCTGAAAAAAGATAGAAATGGCTTGCATCTCCGATTAACTCAATAAGCATACCTCCTTTTGTAAAAGTCCAATTAGAAACCAACTAAAATTACAAAATATTGGAAAATCGACCGCAAAATTGACCGTACTCGAAGATACAGTTTGGTAAGGACAATGTATCCCCCACAGATAGGAGATCGTAAGGATCGAATATGGTTACTATCGGAACAGGTACTAACCATTATCACATCCCGTCGGACAATACAGGATCTGGCCAAATAGCGGATCTCACCCCAGTCCCAAAGGCCGGGACAGCCATGAGAACTCTGTTGATGTCGATATTCTTCATAGTCGATGGCGTATGTTGTCGAAGAGATTCGGAAACAAA